>JAVERH010000005.1:0-39138 GCA_034007245.1 Coriobacteriia bacterium | reverse complement strand
AGCTCGGCGTACCGGTCTACCGAGGGGACGGTGCCGACCCCGTCGATATCGCACGTGCAGGTGTGAAACAAGCCGTTGCCACCATGCGAGATCTGGTCATCGTCGATACTGCGGGGCGCCTGCACATCGACGAAGCCATGATGGACGAAGCCGCTGCGATACGCGATGCGATACGTCCCGATCAGGTTCTGATGGTCGTGGATGCGATGACCGGTCAGGACGCCGTGAACGCAGCCAAAGCTTTCGCAGGGCGGGTGGACTTCGACGGAGTGATCGTCACAAAGCTGGATGGTGACGCGCGTGGTGGTGCGGCGCTTTCGGTGCGCTCTGTCACGGGCCGCCCGATCAAGTTCGTGGGGGTAGGAGAGAAAGTCGATGCCCTTGAGCCGTTCCATCCCGACCGCATGGCGAAGCGCATACTCGGCATGGGTGACGTCGTCTCGCTGATAGAAAAGGCGCAGAACACCTTCGACACCAATACCGCCGAGCAGATGGAGGCGCGGCTCAAGGAGGGGCATTTCACACTCGATGACTTCCTCACGCAGCTCCAGCAGGTTCGTAAGATGGGCTCGCTCGGCGACATCATGAAGATGATTCCCGGGGCCAATAAGTTGCCGGCGGACGCACAGATCGACGAAGGAGCCCTGGTCCGTACCGAGGCGATCATCCGATCCATGACTGCACGCGAGCGTGACAAACCCTCTATCATCAACGGCTCACGACGCGAAAGGATCGCGATCGGTGCCGGTGTCCGGGTCTACGAGGTGAACCAGCTTCTGAAGCAGTTCACCCAGGCCAAGAAGATGATCAAGCAGATGCAGGTCGCCGAGCGACAAGGAAAGAGAGGCAAACGCCGGGGCGGAGTCTTCCCCGGCATGCCCGGTAGACTGTAGGTCGCGGACGTGTACAAGAACTCTTTTGACCGGTGCATCTACATCTCGTATCATTAGTCGCTGCTTTTGCTCACGAGTGGTTCGATTCGAGCCACCTACACGGAGGTGAAGGTTTTGGCAGTCAAGATCCGCCTTGCTCGCGCAGGCGCGAAGAAGGCCCCGTTCTACCGCGTCGTGGCCGCGGACGCTCGCGCTCCACGTGACGGTCGGTTCATCGAGATCCTCGGACGGTACAATCCGCGTACCGATCCGTCGACCATCGAGATCGATGTCGAGAAGATCGAAGCTTGGATCGCAAAGGGCGCTACGCCTAGCGAGACCGTAGGCAAACTGCTTGCGATCGCGAAGAACCCGGACGCGGAAGTTCCGACCAAGTCCGGTGGTATGTCGAAGAAGGCCCAGGCAAAGGTCGCCGAGGAGGAGAAGGCTGCCGAAGATGCGAAGGCTGCAGCGGCCAAGGCTGCCGCGGACGACTCCGCTGAGGCGGCAGAGTAGCGATGTCCTCACACGTTGATGTCGATGCCCTGGTGAATTATGTCGTTACTTCGGTCGTGGAGTATCCCGATGAAGTGCGAATCGAGAGTCACGAGGAGAACGGCGTCACGACCTATGAGATCACCGTGCACTCCGATGACGTGGGGAAAGTGATCGGTCGTCAGGGCCGTATCATCAAGGCCTTGCGTGTTCTTGCACGGGCGGCTGCATCGATGAACGGCGCCGACGCGACGGTCGAAGTCGTCGGCTGACAGAGATGACTGCTCCGTACCGCAGAGCCGGTCGGATCCAGAAGGCCCACGGCACACAGGGAGAGGTCGTAGTCGTCACAGGCGACGATCTCTCCTTTGCTGATCTCAAGGGGCTCAAGGTGTGGATCGTCCCACCGCCGGCACGGATCAGACCCTACCATGTGACCGAGGCCCGCCAGGGACCCAAGGGGGCGATCGTGTCGCTCGGGAGTATGACCACTGCTGCCGCAGCACACGAGGTCGTAGGCCGCTGGCTGCTCACCGCAGGTGCTGCCCTACCGGCGCCATCGGGTTCTACGAGCGATCTTCTCGGGTATGCGGTGACCGATGCCCGACGTGGCTATCTCGGGGTCGTGACCGACGTCATAATCACCGGGGCGAATGATGTGCTCGTGGTCGATGAAGGTCCGTTCTCGCAGGTCCTGCTTCCCGTGATCGACGAAGTCGTAATCGATATCGATGACGCAGGTCGGGGCATAGCAGTAGAGCTTCTCGATGGACTTATCGATGAGGACATCACGTCATGAGGATCGACATCATCAGCGTTCTACCCGGAGTTTTCGGGCCGATGCTCGAAGCATCGATACTCGGTCGGGCTCAGGCGCGTGGTGTTATCGATGTAGTGGTCCACGATCTGCGCGACTGGACCGAGGATCGGCACCGTACGACCGACGACTATCCGTTCGGCGGAGGCCCGGGTATGGTCATGAAGCCGGAGCCTGTCTATCGCGCTCTCGATGCAGTCGAGGGCCTTGCGGATAGTCGGTCGTTCGTCGTCGTGATGTCGCCACAGGGTAGACCGTTGGACCAGGCACTCGTGCGCGACCTGGCCCGACGACCACGCCTGGTCGTCTTATGTGGTCGGTATGAAGGCTTTGACGAGCGCATCCTGAAGCGGGCGGACCTTGAGTTGTCTATCGGCGACTACGTACTCACTGGTGGTGAACTTCCTGCGCTGGTTCTTGTCGACGCCGTTTGCCGGCTGCAGCCCGGCGCACTCGGATGTAGTGATTCAGTAACGGATGAGTCGTTCAGCGAGGATCTTCTAGAGTATCCTCAGTACACTCGTCCTGCATGTTTCCAGCAGATGAGTGTTCCAGACGTCTTGCTGAGCGGCGATCATGCCCGGATCGCGGCGTGGCGGCGCACAGAGTCCGTTCGTCGCACGGCCGAACGCAGGCCGGATCTACTGAACAGTGCACGACTGACCGTTGAGGAGTCTGAGTTCGTGAGACGAATCGTCGAGGAGGAGAGCGTCGAAGGTGAATGACGGCGAGGAAAGATATGAAGACGACGTACAGTCGTTCAGTGATGACAGAGGGCGAGATGAGATCACGGACCTCAGCGGTGCGGGTTCCCGAGTGCCTGAGGAGCGACCCATCTCGTTCGTCCGTTGGTTGGCCGAGCTCCTATTCATGGTCGTGCTCGCATTCGCACTTGCCGGGGCGATCCGTACGTGGGTCGTCCAACCGTATGTCATCCCCAGCGGGTCGATGATCCCGACAATCGAGTTGCAGGATCGCGTAGTCGCCAACAAGTTCATCTACCGTTTCACTGAGCCCAAGCGCGGTGACATCGTCGTACTCGATGACCCGACAGGGTCAGTGGACACACTGATCAAACGTGTCGTAGGACTCGGCGGAGAGACGATCGACCTCATCGACGGCAAGGTCGTTATCGACGGCAACGTACTCGATGAGCCATACACCCACGATCTACCCACCGAGCCGATGGTCCAGGAGATGCCATATACAGTGCCCGACGGTTATGTATGGCTGATGGGGGACTATCGCACCAACAGCGCCGACTCGCGCGTGTTCGGCGCTGTGTCGCTATCTCAGGTCCACGGACGTGCGGTCTACCGCTTCTGGCCCATCGATCGCATCGGCGCTATGGACTAGGGGTCAGCCACCCGTCACCCATGCGATCGGATCGTATGCATTGCCTCACCGGGGCGGCTTCGCTATACTACTCACTCGTGCCTCATGGCATCCGGTAACACACCACAGACTGAACAGGAACGTCTCATGGACAAGATCCGCGCTATCGAGCAGCAGCAGCTGCGTGACGACCTGCCCGAGTTCGGGGTCGGTGACACCGTCAAGGTCATGTACAAGGTCGTTGAGGGTACCCGGGAGCGCATCCAGCCGTTCCAGGGCATCGTCATCCGCCGTCATGGTGCTGGCAATCGCGAGACCTTCACGGTCCGCAAAGTCTCGTTCGCCGTTGGCGTGGAGCGCACCTTCCCGGTCCATTCGCCCAAGATCATGGATCTCGAGGTCGTATCTCGCGGCAAGGTTCGCCGCTCCAAGCTGTACTACCTGCGCGATAAGGTCGGCAAAGCCGCCCGCGTCAAGGAACTGCGTCACTAGTCGTGATCCAACTCGTACGTATGAAGACCCCGGCATCGCCCGGGGTCTTCTGCGTTCTCGCGGTACACTTGATCCATGGATACCAGATCGATCGCCGTCATCACAGCCGAGCTCGACTCGGCTGACGACAACTCTCTTGCACAACTCATCGCATCGCTTGCTTACGACGAGCGGGCGGGGGTCCGGCGCGCCGTCGTGCGTGCACAGCGGCGCCGCAGCGCCGAAGCGGTGGAACTCTCTCGTCTGCACGTCCTGGCTCGCATGGAGCAGGAGCTGATGGATAATGGGTGTGTGATCGTGGCTGGTGTTGACGAAGTTGGTAGGGGGGCGCTTGCCGGGCCGGTCACGGCGTGTGCGTGCGTCTTCGACCGGGATGTACACGTCCCCGGTGTCAACGACTCCAAGCGCCTGTCGCCTCGGACGCGCGAGCACCTCGCCGTCGAGATACGCCGTCTTGCTCGTGGCGTTGGGGTGGCGCATGTCCCGCCAGCCGAGATCGACGAACTCGGCATCGTTGCTGCCACTGTCGAGGCGATGCGGCAAGCGATCGGCAGACTTCCAGAAGTGCCGGATCATGTACTTGTCGATGGTCTTCCCGTGAACCTTGGTCTGGCATGTACGGCCATAGTCTCAGGAGACGCGCTGACACGTGCTATAGGGGCAGCGTCCATCGTTGCCAAGGTCGATAGGGACCGCCTGATGACGGATATTGATGCCCGGTTCCCGGTGTATGGATTCGCCGGAAACAAGGGGTACGGGAGTGCTGCGCATATGGAGGCCTTGCGGACCTATGGCCCATCGACGGTGCACCGTCTATCGTTTGCGCCATGTTCGTCGCGCACCCTGTTCTGAGTCCCGAGTGATGGTGACTGGGCTGCCGTCACCGACTCATACGGTGGAAGGGTTTGAGTCTGTTCAGGTTCCGGTGCACATCCCCTGAGATGCTCCTCCTGTAGAAGGGAGCATCCTGATGACACCTATCGAGATCGGACGCAGGGGAGAAGAAGCGGCAGCCGCGTACCTCGAGCGGCAAGGGATGGTGATCGTAGACCGCAACTGGCGCAACGGCCGCGGAGAGATCGACATTATCGCGATGGACGGTGAGGAGCTCGTGGTCTGTGAGGTGAAGACCAGGGCGTCGACATCGGCAGGACAGCCGGAAGAGTCCGTGTCTGTGGCCAAACAACGACGCCTGGTCAGGCTTGCGGAAGCGTACATCGCGGCAAGTGGGTTGTCGGATCTGTCGGTGAGGTTCGATGTCGTATCGATCGTCGTGCTGTGCGAGGATCGCGCGCTCTTGCGACACCATCGCGCCGCGTTTGCGCTGGCCTGACCGTCATGCAGGCATCGATCACTACGGCGACACTGCACGGTGTCGATGCGGTTCGCGTGGAAGTCCAGGCAGATGTGTCGCCTGGACTACCGATCTTCGGCATCGTGGGACTCGCTGACGTAGCCGTTCAGGAAGCCCGCGATCGCGTCCGTGCAGCATTGCGGGCTGCGGGGTATGAGTTTCCGAATGCGCGGGTCATCGTCAATCTGGCACCCGCACCACTTCGAAAGCACGGGACCGGCTTCGATCTCCCTATCGCACTGGCCGTTCTCTGCGCGACCGGGCAACTTCCGCACAAGGTCTTCGAGTCTCTGTCGGTCGTGGGTGAACTCGGTCTGGATGCGCGAGTGCGGGAGGTACCCGGGATGCTCGCGCATGCGATCGGTGCCGTGTCGCGTGGCGAGAACCTCCTGGGGCCGGCAGCTTCGGCCGAGGTGGTCGCCGTCGTACCGGGCTTGGGCTTCCACGCGCTGGAGCACCTCTCGGTACTTCGGGGCGGGCTGCCCGCCGTGTTCGAGACTGCAGTCGAGCCTGACCGACACAGTCCTCGACCACCAGTGCGACTGGAGGATGTCGCCGGACATGAAACAGCGAAGCGTTGCCTTGAGGTCGCTGCAGCTGGCGGTCATCACATCCTTCTCACTGGTCCTCCGGGCTCGGGCAAGACGCTCCTGGCTCGTGCACTTGCCGGGCTCCTGCCACCCTTGACGGACCGTGAACGGTTGGAGTCTGCTCTGATCTATTCAGTGGCGGGACTGGACCCGATGTCGGCAATCGAGGGGATCCGCCCGTTCAGGGCACCGCACCACTCATGTACGGTGGCCGGGCTGGTGGGCGGAGGAACGCCGCCCAGGCCGGGCGAGCTCAGCCTCGCGCACAACGGCGTGCTGTTCCTTGACGAAGTGCCGCAGTTCGCGCCCGCCGCACTACAGGCGCTTCGACAGCCCATAGAGGAAGGAGTCGTTACTCTGGTGCGGGCCAGTGGGGCAGTGCGTTACCCCGGGAAGATCACACTCGCCGCGGCCATGAATCCCTGCCCGTGCGGGTATGACGGAGATCCGCAGCGTTCGTGCACCTGCACCGAGGGGGCGGTGCATCGCTACCAGTCACGAATCGGTGGGCCGCTCTTCGATCGCATGGACATCTCCATACGTGTGGACAGGATAGACCCTGCGTTGCTACTTGATGATGAGCGTCCGCCAGGGGTGTCGACGGATGACGTACGGGAGCGGGTGGCTGCAGCCCGGGCGTACGCTATGTCACGGCCGCCCGCCAGTCTCCGCAGTTGGCTTGCTCCTGCGGCGAGGTCGACCCTGGAGGTCGCAGGACGCAACGCCCGCCTGTCTGGACGTGCCATCACCCGCCTTTTGCGCGTCGCGCGGACCATTGCCGATCTCGAATGCACGGAACGTGTCGACGAGGTCCACGTGATAGAGGCGATGGCTTATCGTGCGTGGGAAGTCGCATGAGCGCCCTTCGCTTCATCCTGGAGTTGGGTGAGCCCGGATACCCACAGCTTCTCGCCGAGACGCCAGATCCCCCGAAAAGGCTCTACGGCTTGGGCCGGCCATCTGCGTTGCGCCCCGGACTTGCGATCATCGGGTCCAGGAAGGCGACACCGTACGGCCTGCGGTGCGCGCGCCAGTTCGCGGGATGGGCGGGGTCGGCCGGTGTGACGATCATCTCCGGTGCGGCTATAGGGTGTGATAGTGAAGCTCACCGTGCGGCGCTGGGTGCGGGAGGGCCGAGTGTGGCGGTCCTGGGCTGCGGCCCCGACGTCGACTACCCACGTCGATCCGCGGACGTTCTTCGCATGATGCGAACCGAGCATGCAGTGATCTCTGAGCTCCCGTTCGGTATGCAGCCCACGCGGTGGTCGTTCGTGCGGCGCAATCGAATCATCGCCGGTCTCGCACGTGCAGTACTGGTGGTGGAGGCCGGTCTCCCTAGTGGCACGTTCAGCACGGCCGATGCCGCGCTCGATGCCGGTCGTGATGTGCTTGCCGTTCCCGGATCCATCCTCTCTGCCGAGTCACGTGGCGCCAACCGGCTCATCCGTCAGGGTGCGATCCCGGTTACCGATATCGCTGAGTTGGCGATCACACTCGGTATCGAGGGCGTGTTATCGACAGTCGGTGAGACCGATCCTAAAGATGCGGCTATGCGAGCGCTAGCTGCAGACCCGCTTCGTCCCGACGACTTTGCGCGGACGCTTGGCATCGATATCGTCAGTGCCGCGCGAACACTCGGACGCTTGGAGTCTTCGGGTGCCATCGTTCGGTATCCCGATGGGCGATACGGGCTGGGGTGATGGCGGACCATCACAGTGACGTACAATGTGCGCATCCGATCAAAGGAGAACGCCGGTGGATCCGGTCACGATAGTAGGGGCTGGGCTTGCAGGGAGTGAGGCGGCCTGGCAACTCGCCAGCCGAGGTGTGCTCGTGCGCCTCTACGAGATGCGTCCTGAGGTAGTGGGCCCTGCGCACCACACCGACTATTTCGCCGAGCTCGTCTGCTCCAACTCGTTCAAGAGCGATGACCCTCACACGGCGGCCGGACTACTCAAGCGAGAGCTCGAGGACATGGGTTCGTTCGTGCTCGCTGCTGCACGAGAAACGGC
Organism: Coriobacteriia bacterium; assembly: GCA_034007245.1. Taxonomy (GTDB): domain Bacteria; phylum Actinomycetota; class Coriobacteriia; order Anaerosomatales; family Anaerosomataceae; genus Anaerosoma. The sequence goes on along the minus strand of JAVERH010000005.1, from coordinate 31,171 downwards.
GGTACCCGCTGGTGGCGCACTGGCGGTCGACAGGGACAGATTCAGCAAGAGCATCACGAAAGCCATTGAGCAGCACCCGTTCATCGATGTATGGCGCAAGGAAGTGACGCAGATACCGGACGGAGACGTCATCGTCGCTGCAGGACCGCTCGCAAGTGAGAGCCTGATCTCTGCCCTGACGGGACTCACTGGTTCCGGGCATCTGGCGTTCTACGATGCGGCGGCTCCGATCATCGATGCGGAGACCATCGATCGCAACGTCGTATTCGGTGCCTCGCGCTGGGGTAAAGGAGGGGAGTCCGACTATCTCAACTGCCCGATGGACCGGACCCAGTACGAGACGTTTGTCGGTGCGCTGATCACGGCCGATCGTGTCACACTGCGCGACTTTGAGCGCAAAGAGCTCTTTCAAGCATGTCAGCCTGTAGAGGAAGTGGCACGGACAGGTGTCGATGCGCTGCGCTACGGAGCACTGAAGCCTGTCGGGCTGATCGATCCTACGACCGGCGACCGACCGTGGGCTATTGTGCAGTTGCGCGCCGAGAATCGCGCTGGTAGCGCGTATAACCTTGTCGGCTTCCAGACGAATCTCACGTTCCGCGAGCAGGAACGCGTGTTCAGAACGATCCCCGGCCTGGAGCACGCCACGTTCATGAGGCATGGAGTGATGCACCGCAACACCTTCATCGATGCGCCGCATCTATTGGACATGGGTCTCGCGCTGCGTGCCGAACCACGCGTTCGTATCGCCGGTCAACTATCAGGCACCGAGGGTTATCTCGAAGCCGCAGCATCCGGACTCCTCGCGGCCCTTGGTGTCTGCAGCACGCGTGCGGGAGCACCACTTCCGGTACTCCCGCAGAGCACTGCACTTGGCTCGCTGCTCGCTTATGCGACGGATCCTGCAACGGATGGCTACCAACCCACGCACGTGAACTTCGGTCTTGTGCCTGCGCTGCCTGAGCGCGTCCGTGGTAAACAGGCTCGCTATGCTGCATATGCCGAGCGCGCACGTTCGGACATGCGCGCATTTATCGAAACTCGCCCGGATCTTTTTGAGGCGCCCCGCGATGGACAGGATGAGTAGCCGGGTGGGGAGATGAGTCCTACCAGATGAGCGAACGACCCACCAACGAACAACTTACCGATGCATTCCTCGAGCATCTTCGCGTCGAGAGGAACCTGTCTCCGCGTACAGTGACCGCATATGCATCCGATCTGGGTGGTTTTTGCGACTGGGCTGTACGTGAGGACGTCCACGTCCTCGATGCGGATCATCGAAGACTCCGCCGATATCTTGCCGAGCTGGATCGTGCGCAGTACTCGAAGCGCACGATCGCGCGTCGACTTGCAGCACTGCGCTCGTTTTATCGCTATCTTGTTCGGATGCAGTTCTTGACTGCGAGTCCAGCAGCGGTTTTGGCGACCCCGAAGACGCCGCAGCGACTGCCCGGCGTGACGCCAGAGTCGCTTATCGATCAGCTACTCGGACTGCCGGATACGGAGACCCCGCTGGGGGCGCGTGACCTCGCTATCCTCGAGCTACTGTACGCCAGCGGTCTCCGTGTGTCCGAACTGACAGGGTTGGATATTGGCGACGTCGACCTGGCGTCGGCGACCGTACGCGTGATGGGTAAGGGTGCACGTGAACGTATCGTGCCTATCCACCCGCTTGCCGCCAAGCGGCTTCAGGAGTATCTGACGGTCGGTCGGACAAGGTTGGATAAAGGCGCCGCGAGCGGTGCATATTTCCTCAACCGCCTTGGCACACGACTGACCTCCGGTGGAGTTCGTCGCATGCTCGACCGATACTTACAACAGCTCGAACAGTGTGCACATATCACGCCGCATGACCTGCGTCATTCGTTCGCAACGCACCTGCTTGAGGGTGGGGCCGATCTTCGGACGGTTCAGGAGCTCCTGGGTCACGTTGCGCTGTCCACCACCCAGATTTATACTCACGTCAGCACGAGGCATCTGCGTGAGGTACACAAGGGGGCGCATCCTCGGGCCTAATGGAGGTCCATATCGTATGAAAACCGATCCCAAAGCGGAGCTTGCATCTGCGTGGGAGACATTCAAAGACGCTGGCGATATTCAGGCGAGAGATCGCCTGATTGTCGCCTATTCGCCATTAGTGAAGTACGTCGCTGGTCGTCTATCATCCGGATTGCCCCGGACGGTCGATACAGCCGATCTCGTGTCATACGGGGTGTTCGGGCTGATAGATGCTATAGAGAAGTTCGACATCACGCGGGGCATCAAGTTCGAGACCTATGCGATCGCCAGGATCAAGGGTGCGATCATCGATGAGTTGCGTGCGATGGACTGGGTGCCCCGGTCTGTGCGTTCGCGGGCACGCCAGTTCGAGTCTGCATACATCACTCTCGAGAATCGTTTGAAGCGTGTTCCTTCCGATTCGGAGATCGCCGTAGAGATGGGGGTCACGCCCCATGAGTTACAGTCCATCCTCACGCGTGTGTCGTATACGTCGATCATCTCGTTCGAGGACATGTGGACTTCCGGGGTAGACCAGGATGAACACAGTGATCCTCTCAGTGCGATACCCGATCAAGCTGCAGAGGATCCGGTCTCTATCTTCGAGACCGCAGAGCTCAAGGAGATTCTTGCCTCGGCTATCGATCGACTTCCTGATCGTGAGAAAAGCGTCATCGCTCTGTACTACTACGAGGGGCTGACCCTCAAAGAGATCGGTGCTGTGCTTGGAGTCACCGAGTCTCGAGTGAGCCAGATGCACACCAAGGCTGTGCTCAGACTCAGGGCGCGGCTGCAGGCGGCCCAGGGGTTCATACCTGTCAGCTAGTAGCGGGAGACTGTGGAGGGGTGATCGGTATGGCCGCACAGCGCGTCCTCGTCGTCGAGGACACCGACCTTTTGCGTCGGATGTATCACGATCGACTCCTGCAGGACGGGTTTCAGGTTTTCGACGCAGCTGATGGTATCGCTGGGCTCTCTGTTCTTCGTGACCAGCCGGTGGATCTGATCCTTCTCGATCTGATCATGCCGCGGATGGGTGGGCTGGAGGTACTGGAAGCCGTCAAGGCCGACCCACGCACCCATGACATCCCAGTGGTCATCCTCACCAACCTTGGCGAAGAGTCGACCATCGAGCAGGCAGTGTCGCTCGGTGCGACCGACTATCTGATCAAAAACCAGTCTCGTCCGGCCGATGTCTCGGACAAGGTTCGACTCACGCTGGATGCACTTGGCACCACGTGTGCGCAAAATGATGAGTTCCACGTGTTCATCAAGCCCGATGTGGGCGACGTTCAGTGTGTCATCGATTCGGCCGGACTCAAGCGCAAGCTCTGGTGCCCCGCATGCGAGAACGAGCTCTCACTGCGTCTCGTACCCCAAGTGGATCACCCGGGGCACTTCGATGCGTGCTTTGTATGTGAGTCATGCGGTCGAGAGTACGCAGGACTTCGCTGATCCGCTCCCTCTCAGGTACCGCGTGGCCGCCACAGCCATGGCGTTTCGTGGTACCATACCTGCGCTCTTAACTCACACGTCTGTGGATCCTGTGCGTGGTGCCGGCGAAGCCGGTCGTTACAGGAGTCGAAGCGGGCGGAGGCCAACCACGAAGGAGGCACCACTGTGTCCGTGTCAATGAAGAACCTGCTTGAAGCCGGCGTGCACTTCGGTCATCAGACCCGTCGCTGGAACCCGAAGATGAAGCCGTACATCTTCACCGAACGCAACGGCATCTACATCCTGAACCTGCAGCGTACCCTCAAGGAGATCGACACGACGTATCAGTTCGTGCGTGACCTGAGTGCTCGTGGCGGATCGGTTCTGCTGGTCGGCACCAAGAAGCAGGCACAGGATCCGATCCGCAAGGAAGCCGAGCGTGCCGGTATGCCGTACGTGAACCAGCGCTGGCTTGGTGGCATGCTTACCAACTTCGTGACGATCCGTGGTCGCATCAAGCGGATGATCGAGCTTGAGACCATGGAGGAGAACGGCACGATGACCCAGCTTCCCAAAAAAGAAGCGCTCCTTCTGCGTCGTGAACTCGTCAAGCTTCAGCGCGATCTCACCGGTATCCGCGATATGGGTGATCTGCCGAAGGCGGTCTTCGTGGTCGACACCAAGCGTGAGGCTATCGCCGTCAAGGAAGCGCACCGACTCAATATCCCGCTCATCGGTCTCGTGGACACCAACGCGGATCCTGACGAGGTAGACTACGTGATCCCCGGTAACGACGATGCTATCCGCGCGGTCTCGTTGATATGCAAAGTCATCGCCGATGCCGCGATCGATGGTCGCCGTGCCGCCGGTCTGACCGTTCCGGGCGATGGCGAGCCAGCTGTCGAAGGCGACGTTGCCGCACCCGTGACCGAGACCAGCGCCGTTGAGGCTGCACCTGTCGCTGCTGATGGACCCGTCGCGGCAGTCGAGGCGCCCGCTCCCGAAGCGCCTACCGCCGAGTAGTCGTATCACCAGTCACGCGAACCGAGCGCGGTCATGCGCGCTTGCACGAGGAGGAACGATGGAGATCACCGCAAGCATGGTCAAGGAGCTCCGCGAGAGCACCGGCGCCGGCATGATGGACTGCAAGAAGGCACTGGTCGAGGCGAACGGCGACATGGAGGCAGCGGTCGACGTACTTCGCACCAAAGGTCTCGCCGCCCTGGCCAAGAAAGCGGGACGCGCCACTAATGAAGGTCTGATCGGTGGCATCGTAGCCGAGGATGGCCGCACGGCATCTGTTCTTGAGGTCAACTGCGAGACCGACTTCGTAGCGCGCAATGCCAACTTCAAGGAGCTCGTGACCGAGCTTGCTCAGCAGGTTCTTGAGTCAGCGCCAGTCGACGTCGATGACATGCTCGCTCAGCCCTACGTCCAGCGTCCCGAGATCACCGTCGAGGAGCGTCTCGGCGAGGCTGTGAGTAAGCTCGGCGAGAACATGGGCATAGCGCGTCTCTTCCGCTACGAGCTTTCGACCGAGGCCGGCTGCATGGCTGTCTATATCCATGGCATCGGGAACATCGGCGTACTCGTCGAGGTGAGCACGGGTACACCTGAAGCTGCCGCACACGATGCCGTGCGCGGATTTGCAAAAGATGTGGCTATGCAGATCGCAGCCGCAGCCCCGATCGCTATTCATCGCGATGAGGTCGCTTCTGATGTCGTCGAGCACGAGATGAACATCTACCGGAATCAGGCTGCAGAGACAGGTAAGCCCGAGCCCATCCAGCAGAAGATAGCCGAAGGCAGGCTTGAGAAGTTCTTCAAAGAGTTCTGTCTTCTTGAACAGCAGTTCGTGAAGAACCCCGATATCACCGTGAAGCAGCACGCACAGCAAGCCGGCAAAGAGGCGGGTGCGTCGGTCGACGTGGTCCGTTTTGTGCGCCTCGTCCTTGGTGAGACGAACCCTGAACCGAAGAGCAGTTGCTGCTGCTGATCGCATGACCTGAATGGGGCGATGCGCAGCATCGCCCCATTGGTTTATCATCATCACGGACCATGTGCGTGTCGCGAAGTCGATCGAGGGAGGAACATGCCCGGATTCCGGTATGAGCGCGTTCTGCTCAAGCTTTCTGGTGAAGCACTGATGGGAGATGCCGGTTATGGCATCGACCCCCGGGTTCTGGATTTCCTTTCTGCTCAGATCAAAGAGGTGGTCGCTGGTGGTGTCCAGGTCGCCATCGTCGTTGGTGGCGGGAACATCTTTCGCGGTGTAGCTGCTTCCGCCAAAGGTATGGACCGCGCTCAGGCGGACTACATCGGTATGCTTGCTACTGTGATGAACGCGCTTGCTCTCCAGGACACCCTCGAGGCACATGGCGTCTACACTCGCGTGATGTCGGCGATCGAGATGAAGGATGTCGCCGAGCCATACATTCGGCGTCGGGCCATCAGTCATCTTGAGAAGGGGAGGACCGTCATCTTCGCGGCGGGAACCGGGAACCCCTATTTCACGACGGACACGACGGCGGCGCTCCGTGCGCTCGAGATCCACGCAGAGTGCATCATGAAAGCCACCCGGGTCGACGGTGTGTACGATGCCGACCCAAAGCTCGTTCCAACCGCTAAGAAGTTCGATGAACTCGCCTATATCGATGTTCTCAACCTCGGCCTGAAGGTCATGGACAATACCGCTATCAGTCTGGCGATGGATAATGATCTGCCGATCATCGTCTTCAACATGGAGCGTGAAGGTAACATCGCCGCTGCTCTGCTCGGCAAGCCCGTTGGTACCATCGTGCGAGGAGGCGCCTCATGAGCGTGAACAGTCTGAAAGAAGCTGCGGAGCGCATGGATAAGGCTGTCGTTGCGCTCGGTTATGAGTTCGGTGGCGTCCGCACGGGCCGTGCTTCCGCAAGCATCCTGGACAAGATCCAAGTCGAGTACTACGGCACGATGACGCCGCTTAATCAGATCGCGTCCGTGAACGTTCCCGAGCCACAATTGCTCGTGGTAGGGCCCTACGACAAGACGGCCCTTGGTGCCATAGAGAAGGCCATCCGTTCGGCGGATCTCGGCTTCAATCCGTCCAATGACGGTCAGGTCATCCGTGTACCGTTCCCGGCGCTGAATGAGGAACGCCGCAAGGAATTGGTGAAGCTCTGCCGCGGCTACGCAGAAGAGAGTCGCATTGCCATCAGGAACATCCGCCGCGATGCTAACGACGGCTTCAAGCGCCAGGAGAAAGAGAGTGACATCTCCCAAGACGAGCTGCATCACTACGAAGCCGAGATACAGAAGTCGACCGATGCCCATATCGCTGAGGTCGATGAGTTGCTCAAGCGCAAAGAAGCGGAGATCATGGAGGTCTGAGTGGCTGACACTCCGCTAAGAGCATCACTCGAGTCCTTCTTCAGGAGCCGCGTTGACCGGGAGCTCCTTTCTCGGCTCGATGTCGCACATGTGCCGGCTCATGTGGCCATCATCATGGACGGTAACGGCCGATGGGCGACCAAACGCGCACTGGCGCGTCAGCTCGGGCACAAGGCAGGTGCCAAGGCGGTTCGCGAGTCCATCGCCACGTGCCTCGAACTCGGCATCAGGTTCCTCACCATCTACTCGTTTTCTAGCGAGAACTGGCGCCGCTCTGCCGATGAGGTTTACGGCCTCATGTCGCTGTTCGTCGAGGTCCTTGAGTCGGAGATGGATAGTCTCATGGACAAGCGTGTGCGCGTGCTTCTTATCGGCAGCGAGGCCGGTGTACCCGAGCGGACCATGACAGCGTTCCGCGACGCCGAGCGACGGACGGCCGGCAACGACCGGCTCACGTTGGTCGTCGCACTGAACTACGGAGGGCGTCAGGAGCTGACCGAGGCCGTTCGTGTGATCGCGCGGGACATAGCCGATGGCCGTATCATGCCTGGCGACATCACCGAGGAAACAGTAGGCGCAACCCTGTACACTCGCGACATCCCCGATCCCGACCTACTGATCAGGACGAGCGGGGAGATGCGGGTGTCTAACTTCCTGTTGTGGCAGATCGCCTACTCGGAGCTCTGGGTCACGGGGGTTCTCTGGCCTGACTTCCGGCGGGGAGACCTGCTTCGGGCCGTGGTGGACTTCCAGCATCGCTCGCGTCGTTTCGGCGGACGCTGATGGCTAGCTCCCTCAAGGACTTCGGTGTTCGCGCGACGAGTGCACTCATCCTTGGCATCGTAGTTCTCGGCGCTCTCTTCTTTGCGGGCGTGTGGGGCATCGCTGTCGTCGTTGCTGTCGTGGCCGTGCTCGCCTCGGTCGAGTTCTTCATGATGTCGAGGCGTGAGCGTCGCATGCCTCACGAGATGATCGCGCTTGTTGCAGTCGCCGTGATGCCACTGGCGGCCGCAGGCTTCGGTCCAACCGGACTCACTGCCGTCGTTGCGGCACTGACCATCAGCGCGTTCTTCTGGCATGTGATGATCAGGCAGATTCGGCTCATGGACACTGCTGTCACGGTATTCGGCGCTGTCTACATCGGGTTCACGCTTTCACACCTGGTACTCATCTGTCGGCTCGAGGACGGGGTCTACCTCGCCCTGGCGACGATCTTCAGTGTGTGGGCCAACGATATCTTTGCGTATCTCGTCGGCTCGGCTTTAGGTAAGCATCGGCTCGCGCCCACCATCTCACCCAAGAAGTCGTGGGAAGGTCTGGTGGCTGGAACTGTAGGAACGGCGGGTATATGGTTGCTCGCAGGGTCGGTCCTCGACCTGCCTATCAGCCTCGGCGCACTTATCGGCATCGGTTTTGTCGCATCGCTCGCAGCCGTCATCGGCGACCTGGCCGAGTCGCGCATAAAGCGTGAGGCGCATGTCAAGGACTCCGGCACGTTGCTGCCGGGACACGGCGGCTTCTTGGACCGCTTCGACAGTTTCATCATGGTGGCGATCGTGACCTATTACGCTCTTATCCTGGCAGGTGTGCAATGACACTCCGTATCGCGATACTCGGGTCTACCGGGTCGATCGGGCGCCAGGCGCTCGATGTGGCCGCGCGATTCCCCGAGCGGGTCGAGGTGGTCGCGCTCGCGGCCCACTCGAGCGCGGTGATGTTGCTGCAGCAAGCCGACCGATTCCGTGTCGACCGTCTTGCACTCGGTGACCCTGCGGCTGCCGAGCGTGCTTCGCGTGACTCGGGGCGTGTGATCGGCTCCGGACCGGATGCGCTCGTCGAACTCGCGAGCGCGGGCGACGTGGACGTCGTACTGAACGCTCTTGTCGGCGCAGCGGGACTACGGGCTTCGATCGCAGCGCTAGATGCGGGCCTGACGCTTGCCCTCGCCAATAAGGAGTCGCTCGTGGCGGGCGGGGACATCATCCGCGCTCTGGGCATGGATCGCGTTATACCCGTCGATAGTGAGCACTCGGCCATCTTCCAGTGCCTGCTAGGAGAGCCTGCGGAGGCAGTATCCAGACTCTGGCTCACCGCCTCTGGCGGCCCGCTCCGCGGAATGGATGCTACTGCCCTCCAGTCGGTCACGGTGGAGCAGGCGCTTGCACATCCCCGGTGGACGATGGGTCCCAAAATTACCATCGACTCGGCGACGCTGATGAACAAGGGCCTCGAGGTCATCGAGGCGCACCATCTCTTCGATCTGCCTTACGACCGTATCGAGGTCGTCGTGCACCCACAGTCGTGTATCCACTCGATGGTCGAGTATGCGGATGGATCCGTGAAGGCTCACCTCGGTGCGACCGACATGCGAGTACCTATCCAGTACGCTTTCAGCCATCCGGAGCGGTGGGACGCTCCGGTGACGCCGGTAGACTTCCGGACTCTCGGGACACTCGAGTTCGAGAAGCCCGACATGCACACGTTCCGCAGCCTTTCGCTTGCGTACGAGGCGGGACGTGCCGGTGGCACCCTTCCGACGGTGCTCAGCGCTGCCAACGAGGTCGCCGTTGCCGCATTCCTCGCGGGTCGTGCACCACTGACGGCGATCCCGGCCACGGTCGAGTCGGTACTCGAACGCCACGATCGAACGGCCGCAGATACCCTTGCCGCAGTCGAAGCCGCTGACTCGTGGGCTCGACGTACCGCGGAGGCCCTGCTTCCCTGATGGGTGGCGCACCACTTGCTCTGTCTCCGGTATGCGCCGATACGATAGGAGTTCCTGATGATGCAGTTCCTCTCCGTCATGGAGAACGCTCTGTGGGGGATCCTCACGTTTTCGATCCTCGTGGTGATGCACGAGGGAGGCCACTTCCTGGCGGCCCGAGCGTTCGGGGTGAAGGTCCATGAGTTCATGATCGGTCTTCCCGGTCCGTCGCTACGATTCCGTTGGCGCGACATGGACTGGGGTATCACTGCAGTCCCGCTGGGCGGATACGTGCGTATCGCCGGTATGGAGCCCGGTGAGGAGGATGCACTCGTCGGAGAGACACTCGCAGCTATCCGGGATCATGGGATATCGGAACCTCACGCGCTTGCGCGCCTGCTCGGCGTAGAAGAGGAGCGTGCAGCGGCGCTCCTGTTCACCGTCGAGGACTGGAAGGCTGTCCGCCGCGACAAAGAAGGCACACTCTCGCTCACCGTCCCGGGCGACACTGAGGCAGCCGACTCCACCGAACTCGCCGACCAAGCCCGTTCGGTTACCTATAGGGGTAAGTCGACACCCAAGCGGATCATCATCCTTGCCATGGGTGTCATCACGAACCTACTCGTGGCCGTACTCACGCTCACGGTGTTCTTCGCGGTCTTCGGCTACATGGAGACCACGACGGTCATCGCAGGGGTGGAGGATGGCTCTCCCGCCCAGAACGCAGGAGTCCTCCCAGGGGATGAGATAGTGGCGGTCGATGGTGAGCGCTTCGATTCCGCTGACCGGTTCCTTACGATCATGGGTCGCACCGATGCGGGGGATACGGCGATCATCAGTGTTCTGCGAGACGAGGAGACCATCGAACTGCCTGTGACGCTCGCCGAGCAAGAGGGGCATGGGTATCTCGGCATCAACCTCTCCGGAGGGCCACAGCGACCGGGAATCATCGAGAGCTTCGGCATGAGCCTCGGCTACGTACGTCTCGTGTTCCAGGTCATCATGGACCTCTTCGACCCTGCGACGTTCTCCGGAACGGTCCGGAACTTCACCGGCCCCATCGGTGTGTCGGTGTTGGCCGGTGACGCGGTGTCTGGAGGTCCGCTTGCATATGCTTCGCTCATCGCGATGTTATCGCTTTCGCTCGGCGTGATGAACATCCTGCCGATACCGCCGCTCGACGGCGGTAAGATAGCTCTGGAGATCGTCGAGCGTGTCATCGGGCGGCCACTCAGTCGTACGATCACCCTTGGATTCAGCGCAGTCGGAATGGCCCTGCTCTTCGGACTTATCGGGATTATCATGTACCAGGACATCATTCGCTACGCCTTCTAGGCGTAGCGCCGTACAGTTCGCTCGAGTCCAAGGGGGGTTTTGTGTGGCCCATCGTCGTGAGTCGCGATCGGTTTCTGTCGGCGGTGTGGTGATGGGCGGTGGTGCGCCGATCACGGTCCAGTCGATGACCAACACTCCGACCACGGACGTGGATGCGACGCTCGCACAGGTGGTCCGTCTGGTGGATCAGGGCTGTGAGGTCGTCCGTATCGCCATACCACGTGCCGACGCGCTCGAGGGGTTCGAAGCCGTCTGTGGACGGAGTCCCGTACCCGTGGTCGCTGACATCCACTTCGATCATCGGTTGGCGATCGAGGCGACGCGCCGCGGTGCCGCGAAGTTGCGTATCAACCCGGGGAACATAGGCGACATCTCACGGGTGGATGCCGTCATTGATGCCGCCGGCGAGGCGGGTATCCCCATCCGCATCGGCGTGAACGCGGGCAGTCTGGCTGCCGAGTATCAGGATGTGGACTGGCCGCTTCCCGAGAAACTCGTGGCCAGCGCGGTGGCGTTCTGCGAACACTTCGAGTCTCGCGGATTCGACGATATCGTTGTGTCCGCCAAGGCCTCGTCAGTGACTGCCACCATCGAAGCATATCGTCTACTCGCAAGTCGTGTGCCCTACGCGCTCCATATCGGTGTGACCGAGGCCGGCACTGCGTTTGCCGGCACCATCAAGAGTGCGGTCGGCATCGGCGTTCTCCTGGAGGAGGGGATCGGTGATACCCTCAGGGTGTCGCTCACGGCTCCACCGGAGGAAGAAGCACGTGTGGCCTGGGAGATCCTTGCAGCGCTCGACATCAGGCGGCGTGGCCCGGAGTTGGTTTCATGCCCTACATGCGGTCGGTGTCAGGTTGATCTCGTTCCTATCGCGCGGGAGGTGGAGCGACGTCTCCGGGCAGTGGACGCACCGATCAAAGTCGCGGTCATGGGCTGCATCGTCAACGGGCCGGGGGAGGCTCGTGACGCCGATGTCGGCGTTGCAGCCGGCAAGGGGGTCGGGCTTGTCTTCCGTCATGGGAAGCCGGTCCGAAAGGTGGCCGAGGATCAGATCGTCGACGCGCTTTTCGAAGAGATCGAGTCGCTCGGATAGCATGCATGTGGTCGCGATCTGACCACTGCTGCGGTATCCTCACCCATACACCAGGACAAATCGAACGCCGAGGGGGCCTTTATGTCAGGCGAGATCGTCAGAGTCGCAGTCGTTGGCGGGGGACGTACGGGCATGCCTCTGCTGGAGGCGCTCTTCGAACTGCCATTCGTCGTTATCGCGGGTGTAGCGGACACCGACCCGCATAGCCCGGGCGCCCGATTCGCACAGGATCGTGGCATCTTCTATACCGAATACGCGAGCGTCCTTGGAGCGAAGTCGGGCGAGATCGATCTCATCATCGAAGTCAGCGGTGATGCGGACGTCAAACCGGCGCTCAAGGATGCCTTCAGAGCACAGGGGAACACGGAGACGATCATCGTCCACGATCTCGTCGCACGCCTCATCATGACCCTGGCATCAGGGAGCGAGACGCTTGCACCGAGCTTCCATCCCGGGGACCGGGGAATCGGCTGACCGCCGGCCACTCGTACCACACCACGACTTCATGCGACCGAGGAGTACCATGCCCGCCCTATTCAGAATGACCGAACTCTACGCCCCCACCCTGAAAGAGGACCCTGTCGACGCCGAAGTGGCGTCGCATCGCCTGCTGCTTCGCGCCGGCATGATACGGCGTGCGGCTGCTGGGATATACACGTTCCTTCCGCTAGGCTGGCGGTCCGTTCGCAAGCTCGAGCAGATAGTCCGTGAGGAGATGGACGCTGTCGGTAGTCAGGAAGTCCTCATGCCGGTCGTCCAACCTGCCGAGCTATGGCAGCAATCGGGTAGATGGGACGTGTACGGGCCGGAGCTGGCTCGTTTGACGGACCGGCAAGGTAGAGAGTTCTGTCTCGGGCCCACACATGAAGAGATCATCACTGCCACCATTCGCGATGAGCTCAGGTCGTACCGGGAGCTTCCGGTATCCCTCTACCAGATAAACATCAAGTTCCGTGATGAGATGAGACCACGTTTCGGGCTGCTCCGTGGCCGCGAGTTCATCATGAAGGACGCCTACTCGTTCCATGCCACACAGGAGTCGCTCACGGAGCACTACGATGCGATGTCCGGTGCATACGGACGTATCTGTGACCGATTGGGGCTGGAATGGCGACCTGTCGAGGCGGACTCCGGCCAGATCGGGGGCAAGGTCACGACCGAGTTCATGGCGCTTGCCGAAAGTGGTGAGGCCGCTCTCGTCTACTGTCAATGTGGCTGGGCTGCGAACGTCGAGGCTGCAGAGGCGGTCGCCCCCTATGTGCCGAAAGCGTCATCATCACAGCAGCTCGTGCGTGTCGAGACACCGGGCATCAAGACGATCGCGGAGCTGGCTTCGTTCCTCGATGTCGATCCTGCGCACACCGTGAAGACCATGGCTGGTCGTGCTGCCTCCGGTGCTCTCGTGTTCCTGTGTGTCCCCGGTGATCGCGAGCTGAACGAGCTCAAGGCTGCGGGTATCGTACCCGGCCTGGAGCTGCTCTCGGAGGACGACTTCGGGACCTTCGGGATCCACCGTGGCTTTCTCGGCCCGGTCGACACCCCCGAGAACACCCTCATCGTCGCCGATCGCACACTGAAAGCCGAGCTGGCGTGGACCGTGGGGGCAAACGAGTCCGACGTGCACCTCACCGGTGCTATGCCAGGCCGTGACTTCACTATCGATGTATGGGCGGACCTCATCGTCGCTGCCCCGGGGGATGCGTGCCCCGTCTGTGCCGGCGAGCTCACTGCTGCGCGCGGCATCGAAGTCTCCCAGGTGTTCCAGCTCGGAACGAGGTACTCCGAAGCCATGGGTGCGACGTTCATGGACGAGGCAGGTGCAGAACATCCGTTCGTCATGGGTTGCTATGGCGTGGGCATCACTCGCTCCCTCGCCGCTGTCATCGAGCAGCACCATGATGAGCATGGCATCGTATGGCCCGTCTCGATCGCCCCACTCGAAGTTGCGGTCATCCCGCTGCAGGCAGGTGACGATCTGGTGGCACCGGTCGCTGTCCGCCTTGCCGATGCGCTCGTCTCGTTGGGTGTCGAGACTGTCATCGACGATCGTGATGAGCGTGCAGGTGTGAAGTTCGCGGATGCCGACCTCATCGGCTGGCCTTACCAGGTCGTCGTCGGTAAGCGCGGTGTGACTGAAGGTGTTGTCGAACTCAAGGTCCGTGCGACCGGCGAGCGCAGCACAGTGTCTATCGATGAAGCTGCAGCCACAGTCGCAGCACTTGTGACAGAAGCCCGAGCGGCGTTCGTGTAGTCTACGCCGAGGGAACACGAACCTCCTGAGCGCCAGTGCAGGGGGTTGGTTCGTGTGCGTCCGGACGTTTGCCGGACGCACACCCTATGCTACAATCCCAGCGAACGACAAACGTCCCGTGTGAGAAGTGGGCTTACCCCCGCTTCTTTTGTTCTGGAAGGAGGCCGAGAGCATGGCGCTCACGCACGAACTCATAGCTCTATTGGAGCCTCTGGTCGTCCAGAACGGGCTTGAACTGGTGACCGTGGAGGTCGCCGGCGGACAACGGCACCGCGTCGTGCGCGTATTCCTTGATCGCGAAGGTGGGATCGATATCGAGGCAGTCGCTGGGGCGAACTCCTGGCTCTCCGAGGTACTCGATGAGTTCCCACGCCTTTCCGGTCCGTACACCCTTGAGGTGTCTTCACCCGGTATCGAACGTGTGCTACGTACACGGGAGCACTTCGAGCGTTTCTCGGGTAGCCATGTGGTCGTCAACACCGTCAAGCCTATCGACGGTCGTGCCCGGTTCACAGGCTATCTCGTGGGACTGTGTGAGAACGATGTCGTTTTGGAGATCGATAAGCAGGAGATCCACGTGCCGTTCGATGCGATCGAGCGGGCACGTTTGAAAGCCGACTTCGATACGGCGGCTGAAAGGGACGGGACGCACAGATGAGCTCCGAGCTGATGGACGCACTGCGGGAACTCGCCCGCGAGAAGAGCATCGACGAGACGGACATGCTGGAGCGGCTGGAAGAGCAGCTTGCGATCACGTATAGGCGCATTCTCGATACCGAGAACGACTGCTCGGTCTCGATCGACCGTGAAAGCGGTCATATCCATGTATACGAGCTTGTGCCGGTAGGTGGTACAGAAGAGGAGCCTGTCTTCGAGGCGAATGACGTCACGCCGGCGGATATCTCGCGCTACGCTGCCACCGCTGCAAAACAGGTCATCACACAGTCGATCCGCGAGGCGGAGCGAGAGCAGATATTCGAGGAGTACGCCGACCGCATCGGTGACAGCATCACAGGCACCGTTCAGCAGTCGGACTCGCGGTACACTCTCGTTAAGATCCGTGAGGGTGTCGAGGCATTGCTTCCGCACGCGGAACAGCCTCCCAACGAACGATACGAGCACAACCAGCGTTTGAAGGCGCTCATCATCGATGTCCGCAAAACGTCGAGCGAACCTTCGATCGTCGTCTCCCGTACGCACCCCAACCTGCTCAAACGTCTCTTCGAACTCGAGGTTCCCGAGATCTATGACGGTATCGTAGAGATCAAGAGCGTTGCACGTGAGCCCGGGATGCGATCCAAGATCGCTGTTTCGTCTCGCGAGCCCGGTCTGGATCCGGTCGGTGCATGTGTCGGGCCCAAGGGTAGCCGGGTCCGCATGGTTGTCGCAGAACTTCGCGGCGAACGTATCGACGTAGTGCCGTGGGCGGACGATGCAGCCACGTTCGTCGGCAACGCTCTATCACCCGCCAAAGTCGCGCGTGTCATCGTGTCTGACGATTCGCACACGGCGACTGTCATCGTACCCGATGACCAGCTATCGCTTGCCATCGGCAAGGAAGGGCAGAACGCCCGACTCGCCGCAAAGCTCACCGGATGGCGGATCGACATCAAGAACTTCGGTCAGGCGGTGTCTTCTGGTCTTGCAGAAGCAGTCGCCGGCGTCGATGTCGAAGGTGACGATGGTGACGGCCGATGTGCTGCTGTCACGAGTACCGGCATTCGCTGCCGGAACCAGGCTCGGCCTGGTAGTCGGTTCTGCGGTGTGCACGAGAAGGAGGCGGCTGACCAGTCGTGACCGAGCGCTCGATGCCTCAACGGACCTGCATTGCCTGTCGGCGGGTGGACCAGAAGCGTTCGTTCGTGCGCTTCGTCCGCGATGCTGAAGGCGACGTGCACGTGGATTCGTCCGGAAAGGCTCCGGGCCGCGGTGCTTCGGTGTGCGCGTCCATCGCGTGCTTCGAGACTGCTGTGACGAAGAACAGGCTTGCGCCCGCGCTCCGTGCAAGTCTCCCTGAAGAGGTTGTGGAGCGACTAAGACGTGAATTCGAGGACGTGCTCCGGACCCGTGGAGCCTCCGCCCCAGGAACTGGATGGTGACGCTGATGCCTGCGATGCGTGTACATGAACTCGCTAAAGAGTTCGGCATGACCTCGAAAGAGTTGCTCGAGCATCTCGAACGACTCAAGATACCTGCACGCAACCATGCGTCCACTCTTGTGGAGGCGTACGTCGACAAGATCCGTAAGGATCTTCATGACGTGATCGAAGTCAAGCAAAAGGAGATGGAGGCCGAGGCCGCCGCACTGGCAGCCGCCGAGGCCGAGCGAGTAGCTGCAGAGAAAGCCCAACGCGAAGCTGAGGTTGCTGCGAAAGCTGCTGCAGAGAAGGCCCAGCAGGCCGAAGCCGAGGCGGCAGCCAAGGCTATCGAGGAGGCACGTGCCAAGGCCGAGGCTGAAGCTGCCGCTCGCGAGGCCGAAGAGCGTGCGCGTCGTGAGGCTGAAGAGGCTGCACGCACTGAAGCTCAGAAGAAGGCCGCTGCCGAAGCAGCGGCGCTCGCCGCTGAGGCCGCACGTGCCGAGGCTGAGGAAGCCGCCCGGTATCGCCAGATGGCGAAGGATGCCGAAGCCGCACAGCCAGCCGCGCCCGCGCCAGCACCTGCGGCGAACCTGATCGCCGACGCCGCAAAGATGGTCCAGAGCGCACAGGACCGTCGTGGGAAGAAGAAGTCCAAGAAGCCGTCCGGTAGGCGTGAAGCTCCGACACATCCACATATCGTGCCCGATGAGAAGCCGCATCTTGAAACCAAGACGATCACCGTCACGGTGAACTCGACCGTCTCCCAGTTCGCAGAGGCGCTCGAGGTCACTCCTGGTGAGGTCGTGAAGCGTCTACTGATGCTCGGCGACCCACACACCGTCAATCAGCCCATGAGTCGCGACGCCATGGAGATCCTTGCCGAGGACCTTGAGGTCGAAGTGCAGGTCGTCACTCCGGAGGAGGAGCCTGGCTTCACCTTCGTCGACGATCCCGCAGACCTCAAGCCACGACCACCGGTAGTCACCGTCATGGGTCACGTCGACCACGGTAAGACGTCACTGCTCGACGCTATCCGTGAGACAGGCGTCGCCGACACCGAAGCTGGCGGCATCACCCAGCATATCGGTGCATCGGTCGTACAGAAGAACGGTCGGGAGATATCCTTCATCGATACCCCGGGCCATGAGGCGTTCACGGCCATGCGTGCTCGTGGCGCCAACATCACCGACATCGTCATCCTCGTGGTAGCGGCTGACGACGGCGTCATGCCGCAGACCGTCGAGGCTATTCACCACGCGAAGGCGGCTGGCGTTCCGATCATCGTTGCCATCAATAAGATTGATAAGCCTGGTGCGAATCCAGAACAGGTCAAGCAGATGCTCACGGAGCACGAGATCGTCCCGGAAGAGTGGGGTGGCTCGACGATCTTCGTGAACGTCTCGGCTAAGAAGCGGATCGGTATCGACGATCTACTCGAAATGGTGCTCTTGCAGGCTGACGTGCTTGAGCTCACCGCCAACCCCGATACACATGCATCGGGTGTGGTCATCGAGGCAAAACTCGACAAGGGTCGTGGTCCGGTCGCCACCGTTCTGGTGCAGCGCGGAACACTTCGTGTCGGAGATGCGATCGTCGCGGGTACGAGCCATGGCCGTGTCCGTGCGCTGGTGAGCCCGAAGGGAGATATCGTCGACCTCGCCAGTCCGGCCAATCCGGTCGAGATCGTCGGTATCTCAAGCGTTCCTTCGCCTGGCGACGAGTTCCGCGTCTTCGCCGACGAACGCGACGCACGCAATCTTGCCGAGGATCGCGCACTGCGACAGCGTCTCATCGCTCACGAGAGCAGGAGACCTGTCACCCTTGATGACCTCTTCGCGCGTATCCAGGAAGGTGAGCTGCGGGATCTCAATCTCGTGGTCAAGGCTGATGCTCATGGTTCGATCGAAGCGCTGCGTGATGCACTCGACAAGATGGATCAGACCGAGGTCCGCATCAATATCATCCACGCTGGCGTGGGTGGCATCACTGAGACCGACGTCATGCTCGCGATGGCTTCCGATGCGATCATCATCGGCTTCAACGTGCGCCCGCTGCCGGTCGCACGTGACCTCGCCGAGAAGGAAAAGGTGGACATGCGGCTTTATCGCGTGATCTACCAGGCTATCGAGGAGATCAACGCAGCACGAGTCGGTATGCTTGCGCCGACCATCGAGGAGCGCAATACCGCTCGTGTCGAGGTCCGTGACCTATTCAAGGTGCCGAAGATCGGAACGATCGCAGGATGCTTCGTGCAGGAAGGCGAGATCGCCCGCGAGGACAAGATACGCATAGTCCGCGATGGAACGATCATCCACGAGGGTAAACAGCACTCACTACGCCGATTCAAGGATGATGTGAAGTCGGTCAAACAGGGCTATGAGTGCGGTATCGGCATCGAGAACTTCCAGGATCTCAAGGTCGGCGACATCATCGAGGCGTACCGCATAGTAGAGGTCGCCCGCGAGGAGTAACCCATGAAGAGCACACCGCGTACCCGGCGCCTCGGTGAAAGTGTTCGTGAGGCGCTGGCCGAGGTCCTCCGGGACGATGTCTCCGATCCCAGGGTGGACTTTGCAACGATCATATCGGTAGAGGTCTCATCCGATCTCAACCTTGCGAACGTCTACGTCACCACACACGGGGGCGAAGCGGAGTACGAGTCGCTGCTCGAAGGCCTCCGATCAGCCGACAAGAGGATTCGAGCCGGGCTTGCACGACGCGTCCAGATGCGTGTCGTTCCCGAACTCCACTACCACCTCGACACGACGCTTGACCAAAGCATGCGTATCACCGAGGCGCTCAAAGACATCCCGCCGACACTGCTCCAGGATGAGGATGACGTGTGAGCAGCGGCGTAGGGTTCGCGCAGGTGGCGGAGGTGCTTCGTGGTGCCCGGTCGGTCGTCATCGGAGCTCACATCGACCCTGACGGCGACGCGATCGGCTCGATCCTTGGCCTGATGCACATCCTTGATGAGGTAGGGACCAAAGTCACGCCGATTCTGCCCTCTGCTGCCTCGGTACCGCAGACGTACGCATTCCTTCCGGGGGTCGATCGCTTTCGGCACGTCGATGAGGTCGCTACTCCGGACGTCTTCGTCGCTCTTGATACTCCTGTGACACATCGCCTTGCCGATGGAGAGTCCCTGGCGCGCGCCGCCGCTACCCTCGTCATGATCGACCATCACCCCGACGCGGTCGCAAAGGACGCGATCGCTGTCTTCGACTCCTCGGCTGCGGCAGCCGGCTGCCTCGTATGGCAGCTCGCAACTCACCTCGAAGTCACCCCGAACGCACAGGCAGCCTCCTGTCTGTATGCGGCCGTTCTGACTGACACCGGCCGGTTCAGCTACTCGAACACCGATGCAGCGACTCTCATTCTGGCGGCACAGATGATTGACGCCGGCGCACATCCAAACGAGATATATCGTGCGATCTACGAGAACCGCTCTGCGGGCGCACAGGCACTGATCGCACGCGTCCTCAGTCGCATCACGCTCGTCAACGAAGGTCGTATCGCTTATGCCTGGGTATCTCAGAGCGACTTTGCTGAGACGGGTGCACTTCCATCAGAGGGAGAGAACCTGATCGACCATGTCCGCGCGCTCGGGGGTGTGGACGCCGTCTTTCTCGTGAAGAAGAATGGCGGGGCGGTCCGCATCAGCCTGCGCGCCAAGGGTCAGACAGACGTCGGCTCCGTTGCTCGGGCCCTGGGAGGGGGAGGGCACCGTCCGGCGGCAGGTGTGACGATCGATGGTGATCTCGAGACCGCACTCGGACGGCTCTTGCCGCTTCTTCCCGGGGGTGGGGAGTGACAGCACGCCGCGGAACCACCAGCCTTTCCGGGATACTCGTCATCGATAAGCCCACCGGTATGACCAGTCACGATGTCGTTGCACGCCTCAGGCGGGCGACAGGGGAGCGTCGGATCGGGCATGCAGGTACGCTCGACCCTCTCGCCACGGGCATCCTGGTCGTCCTAGTCGGTTCTGCGACCCGGCTCGAACGCTATCTATCGGGGCACGACAAGTCATACTGTGCGACCGTCTGCTTCGGAGTCGAAACGGATACACTTGACTCCGACGGTAAGACGCTGATGCGACATTCGGTCCCCGCATCGGTGCTTGACCGGCGCGAAGCACAGCGCATTCTGGACGGGTTCGTCGGTCCGCAGTCTCAGATACCTCCTGCATATTCAGCGATCAAGCGGGATGGTGTTCCCGCGTACCGTCTTGCCCGCGCAGGCGTAGAGGTCGAGATGGCCTCACGCGACATCGTGGTACATGAGGCGGCGCTCGAGAGCATCGACCCCGACACGACATCCTGGGAAGTCCACTTCTCGGTTTCCAAGGGTACCTATATCCGATCGCTTGCCCGAGACCTCGGCACGGCGGCGGGGTCCGGAGCGCACCTGTCCGCACTGTCTAGGACCAGCGTCGGGAGCATCTCCCTCGATGAAGCCCACACGCTCGACGATGCCTGCGATATCGCAGCAGCTGGTGCACTGGCTGATATCTTCAGTGACCCGGTCCCCGCTCTCGGCTTTCCTGTGATGGAGGGTCCGTCTGCTCCTGTTCGTGCCGGTCACGCTCTCCGGGTTCCGCCTTCGATCGACCTCGCATCCGAGGATCGGGTATCGGTACTCGTGGATGGTCGACTTGGAGCCGTATACCGGCAGACGTCACGTGGCTGTGTTCCGGAAACGGTCTTCATCCCGGAGGTTGCGCGATGACACAGATCCTGTGGCAGCAAAGCGATGACCAGCGTATCGGAGAGAGTACTGTCGCACTCGGCGTTTTCGATGGTGTCCATGTCGGTCACCAGACACTGATCCGGGACGCTGTCGAGACTGCTGCCGACGAAGGCGTCTCCTGTTGCGTCGTCACATTCGATCGCGACCCCGACCAGATCGTCACCCCTAAGCACGCTGCACCGCAGCTCACAGACCTGCACGACAAGCTCATGCTCCTGAGCGAGCTCGGCCCCGATGTCATTCTTGTCGTCCCGTTCGACGATCGACTCGCTGCCATGCCTCCACACTCGTTCATCGACAATGTCTTGATGCGGGTACTCACACCACGGGTAGTTATGGTGGGTGTGGACTTCAGGTTCGGTGCCCGTGCCTCGGGAGATGTTGCGACACTCAAGGCGTGTGGTGCTCGCGACGGATTCGAGGTCGTCGCCCATCAGTTGGTCACCCGGGAAGGAGCACCCGTCACCTCTACACGTATCCGTGGGCTTGTCGACTCAGGGGATGTCAAGACGACCGCTCGGCTTCTTGGTCGACCTCACCGTCTGCACGGAGAGGTCGTGCCTGGCATGGCCCGTGGCCGGACGTTGGGCGCTCCTACCGCTAACATCGCCTTCGACGAACGAATGGCGCTTCCCGGACCGGGCGTGTACGCCGCTCGTGTTATTCATCAGGGTCGTGTCTATCGTGCAGCGGTATCATCCGGCCTGCCACCGACTTTCGCGGACTCGACATCGCGATTCGAAGCACATCTACTCGACTTCGATGGCGACCTGTATGGCTCCACACTCACTGTCGAGTTCGTGGACCGCATCGGGGCGCACCGGCAGTACGACAACGAGCGCGCTCTTGCTCGTGCGATCGGCGACTTCATCGCTGACGTCCGGACATCCGTATCCTTGTAGCGGACCACACCGGGGCCTAGCGTCGCCCGGCACCGTGTGTGATACACTTTGCGAGTTGTAGAGATGACCCGACGCCTGGAATAGCGAGTCACCACCGCTTTTCTCGGCACCGGGCGACTTCAGATGAAAGGTGAAAGAGAATATGGCACTAGAGAAGGACGTCAAGTCCACGATCGTCGGCGAGCACGGACGCACCGAAGGCGACACCGGGTCTCCTGAGGTTCAGATCGCGTTACTTTCGCAGCGCATTCGCGATCTCACCGAGCACCTGCGTACCCACACTCACGATCATCACTGTCGACGTGGGCTACTCAAACTCGTCGGTCAGCGTCGTCGGCTTCTCAACTATCTCAAGAAGAGCGATATCGAGCGATATCGAGCGATCGTTGCGAAGCTAGGACTCCGCAACTAGATACGGAACCACGTGAAGGCGGGGAGCTCCCCGCCTTCACTGACGTAGGGGCACGAGGCCCCGCATGAGGGAGCCGCCGCCATAGGGGCGATGCGGCCGGAGAAGAGGAAGACGATGGGAAAGATCACTGAAAGCTTCGAGCTGTATGGACAGCAGTACACACTCGAGACGGGCGAACTGGCCAAGCAGGCCGGTGGCGCTGTACTGGTACGCCAGGGTGACAGCATCATCCTGGTGACCGCGACCGCAAGTAAGCAGGCGAAGGATCTCGACTTCTTCCCGCTCACGGTCGACTTCGAAGAGCGCATGTACGCCGCGGGGCGCCTTCCCGGCGGTTTCATCAAGCGTGAGACGCGTCCCAGCGAAAAGGCTACGCTGACCGCACGCATGATCGACCGACCGATTCGCTCGGCGTTCGACGCTGGCTTTCGCAACGACGTCCAGGTGATCGCCACGGTCCTCTCGGCCGACCAGGAGCACCAGATCGACGTCATCTCCATCATGGGTGCGTCTGCGGCACTCACCGCGGCCGGCCTCCCGTTCGAGGGTCCTCTCGCCGGCGTCCGTATCTGCCGTGATGAGTTCGGTGAGTTTCTCGTCAACCCGACGTTCAAAGAAGCCGAAGCCTCCGACCTCGATCTTGTCGTCGCGGGCAGCCCGGACGCCATCTATATGGTCGAGGCGGGCGCCAACGAGGTGTCTGAAGACGACATGCTCGCTGCGCTCACCTTCGCGCAGGAGGCTATCGGCGAGTTCTGCGCCGTGCAGGAGCGCTTCCTTGCCAAGCTCGACATCACTCCGATGCAGATCGACATAGACGAGCCTTCTCCTGAGCTCCGTGAGCGGATCTTCGCTGCGGGTGCGGACAAGATGCGTGCAGCGCTCCACAACCCCGACAAGCACGCCCGCATGGACGCGGTCGCTCACGTCAAGGAAGAGCTGAAGGGCATCTTCGACGACGTGGAGTATGCAGCGAACACGAAGCATATCAAGGCGCTGATGAAGGCTCTCGAGAAGAAGACCATGCGCGATATGGTCCTCGACGAAGGCGAGCGTGCCGATGGCCGTACTGTCGAGCAGATCCGGCCCATCAGCTGCGCGGTCAACTTCCTGCCTCGCGCACACGGAACCGGCCTGTTCACCCGGGGACAAACGCAGGTTCTCTCGGTGCTCACGCTAGGCATGCTGAACGAGTGGCAGCGCCTGGACACGATCGACGTCTCTGATGGCAAGCGCTATATCCACCACTACAACTTCCCGCCGTTCTGTACCGGTGAGACAGGCTTCATGCGTGGTCCGAAGCGTCGTGACATCGGTCACGGCGCCCTCGCCGAGCGCGCACTGCTGCCGGTCGTCCCTGCGGAGGAGGACTTCCCGTACACGATCCGCATCGTGTCAGAGGTGCTCGAGTCCAACGGGTCCAGCTCGATGGCCTCGGTGTGCGGTTCGACCATGTCGCTGATGGACGCCGGTGTGCCGATCAAGGCCCCGGTCTCCGGTATCGCGATGGGTCTCATCAAGGAGGGTGACCGCTATGCGATCCTCTCTGATATCCAGGGTCTCGAGGATTTCCTCGGCGACATGGACTTCAAAGTGGCAGGTACCGAGACCGGCATCACCGCACTCCAGATGGACAACAAGGCCAAGGGGCTCTCTGTCGAGCTCCTCTCCGAGGCGCTGAATCAGGCCAAAGCCGGACGCGCGCACATCCTTGGCAAGATGCTTGAAGCCATTGATACACCGCGTGACGACCTCAAGGAGTACGCGCCGCGGATCATCACCATCAAGATTCCGACCGACAAGATCCGTGACGTCATCGGCCCCGGCGGCAAGGTCATCAAGGGCCTCGTCGAAGAGACCGGCGCTGACATCGATGTGAACGATGACGGTACGATCTACGTCGCTTGCCGCGATGCACGTGGTCTCGAGGCTGTCGATCGCATCAAGGCTATCGTCCGCGATGTGGAGCCCGGTGAGAAGTACAAGGGCCGTGTGGTCTCCATCCAGCCGTTCGGTGCATTCATCGAGCTCATCCCCGGCAAGGATGGTCTGCTGCATATCTCGAAGATGGCCAAGGGCCGCATCGCAAAGGTCGAGTCGGTCCTGAACGTCGGTGACGAGGTGGAGGTCGTCGTCCAGGAGATCGATGACCGCGGCAAGGTATCGCTCGACCTCATCGAGAAGTTCGATGTCCCGGAGGGGGCCGAAGCACCTCGTCGTGACGATCACGGTGATCGTGGTGGCGACCGCAAGCCCCGCCGTCGGCAGTAAGTTCGCAGAGTGACACACGACGGCCCGGGTCGCATATGCGCCTCGGGCCGTCTTACCTTACGGGAGGACGTGGGCATGTTCTACGACAAGACGGTGCTCGATAACGGCATCACGGTCATCACCGAATCCATGGATACAGTGCGCTCGGTCGCTCTCGGTATCTGGTGCTCGGTCGGCAGTCGCGACGAGATGCCGGCCGATGCAGGTATGTCGCATTTCATCGAACACATGATGTCAAAGGTACCCCTACGCGCACAGCCGCTGAGATATCGCAGTCGTTCGATCGCCTCGGCGCTGAACTGAATGCGTTCACCAGTAAGGAGTACACCTGCTACTATGCGAGGCTCATCGACCAGCACCTACCCGACGCTGTAGAGATCCTTTCAGATATGGTTGTGAACGCGTCGCTTGCTCAGGATGCGTGCGTATCCGAGCGGGAAGTTGTGATCGAGGAGATATCACGCTACGACGATCAGCCCGAGGATCAGGTACACGAGCTGTTCGCAGCCTCCCTGATGCCGTCACACCCACTCGGCTTGCCCGTCATCGGTCATAGAGGGACCGTGAGCGGCTTCGATCACGACGCAGCGTCGAGATTCCATCAGCGCCACTACACCAGCGGAAACATAGTCGTTGCAGCGTCAGGTGCCGTTGATCACCAGGAAGTCGTCGACATGGTCAGCAAGCAGTTGACGTTCCCCGAGGGACCGCGCACCGAGCGGGTCCATGCGACACCGGTTGGAGCGTCTTCACTGTCCGTCATCACGAAGGATACCGAGCAGGCGCATATCGTGATGGGCGTCACCGGCCTCCCTGCACGACATGAGGACCGGTTCGTGCTCGCCGCACTCGATGGTGTGCTCGGAGGCGGGATGGCTTCGCGGCTTTTCCAGGAGATCCGAGAGAAGCGGGGACTAGCCTATGCCGTCTACTCGTACCACAGCCACTACCAGGACACCGGGGACTTTGCTGTCTATGCCGGTACGCGTCCTGACAACGCCGCTCAAGTCATCGGCCTCATCAATACCGAGGTGGATCGCCTCGTGAACGACGGAGCCACCGCAGATGAGCTCGATCGGGTGCGTGAGTCGATCAAGGGCCACATGATCCTTGGACTGGAGAGCACGCGTAGCCGTATGACCCGTCTCGGCAAGGTCGAAGTCACCGGCGGAGAGCTGCTTTCCCTCGATGACATCATCGAGCGACTGGACAGCATCACGCTCGATGACCTGCATCGCGTGGCGCAACAGATACTCACTACCGACCGTACACTCGCAGTCATCGCGCCTTTTGCCGAAGACGCTGTTGCACACCTGATGTAAGGGAGGTATGAGCGTGATCCGAGTCCTTGTGAGCGGCGCGGCAGGCCGCATGGGAAGCGAAGTCGTACGAGCCGTGCTTACCGAGACGGACCTCGACCTGGTAGCCGCTGTGGATCCTGGGCACGCGGGAGAGGCGGTCGGCGAGGGGACATCACTCAAGTACGCCTCCGACCTCGCCACCGAGATCGATGCGACGCAGCCACAGGTGATGGTGGACTTCACACATCCGTCCGCGGTCGCCGGTAACGTCGCTACCGCCCTCGGTAAAGGAGTGAACTGCGTTGTGGGTACCACCGGACTGCCGACAGAGACGCTGGAGCAGTTGGCCGACGCGGCAGCCGAGGGTGCATGTCTGTTCATGGCACCCAACTTTGCCATCGGTGCCGTGCTCATGATGCGCTTCGCTCAGCAGGCAGCGCGCTATATGCCGCACGTGGAGATCATCGAACTCCACCACGACCGAAAAGCCGATGCGCCCAGCGGGACCGCGCTCAGGACCGCATCGCTCATCGCGAATGCACGCACATACGTGCCCGAGACCCCCGGTCGCGAAACCGAGATAGCCGAGGGCGCCCGTGGTGCACTTGTCGATGACGTGTTCGTTCATTCGGTACGTCTACCCGGACTGGTGGCCCACGAGGAGGTCATCTTCGGCGAACAGGGTCAGACGCTCTCTATACGCCACGACTCCATCGACCGGACAAGCTTCATGCCCGGTGTGGTGCTCGCGGTCCGGAACGTCGTCGGCTGCAACGGACTGATCATCGGTCTCGAACAGTTCATGGAGGACTAGCGTGTCCGAGCGACCCATAGTCGTCATGAAATTCGGTGGCACCTCTGTGGCTGATGAGCACGGCCGCTCGGCTCTAAGTAGACGCGTACAGGCTGCCATAGAGCTGGGGCAGGCACCGGTGGTGGTCGTCTCGGCCATGGGTCGGAGTGGAGCGCCGTACGCCACCGATACGCTCCTCCACTTGATCGACGCTCTGCCGGCAGACGATCGCGAGAGGGATATGCTCGCGAGTGCCGGAGAGTTGATCTCGGCCGCCTTGATAGCCGCCCGACTGCGTGGGGCCGGCATCGAAGCGGTGTCCTTCTCTGGTGCTCAGGCGGGAATCTTTACCGACGCCGACCATGGGCAGGCCAAGATCATCGGCATCGACCCAGCGGCGCTTTCAACAGCTATCGAGGCCGGCCGCACCCCCGTGGTGGCAGGCTTCCAGGGCATCGCACCTGATGGCTCGGTGTCCACCCTTGGTCGCGGTGGAAGTGATACGACCGCCTGCGCGCTGGGTGTTGCGCTCGGCGCGGCTGCGGTTGAGATATACAGCGACGTGGACGGTGTCATGTCGGCCGATCCTCGCGCGTGTGACTCGGCGGGAGTCCTGGACGTGATTGGTGCCGAGGAGCTCTGCGAGATGGCCCGCCACGGCAGCAGGATCGTACACACACCGGCAGCCGAGCTTGCCCTCTCGAGCGGAATCGA
The DNA here is from genome assembly GCA_034007245.1 of Coriobacteriia bacterium. Lineage (GTDB taxonomy): Bacteria > Actinomycetota > Coriobacteriia > Anaerosomatales > Anaerosomataceae > Anaerosoma. Next base: position 3,758 of record JAVERH010000005.1, on the reverse strand, counting down.
TGTGCGTGTCCGCAGTACGTTCTCCAATCACCCGGGAACCCGTGTTACGGACATGCGTGTATACGCACCCGCTGGTGTTGCAACGGCCGTATCGCACGTCGACGGCATAACTCGCTTCATCGTGCAGCTTCCCGGTCTTGAGGGTACGCGGGAACATATGCGAGCGCAGGCGATCGTCTATCGCAGTATGGCTGATGCCAGGGTGTCCCTCGACATGTTCACCCCGCTAAGCGGCTCGCTGGTGTTCACAGTCCGTGAGGAGAGCGTTGTGAACGCCTCAGCAGTCCTCGAGTCACTCGGGCTTTCGTTCGATGTCCGCCACGGACTTGCAAAAGTCACGCTTGTGGGCGCCGGGATGCACGGCGTGCCGGGCGTTATGGCTGCGATGGCAGAGTACCTTGCAGAGTCTGACGTCGCCATCCTGCAGACGGCGGACAGCCATACGACCATCTCGGTACTGGTTGACAGGAGCCACGCACCGAAAGCGGTCGCAGCGCTGCACCGGGGATTCGGCCTCGAGACGAACCATCCAGAAGGCTAGCGTACCGGCGATCGTGATCCGGCAATGACCGTCGTTGTGACCACAGCGACCCCCGCTTTTTGTCGGCGCCTCACTCGGCCCTCATCAACTCCTCGGTAACCTCACCGGCGCAACACCGCCTACGTGTGGCACAATACTGCGGAGAGGGATATATACACTCAGGCGTCCGGACAACGCCTTGACGTTAGGGGACGACCCGCGATGACAGAGCCTCGTTTCGGACGATTGCTGACCGCTATGGTGACGCCGTTCACCTCAGACGGTGCTCTTGATCTGCCGCGAGCGCAGGAGCTTGCGCTGCGCTTGCTGGATCAAGGCACAGAAGCGCTTGTCGTCTGTGGCACGACCGGCGAGTCGCCGACGGTCTTCTACGATGACAAGATCCGTCTTTTCGATGCGGTACTCGAGGCCGTGGATGGCGCAGCCTCGGTCATCGCGAATGCTGGCGACAACAGCACGGATGACTCCGTCGCTTTTGCGCAGAAGGTGGTCACACTTGGCGTCGATGGCGTCATGGCAGTCGTTCCTTACTACAACAAGCCTCCACAAGAAGGGCTCTATCGGCACTTCGCTGCGATAGCCAATGCTGTGGATGTCCCCGTGATCGTTTACAACATTCCCGGCCGTTCGGTCGTCAACCTCGAGGCCGCCACGACACTACGACTCGCCTCGGACTTCGAGAACATCGTGGCGGTCAAGGAAGCGTCTTCGAATCTCACGCAGATCGCCGCTATCATCGACGGCGCGCCGCGCGGGTTCGAGGTACTTTCTGGTAACGATGAAGACACTCTGCCGATGATGGGTCTCGGGGCTACTGGCGTGATCTCGGTTTCATCGCATGTCGCGGGTCCCAAACTTGCCGAGATGCTCACGGCTCAGGCCACCGGCGACCACACGCGTGCGCTCAAGAACCACCTCGAGCTCATGCCGCTCTTCAAAGCACTTTTCATGACAGCCAATCCGATCATGGTCAAGAAGGCGCTCGAACTCACAGGATTCGCTGTGGGGGAGTGCCGCCTTCCACTCATACCCGCTACGGACGATCAGACCGCCGAGCTTGCGACGGTCCTGCGCCATCTCGGCATGCTGAATGACTGAAACGTGGTCTCTTGGACCACGCTGAACATCCACCTGCACTCTGACACGATAAGGAGCACACACAGCCATCTATGACCACTCATAAGCATCGTCTTCGCGTCATCCCGCTCGGCGGACTAGACGGCATCGGTAAGAACATGACCGTTCTCGAGCTCGGGAACGACATGATCGTAATCGATGCCGGACTCATGTTCCCGGACGATGACCATCCGGGCATCGACTTGATCCTGCCCGACTACAGCTACATCCTCCAACGCAAGGACAAACTGCGCGGCATCATAATCACCCACGGTCACGAGGACCATACGGGCGCTCTACCATATCTACTGAAGGACCTCGGCGCACCGGTCCCGATACTCGGTACCAAGCTCACACTCGGCATCATCGCCGGCAAGCTCGAAGAGCACCGCATCAAGAAACCCAAGCTTCGCGAGATCAAGCCTGGCGGACATGTCAATCTCGGCATGTTCGGGCTCGACTTCTTCGCCGTGAACCACTCCATCCCTGATGGTGTGGCTGTGTACGTACGCACGCCCGTTGGATCCGTACTGCACACGGGCGACTTCAAGCTCGACCAGACACCGATAGATGGTCGTTTCACCGACTACGCCGGCTTCGCAAAGGCCGCGAAACAGGGCGTCACACTTCTGATGAGTGACTCCACTGGCGCAGAGAACCCTGGCCATACTCCGTCCGAAGCCGAAGTCGGGTCATCCTTGCGTGCGATCTTTGCTGCAGCCGAACAACGCATCATCGTTGCCTCGTTCGCTTCGCATGTCCATCGTGTTCAGCAGGTGTGCGATGCCGCAGTCGCCTGTGGCCGTAAAGTCGTGGTGACCGGGCGATCCATGGTGAACGTCACCAAGATCGCACGCGAACTCGGCTATCTGCATATCGATGATGAGAACATCGTCGATGCATACGCGATGGGTAACCTTCCTGCGGATAAGGTCGTCGTCCTGTGCACGGGCAGTCAGGGCGAACCTCTTTCAGCCCTGGCGCGGATCGCAGCAGGTGAGCACAAGACGGTACAGCTCGAAGAAGGCGACACAGTGGTCATCTCGGCCACCCCGGTCCCCGGCAACGAAAAGGCCGTCAGCCGCGTGATGAACCGCCTCTACAAGGCCGGTGCGCATGTCGTTCACAAGGGTATCGCCCGCGTACACGTCTCAGGACATGCGTCTGCCGAAGAACTCAAGCTGATGCTCAACCTCGTCAACCCGGATTACATGATGCCTATCCATGGCGAGATGCGGCATCTGCATGCACACCGTGCGCTCGCTCTCGCCGTCGGCATGCCGGATGACAACGTCTTCATCCTTGATAACGGCGACTGCCTCGAGATCGATGAGACGGGCGTCCGGCGCGGTCAGTCCGTGTCATCCGGCGTCGTCTATGTCGACGGCCTTACCGTCGGCGATCTCGGTCAGGTGGTCCTCCGCGATCGTCAGCAGCTCTCCAACGATGGCATCGCGATGATCGTCGTCGCTATCGACTCGAAGACCGGGGCACTCGTCGGCGATATCGAGTTCGTCACTCGAGGACTGGTCCTTGCCTCCGATGCAGGCGAGGCGCTCAAGGGTGTGCGCACGCGAGTCGAACGAGTACTCAAGCGTACCGCCTCAGAACGCGTCACGGATACCTCGGTCCTCAAAAAGGCACTTCACGATGCCGTCTCCCAGTACATGTGGGAGTCTGCGCGCCGACGTCCGATGATCATCCCTGTCATCATGGAGGTCTAGTGAGCATCCTCCAGGCGATCGTCCTTGGTCTCACCCAGGGACTCACTGAGTTCCTGCCTATCTCGAGCTCGGGCCACCTCATAATCGTGCCCTGGCTTTTCGGGTGGACGCGATTCGGTCTTGGCTTCGATGTGGTTCTGCATGCGGCGACCCTCGCTGCCACGGTCGTGTACTTTCGCCGTGATGTATGGAAACTCATCCTGGGTGTGTTCTCGAGGGATGAGGCGCGAGCGCGTGATCGCAGGCTCGCCTGGATACTCATTGCGGCTACTATCCCCAGTGGGCTTATAGCGCTCACCCTTGAGCCACTCGTTTCCAGGGTGGAGACACTCTCGATGTCCACACAAGTCACCATCACCGGTGCGTTCGTGGTGGTG
>JAVERH010000127.1:0-6465 GCA_034007245.1 Coriobacteriia bacterium | reverse complement strand
TCTAACACCCGCGAAGCCCTCGACATATACACCGGGCTCCACGGTCACAACACCCTGGTCGCGAAGCGAGTGCGTGCTCCCGGGGCTAAGCGTCGGTAGCTCGTGGACATCGAGGCCCACCCCGTGCCCGATGCCGTGCGTGAATACGTCGCCAAGACCACGCTCCACAAGCACATCGCGCCCCGCACGGTCCACCTCGACGCACGGCCTGCCGGAACGTACCGAGGCGAGTCCCGCCTCGTTGGCAACAAGCACCGCATCGTAAAGACGGCGCTGCTTATCGCTCGCGGATCCGACGCAGACGGTACGGGTCATATCCGAGCAGTACCCGCCCACCCGCGCGCCGAAATCGAGCACGATGAGATCGCCGGACTCGATAACACGGGGACCGGGGATCGCATGTGGATGAGCACCGTTGGGTCCGGAGGCCACGATCGGATCGAAAGACACGCCGTTCGATCCGTTGCGACGCATGGTGAACTCGAGCTCGAGAGCGATCTCGGACTCCGTGAGACCCGGACGGATGAACTCGAGCATGTGATCGAACGCTCGATCGGCGATCGTCGCAGCCGCAGCGATGCGCTCTATCTCCTCAGGCTCCTTGACCTGCCGGAATGCTTCAACGAATCCATCAGTCACCCGGACTGCGCCATGAAACTGCTCGGAGATGAATCTGAAGCGCCCGTACGGCACGCTCGACTCCAGCGAAAGTGACTCCACACCCAGCTCGTGTAGTTCCTCGCAGACATCGATATAGAGGTTCTCCCGTTGGACGCCGACCTCCCAGGGGCCCCCTTGCGCTGCCGCTGCAGCGGCGTCGGCATACCGCATGTCGGTGTAGATGCGGGTGATGTCCTGGGTGATCAGACAGGCAGCGTTGATCCCGTCGTCGATCACATCGTCGAACGCGGTGAGGTAACGCATATTGGCGACCGTGCTCACTATGACTGCAGGAATGCCCTCATCACGCATCTGCCGCCTGACCGCTTCGATCCTTCCTGTGACGTTCATTCACCCTCCTTGCCGAGATGATCCACAAGCAACTCCAGACCCTTGGTGTACGATGCGCTACCCTCGCCCGCGATCTGTCCGATACAGACCGGTGCGATGACACTGACTTTCCGGAAGTCCTCACGCGCTGCGATATCACTCAGATGCACCTCTACCACCGGAAGACCGATCGAGGCGATGGCATCACGCAGAGCATACGAGTAGTGCGTGTAGGCTCCCGGATTGAACACCACCCCGTCAGACTCTCCCATCGCCTCGTGAAGGCGATCTATGAGGACACCCTCATGGTTCGACTGGAAAAAGCACACGCTCACGCCCATCTCAGCCGCCTCGCCCACCACAAGTGTCTCGATGTCACCGAGCGTCTGTGACCCGTAGACCTCGGGCTCACGAACGCCGAGCAGATTGAGGTTGGGGCCGTTCAGTATGAGGATATGCAGCACATCACACCTCCCCTTCTATCGTAGTGCGCCATATGGCAAGTGCAGCGAGAACACGGTCGTCGCTGATCTGCACGACGCGCCAGAGACCGGGCCTTTCGATGAGCACGAAGCGCACCACACCCGAGCGTGCTTTCTTGTCCGACTTCATAGCATGAAGGAGCGCCTCGGGAGTGAGTGTGGAGAGCTCCTCGGCGACGCGATCCGCAAACGCTGTGCGCGACCCCCCGATGGCGTCGAGGAGCGCCTCGATACGCCCGATGAACCCCGGGGACGCTCCCACCTGCTCCCCAGCGAGCAGCGCCGAAAAACGTATACCCTCGGCCACCGCGAGCCCGTGCGGAAGCGCGTCGTAGCCGGCGGTGACCTCGAGCGCATGCCCGAGCGTGTGCCCCAGGTTGAGGCATTCACGTACATCAGCCTCGCGGAGATCGGCCGAGACGATGCCCGCTTTGAATGCGGCAGCTTCGATGACGGTCTCGCGTATGGTCTCGGCATCACGTGCAAGCAGCCCGTCGACGCGGGACTCGAATCGCTCGAGCACATCCTCATCCTCGAGGAGTGCGGCCTTAGCAGCCTCCACGAGCCCGTTCGTCCACTCGGCATCAGGGAGGCTTACGAGCACCGAGGGGTCGGCGAGCACGATCCGCGGCGGCCAGAAAGCGCCGGCGAGGTTCTTGCCGGCGACCAGGTCCACACCGGTCTTCCCACCGATGGAGCTATCCACCTGAGCGAGGAGCGTCGTTGGCACTTGCACGACAGGGATACCGCGCATGTAGGTCGCAGCGCAAAAACCTGCAAGGTCGCCCACTACACCGCCCCCGAGCGCTACCACGCAGGAGCCACGATCCACGCCGTGCGCGGAGAACTCCTCGAGCAGGCTGCCTGCCCGGCTCCAGGACTTGGACGACTCCCCCGCCGTGACCGTACAGACGCTCGTACGCAGACCGGCCGATTCGAGCGAGGAGACCGCAGTATCACCAAGGAGCTCGAAGACGGTCTCATCGCTCACGAGCACGACGTGTGCAGTGTCCACCACCTCGCGCACGTACCTACCGAGAGAGCCCAGCACGCCCGGGCTCACCACGATGCGATACCCCTCTCCATCTCCTGCATCCACACGGCTGCAGGAGGGTGTACCAGAAAGCACGGACAACACATCGGTGGTGACCGCATCAGCACTGCGACCTACCGTATCGACAACGCTGTCCGCTGTTGCGGCGTACAGACTGAGCCGTGCGTCGAGTATCGCCCGTACCGCCGGAAGATCCACACCTGCAAGCAGGGGACGGTCTGCACCATCGCCGACCCGCGCGATCGCTTCCTCTGGCGTGACCGCAAGGTACACCACCTTGCCGAGCTGCTTCATCGTCACACGGTTGTCCTCCCGCAGGATGACTCCGCCGCCCGTAGCGACGACCGCATCAGGGCTCGCGCCAAGCGCAGCCAGCGCGTCGTGCTCCCCGCGGCGGAACCCCTCCTCGCCTCGCTCGCGGAAAAGCTCGCGGACCGGTGCGCCCTCACGCTCCTCGATCAGCACATCGAGATCCACGAACGGACGTCCGAGCCGCTCTGCCAGGAGGCGACCCACTGTACTCTTGCCAGCACCCATGAAGCCGGTGAGAAAGATATGGCTCACCAGGAGATCCTCTCCCGGTAAGAACCCAGTGCACGCTGCATGTCTGCCACGTTGGCCCGACCGAGTAAGTCCTGATAGGCATCGGCCAGAATAAGCGCAACCTCAGCCTCGGCCACTACGGCCGCCGCCGGCACCGCGCACACATCCGAGCGTTCGCGGGCAGCGTTGGCGGACTCTCCCGTATCGATATCTATCGTCTTCAGCGGGGACATCAGGGTGGGGATCGGCTTCATCACTGCGCGAAGGAGTAGCGGCTCACCGGTAGTCATACCGCCGTCTATGCCACCCGAGCGGTTGGTGGCGCGACGTACCCGACCACCCTCGTTCCTGGTGATCGCATCGTGCACTGCAGAGCCAGGTCGGGAGCCCATCTCGAAGCCCACGCCGAACTCCACACCCTTGATCGCCGGGATAGACATCACAGCACCCGCGAGACGTGCGTCCAAACGCGACGCGACCTCCGCATACCCTCCGACTCCGGGGACCAGCCCGTTGGCCGTGACGACGAAGATGCCACCGAGGCTCTCCCCTGCCAGACGTGCACGATCGACTGCATCGCGCATCGCACCCGCGACGACTGAGTCCGGACACGAGACATCACTCTCGAGCACCGCCCCATGATCGACAGCTGCGGGGTCCAGTGGCTCGATCGCAGCCCCACCTATACGCTCCACCCATGAACGGATAGACACATCGAGCTGCGACAGCAGCGCCTTGGCTATCGCACCCGCTGCCACTCGCGCCGCCGTCTCACGCGCGCTTGCACGCTCGAGGATGTCACGTGCATCCCTCGCGCCGGTGCGCTGGATACCGCCGAGATCGGCGTGCCCCGGGCGTGGAACAGTCACACGCTCTACGCCGTCTGCAGAGCCCCACGGGTCCATCGTAGCCGACCAGTTTGCAGCGTCGCGATTCTTGATGGACAACGAGACCGGACTGCCAAGGGTGCAGCCGAACCTGACACCACCGAGTACCTCGGCTCGATCCGACTCGATCGCCATACGTCCGCCACGGCCGTACCCTTGCTGCCGACGCGCAAGATCAGCGTCGATAGCAGCACGATCCAGCATGATGCCCGCAGGAACATCGGACACGATGGCGATGAGCCCTGGGCCATGTGACTCGCCTGCAGTTGTGTACCGCACCTGGCAGCTCCCTCCGGAGGTAGTACCTGCGATTCTAGCGCACGCAGAACGCTTACCGTCTTTTGAAGAGACGGACACCTCGACATGAACGGGAAAAAGTGCGGGCGCCGCAGAAGCGACGCCCGGCCCTTGACTCGAATGAAACGGGTTACTTCGTGATTCCCTGACCGGTCACAAGTGTGATCTTATTATCCCCATACAACATCGTCACACCGCTAGAGGAAACGCTGAATACCTCCCATGGTGTACCAGGGATTCCCTCACCAGCAGCGAGCGTGTATGTCTGACCGTTATAGCGCAAGACCGCTTTCATCACACCATCGACCGACTCGATGCCATCGAGATACAAAACGCCCTGTGCATACGGCGTTGCGGTATCGGTGGCACTGGCGGTACTCGTGGATGTGGTCGACGCTACGGGCTCTTCAGGAATCGGCTTGATAAGCGGGTCGAAGATATCCCTGAATGTGAATATCTCTGAGTACTCCACCTCAATAGCGGGTGCAGCAGTTTCCGGCACCTTCCCTGCGTCCACAGCTTCCTCCGAGCCAGCCGTATCCGAAACCGCCTGATCGATCTGCACCTCAAACTCGTCGGCGTCCCTACCCCCCACCGTGGATAGCACAACTGCCGCGACCACACCGACAATGATGGCGAGCAGACCCAGGCCCGCGATCACAGCAATGATCTTCCCTGTAGACGAGGAGGTCACAGCGGCCTTCGTGGACTCTACTGACTCCGCGCCTGCCATCGCAGGAGTCACATTCGTATCATCGGACATCATCGTCACCTCCCCTTACTGACCCTCGGTGCCTTCGGCACCACTTGACAGCGCGTCCATCACGTACACCTCGAGTGAAACAGACCCTTCCACATAGGCAGGCTCCGTCTCATTCGACTCGGTGTACAGGAAGGTCGAATCCACTATGCGAAGGCCTCGCTTGAGCTTTGATATCCGACCCACATAGTCGATGAGATCGACCCAATCCCCACGAACGATCAAGTTCATGGGTAGGACACTAAACTGGGCAGGCTGTCCGGTCTCATCGGTACCGGGGGAGAGATCTGAGGGTGTGATCACATCTAGCTCCACGCCGGCAGAGTTCGCCGCATCCTGCAATTCGATGACCACTGACGGCAACTGTGGTGAATCCGGGATCTGATTCGCGATGTTCATCAGCTCCACGTCATTCGCAGCCGCCTGCGCCTTCGCGCTTTGGCGCCGGGCCAGGAGCGCCTGCGCGCCTGCAAGGCTCTGTTCCTCGGTCACGATCTGATCACCGACATCTGCTGCCTTCTGGAAGGCTGGCATGACTGCCAAGAACATCACCGCGAACACTATCACCACTATCAGGGCGATACCGATGTACATCTGGGCCCGTGCAGAAAGTTTACCCATGACTAACAACCCCCGCGTCGGATGGACCGTACTCGGCGGGGCAGGCTCACCCGTCGCGGATGGACCTCTTCACTCATACGCATACTCACTGCGCCCCACCTTCCGCCTCTGGTGCGGCAACATCAGCGGTAAGCATGAACTCCAGTACCGACTGTTCATTGAAGTCGGACTTCATGGAGCTTGTGAGCCACACGTTACTCAGTTGCTCTAGGTCGGCGAGTCGAACCAGCGACTTGGCAATCACTCGGTGCCCCTGATCCGGGACATCAGTAGGTGTGTCCACCGCATAACCGGTAACACTAAGCCCGGCATCCTCACTGGCTGTGATTGTGTCAGCCCACATATCAGCAGGCAGGATGAGTGAGAGTTCGTTGAAGAGTCTCGACCACTCGCGTCGCCCAGCGAGTGCCTGGTCTGCCGTGGCCCGACGTGCCTCGAGCTCCTCAGCACGTACTTCGAAGATCGCGAGTTGGTCCGCCTGAGCCTGGACCGCCTGCACTTGCTGCTGAACCACAGCCAGGTCATCCTCCCTCGACTGAAGTTGGAACTGCGCGATACCCCACACGACCGCGAGGATGAGCACAACAACGATAGCCCCGACCGCCACCCAACCGATGCGCTTCTCCGCCTGGCGTCGCTGGAGTATCTCCGGCGGAAGTAGATTGACCCGCATCATGACTGCACCCCTCCCAAAGCGAGACCGAGGGCAGTGACAGCACCCATCCGGTCAGCCTCGAGTGCCTTCTGCGCCCCAGCTGCGATCTTCACACGCTCAAACGGATCGGGTATCAGGACTTGTGCCTGTAGACCCTTTTCCAAATACTGTGCAAA
>JAVERH010000126.1:0-6484 GCA_034007245.1 Coriobacteriia bacterium | reverse complement strand
AGCGACGCACGCCGCATCGATCGGGTCGGACTTGCCGTAGGTGCGGGCTGACGCGCGCGCTCCCGCCATCATCTTGGGCGGCACTCGCACCACGCGCTCACCCCGTGGGAGCAGGTGTCGCTCGAGCCTGCCCGAGACATGCCGCAGTCCTCGATGGCGAAGTAGCGGTCCGGGCCCAGGGCACGGGCCCAGGAGAGGAGCTCGTCGTGGCCGGACTCGGTGCACTTTACCGTCCGCTCGCCGATGCCGCGTCCGGTGGCCGAGTCCAAGGCGACCGCCGTGTGGGTCTTCATATGTGGGTCGATGCCGATTACGATCATGGTTGTCCCCTTCCGTCGGAGTACCTTCCGATCGTGGGGATCGACGGCGGACACGCCTTAGCTGGGGCCTCTAGGCCAGGCTCCTATCAGGTCACGTCGGCGACCCCTCGGATCCGGCGGTGGGGGACATAACAGCTGACGGTCAACCCCTGAAGGCGACAGGAGCGCGTGTGAGTCACCCCATCGTCAAATCCGAAGCTACCCGATACTGGTCGGGCGTCCCACAGGGACAGAGTGACATCAAGGATGCGCTGGTTAGCCAGGGCGAATTCAGATACTAAGTGCACTACCCCGCGAGCGCGAGGGCGAGGCAATCTGGGACACTTCAGGTTCCTCCCTACTGCCAAGCAAAGGGGAACGCTGCATGAAGTATCGCCAGATCACCTCAGGAGAAAGATACGCCATTTCCGCCCTTCGCAGGCGCGGGCTCTCGGCACGTGCGATAGCCGCCGAGCTGGGGCGCGCCCACACGACCATCTCGCGCGAGATCGCCCGCAACAGCTGCGCCGACGGCGCCTACCGCCCGTTCAAGGCGTCGCACCACACGCGGGGATGCCGCTCGCGCTCGAGGCGTAACGCCCGGATCGGACCCGAGACGTGGGAGGTCGTGGAGCGCTACCTCCGCCTCGACTGGAGCCCGGAACAAGTCGCCGGCTTCTTGCGGGTCGAAGGCGTCTTGCGCATCAGCCACGAGACCATCTACGTGCACATCTGGCACGACAAGGCCCACGGGGGCGACCTGTGGACGCATCTGAGGCAGGCGACCAAACACTACCGCAAGCGCTACCGGAGCTACGACAGCCGGGGAAGGCTCGCAGGTAAACGGCACATATCCGAGAGGCCACTAGAGGTCGAGACCCGAGAGGAGCTCGGCCACTGGGAGATCGACACGGTCAAAGGGGACAACCAGGCCAGGCACTCCGTGGTCACCATCGTCGAGCGGGCGACGGGATACGTGAGGATCGGCAAGCTCGAGCGCCACACGGCGGCGATCTGCGCGGCGCGCACGATCGAGCTCATCGGGCGGGACCCGCGCGGGTTCTCGACGATCACCTCTGACAACGGCACCGAGTTCCACAACTACCGAGACATAGAGGCCGCCACCGGCGTCGAGCTCTACTTCGCCACCCCGCACCACTCGTGGGAAAGAGGCACCAACGAGAACACCAACGGGCTCGTCCGACAGTACCTGCCGAAGCGGACGAGCATGACCCACGTCGATCAGGCGGAGTGCGACGCGATCGCAGCCAAGCTCAATTCGCGGCCGAGGAAGCGCCTAGGCTACAAGACACCGGAGGAATGCTATGTCCAAGCCAGGTAGGCGGGAGCGGCGAACTGCTAAGTGGTGCAGTTCAAACTTGAAACTAGGCCGGGCCCGAGTGTAGCTCATCTGCGTCGATGAGCTCGCCTCCACGCCTGACCGTGAGGATTTCGACCGTATCCCCCACGTCGTAGAAGACGCGATAGGACTCAAAGATGATTTCGCGCGCATCGTCTGCGTCCACATCACGAGCGGGCTTGCCGCTGAGCGGGAACGCCTCGAGCTGTGTGTCGACATGGCCGAAGAGCCGCTCGACCCACTCGCGTGCGGCGGCGGGGCTGTCTTGAGCGATGTAGGTCGCGATCTCGACCACGCGGTCGATGGCGCGCGGTGACCAGACGACGCGCATCCTAGGCAAGCCTGCCGAGTACCTGCGCCTTGGCCTCGTCATGCACGATACCCTCGCCCGCAGCAAGCTGCGCTCGCGCGGCGGTGATGTCGTCGATTGTCTCAAGCCGCTCGCGCATCGCCGCATACTCCGCGATGTCGACGACAACCACGGAGCCACGGCCATGCTGCGTGAGCACGAGCGGACGCTTGGTATCGTTCACGCGCTTGACGAACGACGCGATCTCAGCGCGAAACTCCGAAAGGGGCCGGATATCCTCATCAAGCTTGAGTGGGCGCATAATGTCGCTCCTTGTACGCTAGGATGTACAACTTGCAGTATACGCTTGCTCGGAACCACGACAAGGCCGACGGATCTCGGCCTAACGTGACGTCTTGGCGCTTCAGCTGCGCGCCGAAGCCCTCTCTTCGCAGAATACCGCTTGTCACGTCAGCCGGAAGCGCTTGTCAGGCAGACGTCGGAGCTCACTGACCAGTCGCCCCTATCAGCCGTCCGGAACCATCCAGCGTGATCGCTATGATCTTCACCGTTGCCGATGCCGGATCCGTCTGGCGTATGTACTGCCACGTATACGTGGTTCTGTCGCCTTGCATCGAAACCTCGGGGTTGTCTGGATTCACGAGCGCCTGCTCGATTTCGGGAGCGGCCTCCTGTAGCCGCTGGCGCGCTAGCGTCACATCCCCGGTCACGACCTGCTGACTCGTCGCCGTAACGGACTCAGTGCCCCTGAAGAGCCCACCTCCTGCACCCTGGAACCAGCCGAGCATTCCGAGGGCAACGAACGGAATCAGAAGGAAACCGAACCACCGCATGGCCCCCTTCTCCTCTCGGGCTGGCAGAGGCCAGAGCAGAGACGGGAGACCGTGAGGGGTGATGGCGTCAGCCATAAGATGCGACACCCAACCGATGCCGAACATCAACCCCATCCATGGACCGAGCCCGGCGATCATGGCCATCGCAAAGGTGACGACAGTGGCCCCAGCGGCGAACGCGAGGGAATGAGTGGCGCCTCTGTGGCCAATCGCCCTGGTGACTAGAACCGAGACGGTCAGCAGGAGTGCTCCAATACCGAGCGCAAGTGCTCCCCACTTGACCAAGGAACCGTTGTACTGGGACATGTTCGCCCATAGGCCCGACATCGCGCCGCCCGATTTCGCGCTCAGGGCGAACACAGGTGGCATGAACAACAGGAGTAGCCCCGCTCCGATGAGGGTCAAGGGGATGCGGCTCCCAATCCAGGAGTCCCTGTGGTCGATGTCAGGTGCAAGCGCCCCGACACCCGCGATTGCAGGTCCGACGAAGAACCCATACTGGCCGACATCGCCTGCGCTCAGATGAGCGGCCCCAATCACGACGCCTGCCGAGAGCACACCGACCGCTATATGACCTCGAGCATCCAAACTCGAGTCCCCCGTCTCCGAATTCTGCCTAACGCATTTGCGCATCAGCTGCGCGCCGATGCCGTCCTGGTCAGTCTACCTCGTGCGCGTCAGCTGGATGCGCTTGTTAGGCGGCGCGGATTCAGATACTAAACGCAACACCCCCACCTTCTGAGGGTGGGGCGGTCTGGGGCACAATCGGTTCCTCTCTCCCGCCAAGAAGTGAGGGCCGAATGCACACCCAGATCACCCTTGAAGAACGATACGCCATCCAACCGATGCGGAAGCAGCGCTTCTCGATCCGGGCCATCGCCCGGGAGATCGGACGTTCGCCGTCGACGATCTCGCGGGAGCTCAGACGCAACGTGCGACCGTCGGGCCGCTACAGCCCTGACGTCGCCCACTCCTACACCGTCGCCAGGCGCCGGAGGAGTCGGCGCAACACGCAGTTCAGCGCCGATGAGTGGGCGTTCATCGAGCAGTTGATCGGCCTCGACTGGTCCCCCGAACAGGTCTCAGGGTGGCTGAGGCGCCACGTACTGCTCTCGATCTCACACGAGACGATCTACCTGCATATCTGGCGCGACAAGCAGCGCGGTGGTCAGTTGTGGCGGCACCTGCGACAGGCGACGAAGAAGCGCCGCAAGCGCTATCGGAGCCACGACTCGAGAGGAAGACTGCCTGGTAAACGCCACATCTCCGAGCGGCCGGCGGAGGTCGAGGCCCGGGAGATGATCGGCCACTGGGAGATCGACTCGATCATGGGCGACGATCACGGGAGGCACTCAGCGCTCACGGTGGTCGAGCGAAAGACAGGCTATCTGCAGATGGGCAAGCTCGTGCGCCACTGTGCGGCCGATGCCGCCGCTCGGACAGTCGAGCTCATCGAGCGGCTGCCGGAGCGCTATCTCACGATCACCGCCGACAACGGCACCGAGTTCCACTCCTACAAGGCCGTCGAGGAAGCGACCGGGGTGCCGTTCTACTTCGCCACCCCGCACCACTCCTGGGAGCGCGGCACAAACGAGAACACCAACGGATTGATCCGGCAGTACCTGCCGAAGCGGAGAAGCATGGCGCACATCGACCAGGCGGATCTCGACGCGATCGCCCACAAACTCAACACCAGACCGAGGAAGCGACTGGGCTTCAGGACACCGGAGGAATGCTATGCATGATCGCAGGCGTCATCAGCGGAAGTGTTGCTATTCAAACTTGAAGTCAGGCGGCACATCCCAGCGCCTCGCTCACGATGCGCCGGACCCACATCACGAAGCGTGCGCGGCCACGAACCAAGCGAAGATGACATCGCAGCCGCCATCCTGCTCTTCAGGAGAAGTGTGGCATGCCGCAGCACCGCATCTGTGTGGATCCCTGGACTGACATTTGCGACGCCCCGCAACAACGAAACTGCCCCGCGCAGCCTCAGCATCAATCACCTGAGACGCTCTGCCAGACTCTGCAGTTCACCGAGAGACAAAACGTCGGATGACATCCAGTAACTCACGAAGCCGACGCCAACTTGCTCAGTCCAAGACAGCATAGATCCCGTCGATCGACGTGTTCCATCGCGGAGGGTCTGGCTAGTGACGTCATGACCGTAGCCGGACCACTCTCCTACGGTCACTTCGACATAGGCCGGTTGACGACTCGTCTCGGACAGATCCGGTTGGTACGTCTCATCGAGAACGCCTTCTAGATCAAGCGGGGCTTTTCGCGGTTCGACCGTCAGAATCAAGGCACCATCGTAATAGGCAGTGTATCCTTCACCGCCATCCGTATCGAACGGAAGTACTCCGACGAGCTGCGAGCCGCGAAGGAGCTGCTCGTCTGCGGCCGGTATACGGAAGGCGAAGCTAGAGCGCTCGCGAGCCTCAGCCATCGGGATGAGGTCGGTCCTCGCCACCGAAGTCTCACCCGTTACGAGCAGGCGCTCTCCCGTGGGAGCGGGGTAGGCCTCGGACGGAGACTCTTGGGTCACTGGGCGAGCGGCCGATGACTGTGCCTCACCCGAACACCCTGTACTCAGTAATGCAAGAAGCCCCAAGAAAACGCCGATCGGAAGCAGTCTGCGCCACAACATAGTTCACGACCTCCTCAGGGATGCAAATTCCACCATTCGGTGTTGCTGACCTTCAGCACACAGAACAAAGGGTTTGTGTCCACGTTACTAGCTAGGGAATTCCAGGGCCGCCAAACTGACCCGTCATAGTAGGACATACCATAGAAATGAGCCTTGGCGTCATCATACTGGCTTGGAGGGATCTGGAAGTGTGTCTCGGACTGAGACAAGGCAATCGCCGAACTTAGGCGTCCGTCGATTACAACCTCGTATCCCTTGTAAACATCATCGAGGTAGAAGTTCCACTTGGATGACCCGTTCAGGTCTTCTCCGACGTATTTCATGGCATAGTAGTGGGCCGAATCGACTTCGACAGCGGCTATGTCAACGTCTTCGTAGTACCCGTTGTTATACACAGCGTAGAACATCGTCGGGACTTGTGGCTGTCCTGACCACGCGGTCCCATACTTACACCAACCAACTTCGACCCACGCCGTAGCATCGGACCTCGCAGCGCCGAGAGATTCAACCTTGTAGCTGTCAGGATAGACGTACGGGTTCAGCACAGCGATCCGCGCTTGATTCCCATAGACATAGTTTGCGGTCATACGGACATTGTCCGTGTAGGTTCCGTTGACTGCCCAAGCGCTGGGCACCCATATCATCGCGGCCAGCATGCAGGCGGCAAGTCCAACTATCGCTCGCTTCATCGGCACCTCCGAGGGATTTGAACCCACAGTGGAACCACCATTCGAATACTTCTTATGAAGAATAGTATGGTCCCTTCAGCCATACAATGTCGAGGAGGTCCGTTGCCTCGAAGGCTGGCCACCACAATCAGACCTGTGACGTAGCGCGTGCAGTAGGGAAGTTCAGCGTGTGTGCGAGGCAAACGCACCGCACTGCTCATGATTGCCACGCACGGCTGTTCCTTGTCCGCCTAACGTCCAGTGCTTCAGCCGCGAACGAGCGGCTTCATGTCAGCCTAGCGTGTGTGTGAGTCGGCTGGAAGCACTTGTTAGCCACGCGCTCCCGGCTCAGGTTCATCAGGCA
>JAVERH010000125.1:0-6496 GCA_034007245.1 Coriobacteriia bacterium | reverse complement strand
GAGTCTTGGTCGCGGGGGCCGGATTCGAACCGACGACCTTCGGGTTATGAGCCCGACGAGCTACCAGCTGCTCCACCCCGCAATAGGACAGTGAGAATAGCACAGGGTCAGAGGCAACGCAAACACCCCGGCCCTGACGACCGGCGCCTTACCGCGCATGCGTTTGGTGTCACGTGACACCCGACACCCGACAGGCAATTCCACCAAGATGATCGGCTAATATACGCGCGCCAACCAGCCGATACAGTGAACGATATGCCTTTTTACCCGAGCCGTCGCCGACCCATCGGTATCGGCGCCCTTTCAGATTATGCAGTTGATCACGTTCTGGTAGGAGATTCGCAGTACTTGGGTATGCATATCACGCTACAGTAGTGGCAACGGAAAGGAAGCGATGCGCGTTCGTTTGTCCACACGTATGTTCCGCGGCGGGATCGTCCTCGTCGTCGTTTCTACGCTCTGTGCATCCCCTGCCCTTGCGGCCCCCCCGGCAACCGCTACCGCAACACTGCCTCCCGCAATCTCGGTCCCGACGACCGAGAACCCCATCCCGCAGCCGACCGATGCGGAGACTGCAGCCTTCCGGGCCGAGCTTGCCGCAAAACAGACCGAACTCGATGAACTCGAGGCACAGCTCGACGAGTTGGACCGCGAGCTCTCTATCGCAGCCGAGGAGTACAACAAAGCGGTCATGGAGCTGGAGTCGGCCACAGCTCGGCTCGAGACCACTCAGAAGGATCTCGCTAACGCCGAGCTTGCCTACGAACTACAGCAAGACACCCTCTCCGACCGTGCACGCGACATCTATCGCAGTGGCGAGCTTTCATCGCTCGACATTCTACTTGGCTCGAAGTCGATCTCGGACTTCCTTGCCCGCGTGCGCTATCTACAGATGATGGGTGAGAGCGATGCGTCCATCGCAGCGACGCTTGCCGTTCAGCACGACCTGATCGCAGAGGCAGAGGACGCCGCGAAAGAGGACGAGCTCATGGCTCGCTCGCTTGAGTTCCAGATGCAGGCACGTAAGATCGAGGTCATGCTCCGCATCCAGGAGCGTGAGGCCCTACTGGCCGACACACAGACCGAGCTGATCGACCTCCTCGACGGCCGGGCCACCGAACGCCAGGAAGCCGACGCCGAACTGCTCAGGGACGTGCTTTCCGGCGCCAACCGTGCCGGGATCGTGGTCGAGCCGGGCTCACCGGTCGAGACCGCACTGGCCTACCATGGCGTACCATACCTCTGGGGCGGCGAGTCACCCCGGGGATTCGACTGCTCCGGGCTCGTACTCTATGTGATGAAACAACACGGCGTGCAACTGCCCCATTACTCGGGGGCTCAGTTCCAGCGTGGCGAGCGTGTCGCCCCCGCCGATCTCCAGCCGGGTGACGCGGTCTTCTTCGGCTCCCCCATCCATCACGTGGGCATGTACGTCGGGTCGGGTTACTTCATCCACGCACCGCGAACCGGTGACTTCGTCAAGCTCTCGCGTCTTGCCGATCGGGGAGACTATGCGGGTGCTCGGCGGTATGATTGGCATGATCGCACCCAGCCGATCATGGGGGCGATCACGGATCCGGTGGCAGCCGCCCGGTAGCGTCTGAGCCATCGTGCCGATAACGACACGGTTCGGAGGACGCATGAACGCACTCATCGCCGACGCTCTCGATGCGGCAACGCTCGCGGGTGCCACCTATGCAGACGCGCGCATCGTGGAGACACGCCACGAACGCCTCTCAGTGCGCACGGGGCACGTCGAAGGTATCGAGTCGGGTGAGTCACTGGGTATCGGCATCCGCACGATCGCCAGTGGGGCCTGGGGGTTCGCCGCGACATCTGACCTCTCTGCAGACGGGATCCGTGCCGCCGCCCGTCAGGCCGTAGCGCTGTCTCGTGCCGCTGCCATCACAGCCCGCACGCCGGTGACACTCGCCCCACTCGAGTCTTTCACCGACACATGGACCGGTCCCTGCGAGATCGACCCGTTCACCGTCTCCACCGACGACAAACTAGCTGTGCTCCTACTCGCCGACGACGTGCTGCGCACCGATCAACGCATACACGTCACGAGCGCCAGTATGGGCTTCATCGGAGTACACAAAGTATTCGGCTCCACCGAGGGTTCGCATATCGAACAGTCGTACATCGAGTCCCAGGCGGGAATCGCGGCTTTCGCTATCGGTGATGGCGAGATGCTCCCGCGATCGTATCCCAGCAATCTCGGCGGTCAGGCCGTCCAGGGCGGCTGGGAGACCATCCGCGCACTCGACCTCCCTGGCAACGCACCGCGCATCGCCGATCAGGCGGCTGCCCTACTCTCGGCGGCGCCCTGCCCTCACGACATGACCACGGTGATCATCGACTCGTCACAAGTAGCGCTGCAAGTCCACGAGTCGATAGGACACCCTACAGAACTCGATCGCATCCTCGGTGACGAAGCTGCGTTCGCGGGAACCTCATGGGTCGGAGTCCTCGACCTCGGCACGCTCAGATACGGCTCCGACCATGTAACGGTCACGACCGATGCCACGATCCCCGGATCGATCGGCTCGTTCGGCTACGACGATGAGGGTGTCCCGGCACAGCGCGATCACATCGTCACCAACGGCATCCTCACCGGACTCCAGACATCCCGTGAATCCGCACCCACCCTGGGCCGCACGTCCAACGGTTGTATGCGGGCGGACGGATGGCAGCGCCAACCGCTCATCCGCATGACCACGATGAGCCTCGAACCCGGCGAGTGGAGCTTCGACGACCTGATAGCGGATACCGAGGACGGTATCTATATGGAAACCAACAACTCCTGGTCCATCGACGACCGACGACTCAACTTCCAGTTCGGCTGTGAGATCGGCTGGGAGATCAAGGGTGGGAAGCTTGGCCGGATGATCAAGAGCCCCAACTACACCGGCATCACCCCGGAGTTCTGGGCCTCGTGTGATGCAGTATGCGATCGCGACCACTGGCAGGTCTGGGGCATCCCCAACTGCGGCAAGGGGGAGCCGATGCAGGTCGCGCATGTCGCCCACGGTGCCGCGCCCGCGCGATTCCGTGACGTCCGGGTGGGGGTGACACGATGAGCCACACAATCGACGCCGTCCGTGCCATTGCCCAGCGCGCAGCGCGCGTGACTCCTGCCGATGCCGCCGAGGCCATCGTTGTCGCAAGCCGCTCGGCCCTGACGCGATTCGCCGGAAACCGTATCCACCAAAACGTCGCCGAGAACGACATGGAGCTCTCGGTCCGCGCAGTACTCGGCACTCGTACAGGCGTCGCGAGCACGAACAGGTTCGACGATGACTCGCTCACTCGCTGCGCGGCAGCGGCAGTCGATGCTGCCCGCCACGCACCACAGGACCCGGTGTTCCCGGGGCTGCCGGAACCACACCCGCTCTCACTCCCCTCCGGCGGGTCGACCCTGCTCGGAACATACAGCGAGCAAACTCGTGCCGAAGCCGCCCATGCGATCATCGGCCAGTCCGAGGCCCGTGGCCTTGTTGCTGCCGGCGGCATAGCGGTGAACGATCAGATCGTGGCAGTCGCGAACAGCAGCGGAGTGCTGGTTGCTATGCAGACCGACAGTCTTCGTGCGACCGTCCTGTCTACAGGAGAGGCCCAGGCGAGCGGATGGGCATCGTACTACGGCCGGGATACCGGCGGGTTCCTGCCGTCTCAACTGGGCAGCCAGGCAGCGATGCTCGCCGAGCGCTCGGCTGGCGCGGGAGCTCTCGATCCCGGCACCTATACAGTGGTGCTGGCGCCTGAGGCCGTCGCCGACATCCTCGACTTCCTCGGCTACCTCGGCTTCGGCGCAAAGGCATTCTCCGAGGGCAGCTCGTTCCTCGTGGGCAAGGTAGGGACTCGCGCCCTCGACTCTCGCGTCACGATCTACGATGATGCTCTGTCGCCGGGAACGATCGGCATCCGCTTCGACTATGAAGGCCAGCCCCGGCGTCGGACCCCACTGGTCGAGGGGGGCGTGTTTGCAGGTCCCGTGACCGACTCATACTTCGCTACCAAGCTTGAGCTCGATAACACCGGCCACGCCCTGCCCGCTCCCAACCCGTATGGCCCGCTTCCGCTCAACCTCGAGATGAACGCAGGGGACACCACCGTGGAAGACATGATCGCTTCGGTCGACCGTGGCGTGTACGTGACGCGCTTCCACTATGTGAACGTCGAGGACCCGATGAAGGTGGTGCTCACCGGCATGACCCGCGATGGCACCTTCCTCATCGAGAACGGGAAGCTGGCGCGACCTGTCCGCAATCTGCGTTTCACGCAGAGCGCACTCGTTGCACTTTCACATGTCGGAGCGATCGGTGCAAAGCGCCAACTCTGCGGTGGCGAGGGTAGTGCGATGCTTGCGCCCGCCCTCTTGCTCGAGCGCTGGGACTTCACCGGTCAGACCGGCTAGCCGCCGCTTACCCGAACGCTGGTGACAGAGAAGAACTATGCAAGAAGCCCCGCAGTACATGCCACGGGGCTTCTTGCAAGTCCAGCTCGGCCCTCCGAACGGAGGGGCGCCGTCGTCGGGCCGAGCTGGATGTCAGGGTCGATTCATTTATCCTGACACTTGATTAATCGGCGCACACGAGACACGACTTTAGCTCTCGCTCCGGACAATCAGAAGAATGGCCTGCCCAGACACCGGGCCGAAACCATCGTGGCGACCTCGAACAAGTATTGGCGCACTGCTCGGGTACGAAGCAGAAGCCATCGCGCTATAGTTGTGACCCAGCCGCGATGAAGGGGACCCGGTGGTTAAACACTGCACCACGTGCGCTCGCGAACTTCCCGACGATGCCGAACTCTGCGCTGGATGCGGAGCAACACAGCCAGACGAGGTGGCCCACGATCCATCGTCAGCGGCACTGGCTCCCTCGTTCGAAGCGCCGACACAGTCCAAACGAACGGCCGCATGGAAGGTCGCCGTGCCTATCGTCGTACTGCTCGTGCTGGCAGGTGCGGGCGCCGCATTCGCATGGCTTGATGCAAACCCGACCATACCCGATCTAGCCGGCTTCGATCTCGAACAGTCTGGGATCGCCCTGGAGAATGCGGGGTTCGCCGCTGGTGCGTACGAGTACGACCCCGCATCGACGGAGCCGACTTGGACCGTGATAAGTCAGTCTGTCGCTGCCGGTGAACGCGCCGAACGCGGCACCCCTGTCGGCCTCACGCTCGCTGGCGCGCCGCCGACCGACGTGCCCGCCCTCGTCAGCCTCGCTCGTGCCGAAGCTGAGTCGATGATCGTATCCGCCACGCTCAGCGTCAGCGATGTGACCGAAAGCTACGACGCGACCGCAGCAGCAGGCACGATCATCTCGCAACACCCCGAGGCAGGTACCGTGGTGCCGGAAGGCAGTCCGGTCACCTTCGTGGTGAGCAAGGGACCAAAGCCCGTCGCCGTACCGGATGTAGCCGATAAGTCACAGGCTGACGCCGAGGCAGCACTGACCGCAGCCGGATTCATCGTGAGGTCCAGCACTAAAGACGACACGGCGCCAAAGGGCACGATCCTGTCCCAGATACCGGCGGCGAACAGCGAAGCTATCCCAGGCACAGAGATCGCGATCGTGGTATCCACCGGCGTTGAGATGGTGAAGGTACCAAGCTGGAAGGACTTCCCTAATGGCAGCGAACAGATGACCCAGGAAGAGTGGGACGATGAGTATGAGAAGTATGGTTATGGGCCTACCATGGATCGAATGGAGGCTGCGCTCATCAAGGGTTTCTCAAAGGTGGGCCTGAACGCAGCCGTCACATTCGATCCCGACTGGTCGAAAACCTCGTACCAGACGCCAAAGGCCGGGACCATGGTGCCGAAGGGGACCACGGTGAAGATCATGATCTACGTCGCAGACTAGCGTCGGTCCGCACTACCGCTCTTCAGTGACCTCCTGCTGGGCGATCATGTCTTTCACCTTCATGAGTCGCGTGAGGTTACTACGCTCCGCCTCATCGAGCTTCTGCTGGATGTCCTTGATGGTCTCGTCCACCGAGGGGATGAGCACGTACTCGAGCGCGTTCACTCGGCGTCTCGTCCGTTCGATCTCCGCAGCCAGAAGCTCGATCGCCTTCTCTCGCTCGGCAAGCTTTAGAAGCTTCGGTGCGACGGCCGCGAGCCGTGCAAGTCCGGCATCGAGCACGGCTGGTGTGGTGGCAAGCGAGTAGCCGCCCGGCTCGGGCAGCTCGTCGAGAGTGAAGATCGGCACTGTGACGCTCATGAGGCTCTTCTCCTTAACGCCGAGAATCGGCGTTGCTGCGGGTGCCATGAGGGCTGGCCCGAGCACGCCCTGCCCTGCCTCGGCGCGCGCGATGGAGAACTGCGAGTAGGCAGCGAACAGATCACGCTCCACCTCGGCACGCAACTTCCGGTTCGCACCGATGCGGACCTGGAACTCCTTCATGAGCTCGTCGAGCTTGTCTTTAAGCAGCTTATGACCCCGCCGCGCGACAGCGCCGCGACGCTTCAGCTTGAGCAGTTCCA
>JAVERH010000124.1:0-6503 GCA_034007245.1 Coriobacteriia bacterium | reverse complement strand
CGCAGACACGAGTTGCACGAGCGCGACCACACCTGCGATCTTCGGCACAGTGGACACGTACGCCACCGAGGATGCCGGAGCGCCCGCATAAGCATCCGGCGTCCAGTAGTGGAACGGCGCGGCCGAGAGCTTGGCGAAGAGACCTACCAACACGAACGTCACCGCAAGCTGGCCAAGCGTCCCGGAACTCACCGCGCCGAGGTCGGCGTAGGCGGTGGATCCGGAGACGCCAAACGCGAACGAGAGCCCGTAGAGCATGATGAGGCTCGTGAGCATCGAGAGCAGGAAGTACTTGAGCGCACCCTCGAGTCCGCGCTCATCGTCCCGACGGTAGCCCATGAGCACGTACGCAGGCATCGTGGAGAGCTCGAGGGAGATGAATAGCACGATAAGGTCGCGTGCCGAGACCATGAGCATGCCGCCCACGGCCGAGAGCATCGCGAACGCCACCGCCTCGGCGGAGCGTTCACCCTCGGTCCCTCTGCCCGAGATCCAGCAGAGCCAGACCGCGAGCAGCAGCGCAATCGCGACCCGGGCGAAGACCGAGATGCTGTCGAGCGAGAGCATGCCCGCAAAGATCCCACCGTGTGTCCCGATAAGCGCCGCGACGAGTGCTGCGACGAGTGCGAGTGGTGCGCCGATGTGAGCCGCAGCGCGAAGGCGCGACGTGATGCGATCGGCGAACAGCGCGACGATCGCGCCTGCCAGCACGATAAGCTCAGGTGTGAGCAACAGCAGCTCGGACATGCTAGGCGCCACCCATCATGGCAAGGATCGAGCGCACGGCTGGATCGGTGAAGCGCAGCAGCGAGTCCCAGTACACACCCACTCCTATCGTGAGCATCACGAGCGGTACCAGCACGAGAACCTCACGTGTGGAGAGATCGGGAATGGACTCCACCGCAGCACTCGGCGAGCCAAGCACCACGCGCTGGACCAGCCAGAGCATGTAGGCGGCAGCAAGCAGCACACCGATAGCCGAGACGATCACCCAGCCCACGGGGATATCGGACGCCCACGCGCCGAGCAGACTGAGGAACTCGCCCACAAAGCCCGAGAGCCCCGGCAGACCGAGCGAGGCAAACGAAGCGAAAGCGAACAGACCGCCGGCGATCGGCACCTTCGACGACAGACCCGAGACCTCGGCGATCACACGGGTGTGCGTCCGGTCGTAGACCATGCCGACGAGGAAGAACAGCATGCCGGTGACGATACCGTGGCTGAACATGACGGCCACAGCACCATTGAGACCTTCTGGCGTCATCGACGCGATGCCGAGCATGACGAAGCCCATGTGCGACACCGATGAGTATGCGACGAGTTTCTTCATGTCGGTTTGCGCGAAGGCGACCGCCGCGCCATAGACGATCGAGATAGCTGCAAGCGCCGCGATGAAGGTGCTCCACTCGGCAGCCGCATCCGGCAGGATCGGCAGTGAGATTCGCAGGAAGCCGTACGAACCCATCTTGAGCAAGACACCGGCAAGCAGTACCGAGGCCGCGGTCGGCGCCTCGACGTGCGCGTCGGGGAGCCATGTGTGCAGCGGGAAGATCGGCACCTTCACGGCGAAGCCGAGGAAGAAAGCACCAAACACCCACCACTGGAACGATGGGTCGAGACCCGCGCCCGCCATCTCGAGGATGTCGAACGTCCCCGTCTGAAGGTACAGCGCGATGATCCCCACGAGCATGAAGACGCTACCGAAGAGCGTGTACAAAAAGAACTTCACGGCCGCGTACTGACGACGCGGGCCACCCCACATGGCGATGAGGAAGTACATCGGCACGAGCACGAGCTCCCAGAAGACGTAGAACAACACGAAGTCCATCGCCAGGAAGACGCCGTTCATCCCCACCTCGAGCAGCAGCAGCATCGAGAACCAGAGGGCGGGATTCTTCCCGGTCTTCCAGGAAGCGACGATCGCGAGCAGTGTCAGCAGCGCCGAGAGAACGACCATCGTAAGCGACATGCCGTCGAGTCCGAGGTGGTACGTCATGTTCGCCTGCGGGACCCATGCGACCTTCTCGACGAACTGCATCCCGGCAGAAACGTCGAAGCGCATCGTCATCCAGGCGACGAGCACGAGGTCGACCACCGAGACGGTGGCTGCGATGGCTCGGCCAGCGGTGGCGCGTGCGTTGCCGAGCAACGCGACGGTGACAGCACCGAGGAGCGGGAGGAAGACGATGATCGTGAGCAGAGGAAGGTTCACGCTGCTAGGCCCCTTTCACGAGGATCCAGATCACGAAGAGCACGACTGCCCCCGCGACGAGTGTCTGATAGCCACGCACGCTCCCGGTCTGGAGCGTGCGCATCCGGGCACCCGCGGCCCTGACCGCAGAAGCCGAACCGTTCACCACGCCATCGATCACGCGACGGTCGAATGCCCACCCGAGAGCGGCGAGCGAACGCCAGGTACGTGCGGCGCCGTTGACGATACCGTCCACGACGTTCGCATCAAGACTCGCAAGGCCTCGTGCAAGCGCCGTGTACCCACCCACGATGAAATACCCGTACGTGAGGTCGAAGTAGTACTTGTTGACCAATACGCCGTATGCGTGGGGGAACCGCTGCTTGATCACCTGCGTGTTCACCACCGACTTCCGGCGGCCGTATACGTACCAGCCGAGCATGATGCCGGCGGCCGCCGCGAATGTCGAGACCGCAGCCGTACCGAACGCTGGCCACGGGATCCCGTGACCCAGGAATCCGCCGAGGGTAGGTCCGAAGAAGCCGATGACCGCTGTGATCGCAGCAAGCACCACCATCGGCGCCACCATCGAGCGGTGTCCTTCGTGGAGCTCGGCTTGCTGCGTGGGTGCAGTGAAGACACGGAACCACAACCGTGCGACGTAAAACGCCGTCACGAACGCGGCGGCGAGCGCGATCGCGAAGGCTGCGTACTGCTGCTCGTGCAGCAGTACCGCAAGGATCTCGTCTTTGGACCAGAACCCCGAGAACGGCACGACGCCGGCGAGTGCGAGCGAGCCCGCAGCGAACGTGAGCGAAGTGACCGGTAGCTTCCTGGCCAACCCGCCCATCTGCCGCATGTCCTGTGTGTGCGCTGCATGGATGATCACGCCTGCACCGAGGAAGAGCAACGACTTGAAGTACGCGTGCGTCACGAGGTGATAGAGCGCGACAGTGGGACTGCCCGCCCCCAAGGCGATGAACATGAAGCCGAGCTGGCTGATCGTCGAGTACGCAAGCACCTTCTTGATGTCGTGCTGCACCATCGCGAGAAGGCCGGACAGAAGCGCGGTGCCCAGGCCCACCCAGAGCGTGACGGTGAGCGCGATACCACTCGCCTCGAAGATCGGGAACGCACGCACGATGAGGAACACCCCGGCAGCGACCATCGTGGCCGCGTGGATGAGTGCCGAGGCGGGCGTAGGACCCGCCATGGCGTCGGGGAGCCACGTGTGCAGCGGGAACTGTGCGCTCTTTCCCATCGCACCAAAGAGCATCAGGAGTGCGACGAACGTAGCGGTACCCGCAGACCAGTCGTGGCCGAGCACCGTGGCGAAGTCGAACACACCGACCTCGGCATAGATGACAGCGAGTGCAAGCATGAAACCAAGGTCTCCCACCTTTGTGGTGAGAAACGCCTTGATGCTTGCGAGCCGGGGTGCCTCCTGCTCGTGCCAGAAACCGATCAGAAGATATGAACAGAGCCCCATGACCTCCCAAGCCATGAACAACCCGAGGAAGTCGTTGGAAAGCACCAGTACGAGCATCGCCGCAGTGAAGAGCGAGAGCGCCGCATAGTACCAGCCGATCCGCTCTTCGCGATGCATATAGCCAAGCGAGTAGACTTGCACTGCCGCGCCCACGATGGTGACCACGAGCAACATGACCGCAGACATCGGCTCGAGCGCAAGACCGAGCGAGATAGCCCTGTCACCGATGTGCGCGATGGTGACCACACCATGCCACGCAGGCTCGAGCTGCTGGCCGCCGGGCCACACGGCGAGAAACGCCGCTATCGAGAGCACGAGCGAGCCGAAGACCGCTCCGACAGCAAGCGGGACGAGCTTCAGGCGAACGGTGCGCGGCATCGGTGTGAGCACCGCGAAGGCGAGCGCCGGAAGTAGCGGGACGAGCAGCACGTAGTCCATGCTCATCCCCTCAGCTCCTGCACCGCGTCAAGCTCGACGCTACGTTTCCGGCGGTAGATGGCTATGACGAGAGCGAGGCCGAGGCCGATCTCGGCAGCCGAGACGACCATCGAGAAGACGGCGAAGAACTGTCCGGTCATCACTTCGGGTGTGACGAACCGCGAGAACGCGACGAGGTTGATGTTCACGGCGTTGGCCATGAGCTCGAGCGACATCATCACGTGCACGGCGTTCTTACGCGAGAGCGCGCCGTACAGGCCGATACCGAAGAGCATCGCCGAGAGGGTGAGCATCTGTGGAAGCCCGACACTCATCGGTCGTCACCCCCCGTCCACCAAACCGCGCCAACCAGCGCGGCGAGAAGCACGAGCGAGGCGATCTCGAAGGGCACCATCCAGGTGGTGAAGAGCTCGCGACCGAACTCCTCGATCCCCGGTACGACCTCGGGCATAGCGACTGACGTGACGCAAAAGCGGCTCAGCGCGAGCAGCACACCACCGGTGAAGAGCGATGCGATTGCAAGCGAACCCCAGGCCGTAGGGAACGGCCGCACCGCATCCTCGCGACGGCGCAGCGTGAGCATGACCGTGAAGAGTGTGAGAACGGCTACCGCACCCGCATAGACAAGTACCTGGACGAGCGCCAGGAACTCCGCACCCAAGACGAGGTAGATACCGGCAGTGGCCAGCATGACCTCGAGCAACCAGACGGTCGCATGTACGACGTTGCGCGTGGACATCATCGATATGGCACCGTAGAGCGCCGCGAAGGCGAGCAGATAAAACGCTATGCCAGGCAGTGTCTGACTCACGATGCATCACCGTCCTCGGCCGGCTCGGGCGTGGCAGCCGCAGCCGCATGCTCTTTCTCGGCCTTGTGGCGGGCGTTGGTGGCCGCGTCCACATCCTGGAGCAAGTCCTCCGTGAGCCTGCCCGGATCGATCACGGCAAGCTCATAGTCGTGGCTCATCTCGATGGCGTCGAACGGGCAGGCCTCGACACACAGACCACACATCATGCAGGCACCGATCTCGTACGTGTACGCGTTGATATGCTTCGTCTTGTCCTCGCGTACCTCGAAGTCGAACGACAGGATATGATCGGGACAGGTCCGGACACATACCATGCACGCCGTACACCTGGGCGAACCATCGTCGAAGTACTTCGGACGCACCGCCCAACGGGCGCGCTCGGGCAACTCGAGCTTCTCGTACGGGTACTGCACGGTGATCGGACCGCGCATCGCGTTTTTCAGGCTGAGCCGCAACCCGTTGATGAGTCCCTTACCCCACATCGCTACCTCACCGCCCCGGAAAACAGCGGCACGATGAGCTTGTCGACCACACCGGTGAGCACGATCATCACCAGCGCAGCGGGGATCAGGCGCTTCCAGCCCAGGTCCATCAGCTGGTCGATACGCACACGCGGGAACGTACCGCGAATCCACCACATCAGCACGATGCCGAGATACGTCTTGAGGATGAACACCGTCGGTGCCAGGACCGGCACCGCGCCGTACCAACTCGTCGGTATCCACGGCACGAACCAGCCGCCAAAGAACAGCGTCACGCCTATCGCCGAGACGACGAACGTGTTGGAGAACTCGGAGAGGTAGATGAGACCGAACTTCATGGCCGAGTAGTCCGACCCGAAGCCAGCGACCAGCTCCGACTCGGCCTCGGACATGTCGAACGGCGTCTGATTCACCTCGATCAGTGAGGCGATGACGAAGATGATGAACGTCGGCCACAGAAGCGGATTGGTGATGAACCAGCGCGGGACGACCGCGAGCCACGTACCGGCCTGTGCATCGACGATCCCACCGAGGTTCATGGTCCCTGCGAGCATCACCACAGGAAGCACCGAAAGCAGCAGTGGCACCTCGTAGGCGATCTGCATCGCTGCCGAGCGCATGCCGCCCAGCAGGCCCCACTTGTTACCCGACGACCACCCGGCGAGCAGGATGCCGATCGGCACGACCGAGAGTGCAGCGAACGTGAACAGCAGTCCGGTCTCGAGTGAAGTCGCCTTGAGCGTGTCCGAGAACGGCAATGCGAGGTACGCCATGAACGATGGCACGAAGACGATCATCGGTGCCAGATAGAAGAGAGCCTTGTCCGCCAGGCGTGGTGTCAGGTCCTCCTTGGTGAGTAGCTTGATGACGTCGTTCATGGTCTGCAGGATGCCGTGTGGTCCCACGTGCATCGGACCGAGGCGGATGTGTAGGTGCCCCAACACTTTGCGGAGCAGGTAGATCATGAAAACGCCGTTGGTGAGCATCAGAGCGATGATCGAGAGAAGCTTCACGATGACGGCGAGCGTCGGACTCATCGGTCCACCTCCCCGAGCATGATGTCGGTGGAGCCGATCATGACGCAACCGTCCG
>JAVERH010000123.1:0-6543 GCA_034007245.1 Coriobacteriia bacterium | reverse complement strand
GTGGAGAAGTGAGGTACATCCAGAGGCACAGCGCCTTCGCGCGCGGTCTTCACTGGATCCACACCATCGCCTGCTTGTCGCTGTTCGCGACCGGACTGATCCTCTTCATTCCGTCCGTGGCAGCAGCTGTCGGCATGGCAACGGTCCAGGGTGCGCGTATGGTGCACCGGGTCATGGCTGTCATCTTCATCGTGGCTCCGATCGCAGCGATCATCATCAGCCCCAAGGGCTTCGTCCACCTGTGGAAGAGCCTGTTCTTCAAGTGGGACGCTGATGACAAGGAGTTCATGGCGAAGTTCTTCCCGTACCTGTTCTTCGGTGCGAAGCAGCACATGCCGCCGCAGAAGATCAACAAGTCGGGCCAGGGTGTGGCCGACGGTGCGCTGATCTTCCTGTCGATCGCTATCTCGATCACCGGCGTCATCATCTGGTTCCCCGAGCTGTTCAGCGCGGGTGTCGTGCGGTGGAGCATCATGCTCCACTCGGGCCTGATGGTCCTCATCGGGGTCTTCATGCTCGCGCACATCTACCTCGGCGCTGGTATCTTCCAGCCGTACCGCGGCTCGGGCAAGCTGATGTTCGGCGATGGCCGTGTCAGCGAGACCGACGCCCTGTACCACTGGGGCACGTGGGCCAAGGAAGAGCTCAAGAAGGGCGACAACGTGATCACGGAGTAACCTCCGCTCGTTGTCTGGCACGTAAGGAGGGCCGGATCCCACTGGGATCCGGCCCTTCCACTTGCGCGCACATCCACCTCCGAGGCACCTCTCGACGCTCCGCTCTCTCCGGACGATGTCCCCCGGTGCCTGGTCCTACCGCACCCGCCAGCGTCTCATCCCCGCATACGCGCGGTGATTCGGCCCCCCCGGCGCTCTCGCGCCCCCTAGCGCACCCACCGGCCCGAACACAAGAGGAGGCGACCCCCGCGGGGGCCGCCTCCTGCAAGCTGATCAAGCAGCGTGTGGTTCGTGGTGGCGCTAATCGCCCGCTTCGGTGCCCCCGGTGGTCGGGATCTCATCGCGGGGACCGCCCGACGTGCCGCTGGCGTCGTCCATCCCGCGCTCGATGAACTTCTCCATGTTCTCCTCGGTCGCCGCGCCAGCGAGGCGATCGAGCTCGTTGCCGTCGGCATCGAGCAGCACGAACGTCGGGGTGATGAACACGCCGAACTCGTCAGCCTGCCGGAGGCCTTCGTCGGTCGAGACATCGATGACCTCGAACTTGTAGATCTTCGGCTCGTACTTGGACTGGAGCTTCGCAATCGTCGGCTCCATCTGCTTGCAGAAGGGGCAGTCGGGATCGAAGAACTGGATGAAGTGCAGCGGCACCTTCTCGTCAGTCGACGCCTCCCCGCAACCGGCCAGGCCGGTGAGCAGCATCGCCGACAGAGCCAGCACCAGCACTACGGTCACCGCTCGTTTCATGACACCCTCCTGTCACGCCGCCCACGCGGCGTTCTCGTCCCTACTGTCCCGTCTGCTCCTGGTATAGCTTGTCCACTTCGGCCTTCATCGCCTCGACGTCACGTGGCTCATTGAGCCCCGTGTGCTGCGTGAACACAACGATTCCCTCTTTGTCGATCAGGAAGCTCCAGCGATTGGCGATCTTCGTGCGCACACTGAACGCGCCGTACGCGGGCATCACGGTGCGATCCCAGTCGGACAACAGATCAAAGGGCAGCTCGAGCTGCTTGCGGAACTCGGCATGCGATGCCCATGCGTCAGCACTGATGCCGAAGACTTCGGTATCCCGCTCCTGGAAGAACTCGTAGTTGTCACGGTACCCGGACAGCTCGCCTTCTCAAACCGGCGTGAAGTCGGCGGGATAGAAGACGAGGATCACGTTCTTGGTGCCCTGGTAATCGGAGAGCGCTACCGTCTGCTGCTCGTGGTTCTTCAGTCTGAAGTCGGGCGCGACGGTCCCGACCTCAAGCCCGTTCTGTTCACCGTACTCATCAGAACCACCGCTGGACGTGGCCGTGCCACTGCTGCAGCCACCAACGAGAAGCGCTGCCGTCATGGCGACGGTCATGAGAACGGCGGCCGGCCTCACCCTCATGCCCCATCACCCCTCACGTACGTGTAAACTAGCATGGTTACGCCTACTCACCATTGTACCCTCGCAGGACTGTATCCGGCAGATACATATATGTCTTGTACGGTGAGCGGGCGGGGTAAGGGAGCACGCGAACACCATTGGAGGACCCATGAGCAACGCCGCGCGCACGAAGGCGATCGAGCACTACGTCACTATCCGCCCGGACCTTGAGCAGCAGCTCCGCTTCTTCGAGGCGCTGTGGGACACGCAGGACGAGATCGCGCAGGGCGCAGCGCCCTATGAGGCCGCGTCAGCCGAGGAGACCGAGAAGGCCCTGCTGCAGACCCGCATGCTGTTCTCACTCGTTGAGCCCACCATCCCGCTCGAGCCCTACCAGGCTGCGGTGCGCCAGGTAGCGAAGCTGACCGCCGAGAAGGCGGGTCTGGCAGACGATCAGTCGGCTGCCCTGGCGGAGGCGGATCTCGCCGGCGCGATCACCGAGGAACTGCTCGCAGCGATGCTTACCGGCATGGACGCGTTCATAACCCGGGTTGCCGAAGCGGTCGGCGACGACCGCCTGAACGAACCACTCCTCATGTTCGTGCTGACAGAGGCCGCTACGCCCTTCTTGCGTGAACCCGCCGCAGCCGCGGTGAAGGCCGCGGGCAAGTTCGACTGGCAGCAGTGGGACTCAGGTCTCTGCCCGGTGTGCGGAACACCCGCATCCTCCGGCGTCATCCGCGACGAGGGCGACCTGCAGGGTGGCAGGCGCTGGTTGAGCTGCCCCACCTGCCGTACGCAGTGGGAGTTCGCTCGAGTCCGCTGCGCGCGCTGCGGTCAGCGCACGCATGACAAGCTCGAGTACCTGTTCGACGAGCAGGATCCCGGCCACCGTGTCCACACCTGCAAGGAGTGCCACGGCTACATCCCCGTCACGTTCGAGAAGCAGATCAAGGTCCTCGCGATCCCCGAGGTCGAGGAGATCGTGATGATCCCGCTCGAAACGGTCGCCGGAGAGCGCGGTTTGAGCCCGCTCGGCGACGAAGTAGGAGAAGCAGCCAACTAGCTGTAGGGAGAGAACGCTCACGAACCACCCGGAAGTCCGCTTCCGGGTGGTTCTGCTTCATCGGGATTGTCGGCCTCGGTGACCCTGGCGCATCAGGCGAGTCGACGTTCTGACGATTCCGCGCTGTCGGGGTCGGGTATCCTCATAGGAACACCGACAGTTCGATTGGAGTCGTACATGGAGATGTGGTTCTGGGTGTGGCTGGGACTCGCCGCTATCCTCATCGTGGGTGAGATCTTCACTGCCGGGTTCTTCATGTTGCCGTTCGGGCTGGGCGCCGCTGTTGCCGCAGGGCTTGCGTTCGTCAAGGTCCCGCTCCCCTGGCAGTGGGTGGCGTTCCTCGTCGTTTCGGCCGTCTTGCTGCTGAGCCTCCGGCGCTTCGCTGACCGAGTGACGCACGAGCCACCCGAGAAGGTCGGCGTGGACCGTCTCATCGGTAAGCAGGGTGTGGTCATCGAGGATGTCGAGCCCGGCGATGGCAGTGGACGCGTACGCATACAGCGTGAGGAGTGGCGCGCCGACGCGAGTGGCGCGCAGACCATCAGTGTTGGCTCGCGCGTCACTGTCGAGCGCATCAGCGGGACGCACCTCATAGTCAGCCCGGCAGACGACACTGCAGAAGCGAAGGAGTAACCATGGAAGGCGCCATCGTATTCGTCATCTTCTTCGGCCTGATCGTCCTGTCTGTGCTGTTCATCTGGGCGATCGCCGGCATCCGCATCGTGCGGCCGTATGAGAAGGGCCTGATCGAGCGGCTCGGCAAGTACCAGCGCACGGCGGACTCCGGGCTGACCATCATCGTTCCGGTCATCGACAAGATGACCAAGGTGGACATGCGCGAGAACGTGGTCGACGTACCGCCGCAGGAGGTCATCACCAAGGACAACGTCGTGGTCACCGTGGACGCGGTGGTCTACTACGAGGCTACCGACCCCGTGAAGCTCGTGTACAACGTGGCCAACTTCTATCTCGCGGCCACCAAGCTCGCGCAGACCAACCTCCGTAACGTGATCGGCGAGATGCAGCTCGACGAGTCGCTCACCAGCCGCGAGCAGATCAACGCCGCCCTGCGTCAGATCCTGGACGACGCCACAGACAAGTGGGGCGTGCGTATCGTGCGTGTGGAGCTCCAGCGCATCGAACCTCCGGTTGACGTGACCGAGGCGATGCACCGGCAGATGAAGGCCGAGCGGACCCGCCGTGCCGTCATCCTGGAAGCGGACGGCGACAAGCAGGCCGCCATCACGCGCGCCGAAGGCTCCAAGCAGTCGGCGATCCTGGAGGCGGAAGGCCAGGCCGAGGCGATCAAGCGCGTCGCCGAGGCCGACAAGTTCCAGAAGCTCACGGTCGCCGAGGGTGAAGCGCTCGCCATCAAGAGCGTCTTCGGCGCGATCCATGAGGGCGACCCCACCAACGACCTGATCGCCATCCGCTACCTCGAAGCGCTCAAGTCGATCGCCAACGGCGCCGCCAACAAGGTGTTCCTGCCGATGGAGGTCTCCGGCATCCTGGGGAGCATCGGAGGGGTTGCGGAGCTGTTCAAGGACAAGGGCGAGACGGCCTGATCGAAGGGATCCGTGCTCGAACAGTCCTCGTACAGAAAGAGGCCGCTCATCCGAGCGGCCTCTTTCACTGCGGAACTGCGCGCGGTACCCCTTCGATCAGGCGCACCGGCCGCCGGGCGCGGCGGCTACGGGAGCTGCGCCATTGGATGACAGTTGAGGCAGAGGTCGTCGTCTTCCTCAACGAGCATGCGTACGTTCTCGGTCTCGTGCGGGAAGTTCTGGAACAGCGGGTTCGCACCGATGGCATCGACCCAGGTCTTCGACACGTCATCCCACTCAAGGCCGTCTCCGTACGCGCCGGTGAACGGTGCAGCGGTACCGGATCCGTCAGCAGCCAGATCCCCCACCTCGCGGGTGTCCTCGTGGCACTGCTGACAGATCGGCAAATGCGCACCCTGACCTTCCGCGCCCAGCGTACGGGGCCACGGCATGAGGAAGCCGCGGTTACCCGCCGCGTTCGGGGCCGGTATCGAGTGATACAGCCGCGGGTCCGAGAGCGGCTCCTTAGGAGTGCCGCCCATACGTCCGATCACGGTACCCTTGGTCGATGTGCCGCTGTCCAGAACGGCCAGCCGGTCGTACACGAAGCGTGTCGGCGCATCCAGCCACGTGCTCGCGCTTTCGACAGGGTGGTTGTGGACCGACTCGCCCGACGATCGTCCAGCATGGCACGTGAGACACCAATCTGAACCGTACTCAGTCACGGGTGTGGCGGCGCCAGTCGGCGCCTGGCGGAGTATCCGGGTCGAGACGGGAGGCGGAACTCCCTGGCGCACACGTCGCCGCTCACCCAGGAAGGGCTCCAC
The DNA here is from genome assembly GCA_034007245.1 of Coriobacteriia bacterium. Classification (GTDB taxonomy): domain Bacteria; phylum Actinomycetota; class Coriobacteriia; order Anaerosomatales; family Anaerosomataceae; genus Anaerosoma. The sequence continues at coordinate 1,069 of JAVERH010000123.1, read as the reverse complement.
CACTCCGGCACCGTGCGGACTGTGGCAGTCGGTGCAGATGAGTTGACCGCCGGGGCCCGAGAAGTCTCGCGTGAGCCCACCACCGGTGGTCGGGTCGCCGCCGGGGATCACATCACTGCTGCTGAATGAGCCGTCCTCCAGGAAGATGCCGTGACCTCCGCCCGGGGCGACATCGGTGCGCATCTGGACCACACCGTACACCCCCCAGCCACCGGTGCCGTCGTGGCATGTCTCGCACGTGTCCACGATCGTGGCTGCAGGGAGCAGCAGGATGGAATCGGCAGGCGACTTGTGCACACTGTGGCATGTAGCGCACTTACGGGTCGTCGTTGCGTACCCGCTGTGGGGGCCGCTGAACTCGGTCGAGGTGTATCCCACACCGAACTGAGACCCATCGGCGGCGGCGCCATGGCAGGCGACGCAGTCGCCCCCGGCGGAGTTGTCAGAGAACACCAACGCCGAGTTGATCCATCGCATCTCGTGACACGTCATGCACACCGCGTCACCCATAGTGCTGGGCTCCTGGTACGCATGTGCAGCCTGAGCGGCGCCCGCGCAGACGAAGAGTATGGCTGCAGCCGTAACGACACACACCCGTACCACCGGTGCGTTCGAACGGCTCACACTGATGGTCATGTTCCCCCTGCCGGATCCGGCTTCCCACCCGTACATGTTCGATATCGACGACCGTGCCCCTGCTGCGGCCAGACGGCTACCGCATCACGGGAGCTGCGCCATCGGGTGGCAGTTGAGGCAGAGGTCGTCGTTCTCCTCCACGAGCATACGACTGTTCAGAGTCTCGTGAGGGAAGTTCTGGAAGAGGGGGTTGTCGGTGCTCACGAACCCGTCAGCGCTGTTGATGGCAATCTTGGCATCGGCGGCGTCGCCCCCGTACACACCGGGACTCACCTCAACGAGACTGCCGACCGACCGGGTGTCCTCATGGCACTGCTGACAGATCGGTGCATGCCCGCTCTGATCCGCCGTACGTGGATATGGCATCAGGTAGCCCCGGTTCTCGGAAGCGTACGGGGGGTTGGGTGCGTGCATGAAGAATGGGCTGTCGGTC
>JAVERH010000122.1:0-6566 GCA_034007245.1 Coriobacteriia bacterium | reverse complement strand
CCGCGACGCAAGACCTCTACCGGATGTACCTTGCGGCTCCCGCCACCACTGCCGACGGGCAAGAAGTCGTCTTGAGAGTCTCCGAGTCACTTGACGACATCGCCGCACTGTCAGCGCAGACGCGACGAGTCGGCCTACTGCTGTTGGTGGTGCTGCTCCCCATATCGGTTGCCGCCGCGTGGTGGCTTTCGCGATACGCCTCCCAGCCCGTGGAGCGGCTTGCGGAATCGGCTCTCGAGATGGCCGACGGCAATCTGTCATCGCCGGTCCCTCACGAACCAGGTGCGCTACGTCCGCTGTCTGGGGCGCTCAACGCACTTCGAGAGCAGCTGCGAAAGCGGTTAACTGACCTAGAAGCCGAGCAAGACATGCTGCGGGTCGCGTTGAATGGCCTAGCCGACGGTGTACTGCTTCTCGAAGGCGAAGACGTCACCCTGACGAACGAGGCGCTCTGCAAGATGTTCAGACTCGTTGCATCGAAGTTGGGGAATATCGGCAACTTGGGGCTGCCTTCGCCGATTGAACATGCGATCAGCTCGAACCGGGATGCATCCTCGCCCCGCATCATCGACTTGGGCCCTGATCCCTTCAAGCGCTATCACACAGTTACCGTCATCCCACTTGCGAGCGCAAAACGACGAAGTCTTGTCGTCATCCAAGATGTTTCGAACCTCCGACATCTGGACGCCGTGCGTCGCGACTTCGTAGCGAACGCAGCACACGAACTCAAGACGCCCACCGCGAGCATCCTGCTGCTCTCCCAATCTGCTAACCAGGCAGCAAACGACGGTGACACGGAACAGGCAGTTGCATTCCTTGCTCAAGTTAGCCCGGAGGCTGAACGCTTGCGGCGGCTGGTAGCGGACCTTCTCGACCTGTCGCGTCTCGAGAGCACACCGAGCGCAGGTCAGGTGACCGACGTACGCCGAGCAATCGAACTAGCCATCATCGGACACACCCCGTCCGCTCGTGCGAAGGCGCTCTCGCTGACCTCGGATCTGGCAAAAGTTGCTGGACAGGACGTAGCTGCTCTTTGCGATTCGACCGACCTGGCTGTGGCACTGGACAACCTGCTGGCGAACGCGGTTGCCTACACAAAGACAGGAGCCGTGGTCGTCTCGGTCGAAGCTGACGTCGATGTAGTTCGCATCTTGGTGACCGACACCGGTATCGGCATCCCCGAATCGGAGGTCGAGCGTGTGTTCGAACGCTTCTACCGTGTAGATCGCGCCCGCTCAAGAAAAAGCGGTGGCACCGGTCTCGGTCTCTCGCTGGTGCGTAACATCGCCGAGCGAGCAGGTGGATCTGCCAGCATCACGTCTGGCGTAGGCACGGGAACGACTGTCACGCTACTCCTGAGGAGAGCCCTCTGATTGCGGTGCGAAGACGTGATCATCGAGCAAGGGAGCCGGAAGAGCCCACGAGAGAAGCCGCGCAGCAACACATCGGGCAACAAATCAGAAGCCGTACCCCTTCTGAACTGCGACAATGTGGTGCGGCCATGTCCCATCAGGTGATATATGAGGCCCTCTGCTCCAACCTCGAGCCTCTTGCTCAGCCTGCCATGAGCGCGGGCACCACCTCCTGATCGAGCCCGTCAGTGATGACGAGCGCCGACTGCATCGTCTTCTCGATCGACTCGATCGACATGTAGCGTCGGCTCACCTGCCACTCATCGTGCTGCTCGGAGAGCACGGAGCCGACCAGCCGGATGATACTCTCCCGGTTCGGGAAGATGCCCACGACGTCGCTGCGGCGTCGGATCTCGCGGTTCAGCCGCTCTTGCGGGTTGTTCGACCAGATCTGGCGCCAGTGCGATGTTGGAAACGTCGAGAACGCGGTGATGTCAGCTGCAGCATCCTCGAGCATCGTCGCGACATCGGGGAAGCGCCCGGAGAGCTGCTCGACGACACGAGCGAGCTGGGCTTGTACCTCGTCTGCGCTCGGCTGGGCGAAGATCGTCCGTACCAGCGTGGCGACGAACGGCTGCGCGGACTTGGGCACTCGGCATAGCACGTTTCGCATGAAGTGGGTGCGGCACCGCTGCCAGGCGGCACCGGGAATGACCGCCTCGATGGCGGCGATGAGGCCCTTGTGGGAGTCCGAGACGACTAGACGCACACCGGACAGACCTCGGGCCACCAGATCACGCAGGAACGCGGTCCAGGCGGGGCCGGACTCCTCGATGAACGTGTCGAGGCCGACGATCTCACGACGTCCCTCGGAGTTCACATCGAGGGTTTCTACAACCGCCGACGCCGGCACTCCGCGCTTGGCTACAAGAGTCCGCTCGTGTTTGAGCAGGTCCACGCTACACTTGCGTCAGCAGAGGCCAGCGCGGCCTAACGAAGACTGTCCACGAAACCGGGGAAGCATCACAATACCGGCCGGCGAGGGTAGCCAGCGGGCGTCTGCCCAGTCTATTGCATGGGACTTACCAGAACCTTACCCGCAGGGGCTGCATGCCCAGATTGCGTGGCAATCGTAGCAGTCGAGGCCAGCCATATAAGTGTCATTCCTCGGCAATGCTGCTCGCCTTTGTCTCGACACGCTCCACGGTTTTAACGTGCTCACGAGGACTCACAGCACGAATCAACGCCGTCAGTCCCCACGCGATGAGGGCATATACAACGATGGCGACCAGCGCACTCCACTCGAAGACGGATCCGTTGACCTCCTGTGTATTGAAGATAGTGGCGAACGGCATCATGAAGAGCCCCGACACGCTATAGGCGAATCTCACAAACCCAGCTTCAGCGTTGGCGCCCAGCAGCATGAGAGCGAATCGGACTCCGATAAACACTTCGATGACACCGAAGAGGAATGTGATTACACGCGACACGACCACTTCCATCGGTGCACGAACCTCGGTGTGGATCTGATTGTGGCGATCACTTGACCGAGCGTTCGTGGTAGACATCACCACTCACCTTCCTTTTCTGCTAGAAAGTCTCATCAGTGCCGCTTCCCGGGTATCTACACCCGGCGACCAGTCACAAGCTGGTACACAAGCACGATCAAAGCGATGACGAGCAGCGTATGGATGAGGCTGCCACCGAAGCTGAAGCTGAAGCCTAACGCCCACAGCACTACCAGGATAACGAATATGGTCCACAACACCTAGATCTCCTCCAAAGGAGCGCCGGCTCGGTCTGCACATGCGGTATATGATCAGCTACATACCCGTCTTCCCTGCCTCCTCAACCTGCACGGCAAGATCCAGTGCCTGAGCCGCCACCTCGGGCGCGCCGATCTCCTCGTTACCTACCTCTCAGCGCTCAGAAGTGGCCGAGAACCCTCAGCAATACCGCCTGAACCTGCTCGTACGTGGCGGGTTCAAGCGGGCCACACAGGTTCTTGAGCCGCACTTTCAATACAGGTTGCACGTGATCGACCAGAGCGAGGCAGTCTGAGGGGACGTTGCCATTCCCTCGTAGGATCGGGATCCCGTATCGAGGTTTTGGATCTCGATCCAAGCTGCTAGCGCTGGTGGGCACGACCAGCACGCGTGCGTGAGTTGGATCAGTCAATGAGTCATCGCCCTGCACGACAATCGCATATCGCGAATCGTGAGTGCCTTTGCCCTGTTTGCGCTCAGCGCTTGTCTCAGGGAAGCTGATGTCTTCATCATGGAGCTGATAGACCTGGCCGGGGGCGATGACTCTGTCACTTACTCCATGTGAGCGCAGTTGGTCTGCGAGATCACCCTCAGCCATGCCCTATTGCTTCCAGCCTGAAGGGCGACATGAACCGCTCAGTATCGTCGTCTAGGGCGGCAAGTGCTTCTGGCGTACCTCGAACGCTCATGTCCACGGTCTCCAAGACCTTCGCGAAATGCGCAAACCGATCGCCCGGCCCTGGAGCTACGACCGATAGGTCAAGCTCTGCAACATCCTGCTCCACAGCCGCCAGCCAGGGCTCGGACTTCTTGGTCATCGCGCCGAGTGTTTTCGCCATCAATCCCCCCAGAGTACTGAATATCTCATCTAGAATCGCGCGCTCGTTTGGGTTCAACTCAACATCCAATTCACCTAGCTCGCCGCTCGCGCAGAAGTCCGTACCGTGGGCGCCGGTGTAGGTCGTATAATCGTAAACTTGGACACCTGGAACCCTGCGCGCAGCATTGAGAATCTCATACGCCACTGCGCCAAAATCATCGCGATGCCAGGCCGCGTCAGTAAGCTGGCGGCCAAATCTACGGGTGCTCTCGAGGTCCGCAAAGTAGGCCAGTTTAAGCAGAGCAGTCTTGCTAAGCTTGCCAGGCTCAGCCTTCTTCAGCAGATAGCAAACTACTGCTTCGGTCTTTGGCATTTCAGCAACCCCCGAACGAATCCACTCTCTTTATACCATCGACCTCTGACAAGCAAACATTAGCCCACCTCCGGAATTTCTGCCAGCAGGCGCGCCCCTAACCACTATGAGATGGCCGGCCCGATCCGGTGTATACGTGGATCATCCTCAAGAACAAGCCCGCGACGCCGACAAGCTGAGGGACCGACCATGCCTGACTTTACACACATCGGGCTCGATGTGTACAAGGACACCCTCGCGGTTTGTCGGTGTCGATGCCGTTGTCAGGCACTCCGCTAGGTGTTGTCACCGAGAATCGCACGGCTCGCACGCAAGGTACGCTTATCCGCGACACCGTCGAATACCGCTGCGAGCGCATCCAGCTGTGCGCCGACAATCGCAGAGAGGTCCCCCAGACTCAACCCGCTCGAATCGCCTACCGCCCACTCGAACGCATTACCGTCGGCTGGCGCTCCAGCAGCGCGTCCACGAAGTCCGTAGTGCGCCATGAGATTGCGTTCCGCTCGCATCAGCTCGAGCAGCTGGGATGACTCACTGCGGGTGGAATCCAGGAGCGCCGCGCCTCCGGGGAGCGTGCTGTCGACGGACTGTGAGAGTTCGCGGAGAGCGGAGGTGGCGTGGTATGCACTTAGGAACCGGGCACGGAGTAGCAGGAAACCCTCGGGCCTCAGCATCGTAGGGAGCACGCTTCGAGCGTAGTTCACCTGCGTCGCGACGAACATGGCTGCAACTGCAAGATGCGGCTCAGCAAACCCGAAGCCGCGCTGAACCTGCTCATAGGCACGATTCGCGTGGTGGTCCGTATGCGTGAACTGCACATCAACGACGTTTAGATTGTCAGCGCTCGGCATGACCAGCATGCCAGCAGCCTCGAACGTCGCGCCCAGCCGCCCGACATACGCACCAACCGCCTGCGAGAACTCCGATGCGAACTGCTGCATCGTTTCACGCAAAATCGCTGAATCTAGGCGCTCAAGTCGTTCACGATCCATTCCCATTGTAAGTATGGCAGTGTGCGTGGTGAGCGCCGGACGCGAGCCGATCCAGAAGATGCCGAGGTCGGGCTGTAGCCTGCGTTTGAGCCGGCCAAGGATCCCCTGATGATCCTTGTTGAACCATTCTCGGGTGTGATGTCGCGCCAACTCGAAGGTCTCAAGCAGCCCGTCAATCCCACCGCGCGTGTCGTCGAACAGCTTCAGACGCGCACGAGCCTTGGTGACCGCGTCCTGGTACTCCGCGAGCATCTCGTGGCCAAGTTCCCGAGCCGCCGTAGGCCCTAGGTGACTCACAAGAGCCCGGTGACTCTCCCCGGCAAACCAGGAGAAGAGGGGCATCTGCCCGAGGGCGGCCTCCGGCGCCATGCCGAAATGGTTCATGGCAATGGCCAGGTTGACAAGTTCCTGGCAGTCAGCAGCGATCATCGTGAGTTCGTAGTGCGACTCCGTTGCCGAGTCCACGCTGCCCCCTGATGCTGTTGCCGTCATGTGCCTAGCGCATCTGCGCATAACCCGCGCCCGATAACTTGCATGGTAGCCGATGAATCGTGAAGCCGGGTTGATGCGCTGGTTAGGCAGGAGCCGCTAGTCATCGATACCGATGCGTACCGTCACGGTGGTGCCCGTCTTGACCAGCGAGCCCGCTTCAGGCTCCTGAGAATCCGTTGCTGCGCTCGGAACCATCACAAGATCCGACTCCAACCCAGACGCTTCCAACGCACCGTCAACATAGCTATGGAGCACGATGGCGGCCATCTTCTGATCCTCCACGTAATCCTTCGTGAAGTCGTGCGAGCGCACGGCCGAGATAACATCAGGGACCCGGACAAGATTGTCTGAGGACTCGGTGCCGGATTGCGAAGTAGGAGAGCATCCAGACGGCACGAGTATCAAAAGCAGCATCGCTCCTGCCAAGACCCAAGCCAGATGACGCATGATTCCTCCTCAGAGCTCGCTGTGCCGAACAACGATTCTGCAGTCTGCCTTACAGTATATTCGAAAGGTCGTGCACGGTCTCTCGTCCCACGCCCATTGTAGACACCGCCAAATCGGGAGACTGCGCACTGACGCCGCATGGGCGAGATAGCGCCCGACGCGTCCGTATCCCCCGATGACCAAGTAGGCGACTGGGGACCCAGGGTCGACATCTCTTCAGCGTGTCCATAGCCGTCACGCCAGACGACGCGTATGGACTTGTCGATTGCGTTGAAGCGCTCCGCGTTCAACCACAAAGTCCGGGACCGCCACGCACCTGTGCTA
>JAVERH010000121.1:0-6586 GCA_034007245.1 Coriobacteriia bacterium | reverse complement strand
TGGAGCGCATGGTTGAGGTCGAGGTGACTTGTCGGCTCATCGAGCAGCAGGATGCGGGGCTGTTGTGCGAGAGCTTGCGCAAGCGTGAGCCTCTGCAAGTCGCCACCCGACAGCTCATCCACAGGCTGATCCGCAAGCCGGGCCGTATCCGTACGAGCCATCACTTCATCGACGATCGCAGCATCGATCTCACCGGGTGATGCAAGCCGCCCCAGGTGTGCATGTCGTCCCATCTCCACGTACGCGCGCGCCGTGAAGGAGAATGCGGCGAACTGTGTCTGCGGTACTACGCCCACGATGCGGGCGCGCTCACGTTCGGGCATACGCGCGAGCGATACATCGCCCCATACGACATCGCCGGAACTCACAGTCGCTCCACCGGTGATCGCACGCAGTAGCGTCGACTTTCCGGCACCGTTAGGACCCACGAGTCCCACGAACTCACCCGGTGTGATCGTGAACGACACTCCCCGGACGACCGTGCGCGCACCGTACCCGATCGAGGTATCCAAAAACTCAAGGGGACCCTCACTCATCGTACATGCTCCTTGCGCACAAGGATCCACAGGAAGAACGGGCCGCCCGCTAGCGCAGTCACGATACCCACTGGGATCTCCACAGGGGCGAGGACCAGTCGCGCAAGCAGGTCTGCGATCACGAGCACGATGGCGCCCGTGAGCACCGATGCGGGCAGCAGTAACCGGTGTCGCGGACCGAGCGCGAGACGCATCATGTGCGGCGTCATCAGGCCGACAAAGCCGATGAGTCCCGAGACCGAAACGGCACCCGCCACCACGAGCGATGCCGAACCCAGCATGACCATCTTGAACCGCTCCACCGACACACCCAGCTGCCCGGCCCGCTCGTCACCAAGCAGCATCAAGTCGAGCTCGCGGTGATAGATAGCCGGGACGATCGAACCGATCGCGAGCATCACCGCAAGCGTACCGACATGCTCCCATGATCGATTCTGCAGACCGCCCATCATCCAGAAGACGACGCTCGACATCTGCTCCCGATCGAACACGAGGAAAAACGACGTGAGTGCAGAGAGGATATACGATACGGCTATGCCTGCAAGCAGCAGCGATGTGGGGTCCAGTCTCCCGCGACGCGATGCCAGGCGCACGACTAGCAGCATCGTAAGAGCGGCGCCGATGAACGCACCGACCGGAACCCCCAGGGCGCGCATCGTATAACTCGTACCAAGCATCATCATCGCCAACGTGGCGCCCAGACCTGCTCCTGACGACACGCCAAGGATATAGGGATCGGCAAGCGGGTTGCGGAACAGGGCCTGGTACAGCACGCCCGCAAGCGCCAGGGCCGCCCCGACCAGTGCCGCCAGCAAGACTCGCGGCAACCGAAGTTCAAGCACAAGCGCATCAGTAAGCGTGCGATCGGCTCCGCTGAAGACGTGGCCGAATGCAGCGGCGACGTCCCCCGGCGAGATCGGCACCGCTCCGAGCGCCACGCCCGCAACGATCGCGAGTATGAGCGCCACAGTAAGCCCTATGAGAGTCAGGGCGGTGCGCGATCTGCCGGAGACAGGTGTCATGTTAGTCGCCGAACGCATCCGGATGCAGCGCCCGGGCTATCTGCAGTATCCCCTCTGCCACACGTGGCCCGGGACGACTGACGAGATTGTCATCCAGCAGGTACACGCGGCTCTCCGCAACAGCGCTCAGACTGTCGAATCCGGGACGACCGGTTATATCACTCGGCTCGCTCATCGATCCCTTCGTCGCCAGATAGACAGTGGGGTCAGCCTGCATGAGCTGCTCCACCGAGTATGCCACGTAACCGGACTCGGTCACGACGTTCTCGCCACCCGCACGCTCGACGAGATCGTTCAGCAGCGTGTCCGGGCCTGCAGTGAACAACGGGTCCTGTGCGATCTCCAGGAAACACCGCACGGGTACCCCCTCGACGCCCTCGGCGATGTCCTCGACCTGGAGCTTCATCGATGCGACCGTCTCGGCAGCGGCATCCGTCTCGCCGATGGCCGCACCAACCGTCTCGATCGCCCCGTATACATCATCGAGCGACTGTGGGTCGATCACGATGACCGCGGCGCCGAGTGCTTCAAGCTGTGTGACCACATCTGCCTGCACGCCCATGGTGAGAAGCACCACATCGGGATCGAGTGCGGCGATGGCTTCGAGGTTCGGTCCGACAAAGTCGCCGACCTTCTCGATATCGGTTACCGCAGCGGGATAGTCGCAGTACGTCGTCACGCCTACAAGGCGGTCGAGCGCACCGAGCTCGGCGACGATCTCGGTATTGGCAGGTGCGAGACTCACGATGCGCTCTGGCCCCGCCTCGATCGTCACCTCGCGTCCGGCATCGTCGGTGATGGTCACCGGGAACGCTGCCACCGGAGTCGCAGCCGGTTCCTCGGCAGTCTCTGTACCACAGCCGACGAGCGCTCCGAGTACGAGCGCCCCTACGAGTAGCATCGCCGTAATCCGTACGTGTCGTGTCATGACTCCTCCTTGCGTCTTCTGCCTGCACTCCGGCCGAAGTGTTGACGCGTCTCGAACAAAAAAGACCCTCGCCTGTTGGCAGGGTCTTCGTGTTCGAGGTCTCGGTCTCGAAGCGCCGGCTAAAGCGCTGCGATCATGCCTCGTACCACGAAGGCCGCGTCGCACGACATAGGCAGGTCTCCTGGCTTAAAGGCTCGAGCCTTTTCACAGTGGCGGGTCCGCGCCGGTCTCTCACCGGCTTCCCTATTCTCCCGGTTACCCGGGCACCTACGCCGTCTTCGGTTGTCCCGGACATCATAGACCCGAACGTACTCCGGGGGAAGCGCCCCCTGAGGCGGTACAATGTTCAGATGCTGCCGAGGAAGGCAGGGTTCCAGCAGTGAAGGATGCAGATGGATATCTTCCAAAAAGCACGTGACTACACCGAAGTGCAAACGGCACGCGAGTCTGGCTACTACCCTTATTTCCGGGTGCTCGAGTCGGAATCGGGACCGAGCGTCACCATCGAGGGCCGGGAACTCGTGATGCTCGGCTCCAACAACTACCTGGGCCTCACCACGCACCCACACGTGCGTGAACGTGCGGCTGCGGCGCTCAAACAGTACGGAACCTCGTGTACCGGATCGCGCCTCCTCAACGGCAACCTCGCCATCCACGAGGAGCTCGAAGAGCGCCTGGCACGATTCGTCGGCAAAGAGCAGGCACTCGTCTTCTCGACCGGTTTCGGCGCCAACCTCGGCACCATCTCGGCTATCGCAGGGCGCCACGACACCGTCGTGATCGATAAGGACGACCACGCGAGCATCTACGACGGCTGTAAGCTCAGCTACGCCAAGGTCGAACGCTTCGACCATAACGACATAGAAGCGCTCCGTGCTGCACTCGAGCGGGCGTCGCGCAACACGAACGGCGGTGGCATCCTCGTGGCGGTGGATGGCATCTTCTCCATGGAGGGCGACATCGCACCACTTCCCGAGATGCTGCCACTACTGAAGGAGTTCGGCGCGCGGCTGATGGTGGACGACGCGCACGCATCGGGCGTGATCGGACCGACCGGCAACGGGACCGCAGCCCACTTCGGCCTCACAGACGAGGTCGACCTCATCATGGGGACCTTCTCCAAGAGCTTCGCCTCACTCGGTGGCTTCATAGCGGGTGACGAACCCGTGATCGACTACATAAAGCACAACTCACGGCCGTTCATCTTCTCGGCCGCTATGGCTCCTCCGAGCACAGGGGCGGCCCTTGGCGCGCTCGAGGTGATGGAGACTGAGCCGGAGCACCGGGAGCGACTCTGGAAAGTCGTCAAGAGGATGCAGGCAGGCTACCGCGAGCTCGGCTTCGATACCGGCACGAGCGAGACACCGGTGATCCCTATCATCCTCGGTGATGAGATGCTGGTCTTCGAGTTCTGGCGGCGACTACTCAAGGAGGGCGTGTTCGTGAACCCCGTGCGCCCGCCTGCCGTACCGCAGGGGCGCGCCCTCCTGAGAACGAGCTACATGGCCACGCATACCGACGAGCAGATGGAGTTCGTGCTCGAGACGTTCGGGCGTATCGGACGGGAACTCGGCGTACTCCAGGCGTAACAGCTAGTCGATGGTCGGCTCCGCCGCAGCCGCACTCCTGCCATCATCACGTCGGGCGACGAGCACGGCAATCGACAGCACAGCGACTGCAATAGTGCCGACCATCCCGAAGAACCCGATGATGAATGCAGGGTCGCCCGAGCTGAAGACCGGGCTATCCGGATGGAAGAGGTTCGGGAGTACGAGCACGAGAAACCACAGGCTACCGGCCAGCAGCGCATCGCACACAGCCGGGATAGTCGGTCTGTCGAAGATGAGCTGGAGCGCAAGCGTGACAACGGATCCGGCGAGGATCCCAAACGTCATGAGCAGGCGCGGCTCGTCCCACAGGATACCGCCCCACAGGATCTTCATCGAGAGTATCCCGAGGACCGTATTGACGACCCACAGCCCGAGCGAGAGCCAGCGAAAGGCCTCGTTCCACGGAAGCGCACGACGAACGCCGAACATATAGGCAAGACCGAAGAGCCCCGCCAGCGTGAACGTGCCCATGTTCACCCAGGTCGATCCGCCGTGGAACATCACGAAACGCACCATCTTCCCGAGCATGGCATCCGGAGGAATGCTGAGAATGGAGATGACACAGCCCACGACGGCGAGCGCGATGAGCGTGAGGGCAGCAGTGCGAGCAGTCTTCGAGAGCGACACGGGACCTCCTTTGCTGACGAACAGGCACTACTGGGACCTTCCCCGGTCACCGGGACACCACAGCAGGTCTACGGCATTCTATCAGGCTGCACGGGAGCGGGTCTTCGCGCCTTGCGCCGAAGCTGCTGCACAGCAGCCCCCATCGCGCTTTCACCCTCGGAGATCGCGAACGCGGCATGACCATAGTCGATACCGGTGAGTTGACTCACATCCGGCGAGACCACCACATCAGCGAGACGGAGTGCCTGCTGTACGAGTCGCCTTTCGAACGACTCCGAGATCGCGCCCAGGACATCAAGACCGGTGGTACCGCGCTCTGTAGTACCTGTCCGTACGCCGCTTCGCAGATCCTTGAGCTTGAGAGTGCCGATCTCGCCGTTCGGCGGAAGCGGCCCCACCGTCCCCGCGCCGGAGACATCCACACCCACGATCACCTGGCCACCGAGATGCCGGGCGAGGCCCACGGGCAAGGGGTCGCAGATGTACCCATCGACAAGCAGCATGTCACCCATACGCACCGGCACGAACGCAAGCGGGACAGACACGCTGGCCCGCACAGCGGAGACAAGATCACCGGAGTCGAACCTGACAGGGACGTTGTGCGCGATATCGGTCGCGACACAACCGAACGGCATACGCAACTCTTCGAACGTCTCAGGCAGGTACGCGCGCAAGAACTCCTGCACTTTGGTGCCAGAGAACATGGCACCCCGGCTGAGCGCCACCTCACCTACACCGGTCACTGTACGTATATCGAACTCGCGGGCGATCTGCTCGATCTCGTCCACAGGGATACCGGCCGCATAAAACGCTCCAACGAGAGCGCCCATGCTCGTCCCAGTGATCACATCAGGCCGCAGCCCCTCGGCTTCAAGGAGCTTCAGGACACCGATGTGTGCGAGCCCGCGAGCCGCCCCGCTTCCGAGCGCCAGCCCGATACGCTTTGGACCGAACCAGGACATCGGATATCACTCCCCCTGACGGGCGAGCTTCGATCCATACTGCCATGACGTCACGAGGAACACCCCGTTAAGCGCGATGGAAAGCACGATGCCTATCACATCGAACGGTAGCAGGTCGCCGAGGATCGGCGTCAGGAACCAGCTCTCGGCAACCATGATCGCGATGTTCACCAGTACGATGATGACACGCATCTCTGTGGGCCCCAGGACCCCGAAGCTGATCTTGAAAACGCCATCAACAGCCGTGCGGATGTATACGTGAACGGACATCACCAGATAGCCGATCAATGCGAAAGCGGCCACGTCAAGCCTGAGGAACGGCGACATGCCGATACCGATGATCGTCAAGAACTCGGTCACCGCGTCTACCGAGTGATCGATGTAGAAGCCGAACTTGGGACGCTCGATCTTGCGATAGCGTGCGAGAGTACCATCGAGGCTGTCGCCCACCCAGTTGACGAAGAGCCCCGCACTCACGAACAACAGCCACCAGACACTCTGCCCCGAGAGCCAGTAGCCAACGAAGCACATGACCGAGCCCAGCACGCCAAGGCCGGTGAGAAAGTCAGGAGTGACCCACGATGGGGCATGCGCGGCCATCCACTGCAGCGCAGGCCGCTCCAGTGGCCCCAGGATGGTCTGGTTCACACGCGTGTGCTTCTTGATGTCGTTGGCCTCAGCCATCGTGCGTCTCCTTGCTAGTCTCGTTCACGACAGTCCCCAGGGCGCACAGGCGCCCGAAAACAAGTGCCGGGGTGACTCACCCCGGAAGTTCTACTCCGGGCCACACCACGTGCGGCATCGACCACTGCGCCGGCGCTTCGGTGATGAGCCGCTCTACGGGAGCGAGAACCGCCTCGGCGTTCGCGAGCAGCAGCTCTGGCGTAGGACGTCCCGGAGC
>JAVERH010000120.1:0-6601 GCA_034007245.1 Coriobacteriia bacterium | reverse complement strand
CGGGCATCGATCGCTTCACGTCGTATGCGGTGACGCACGAGAAGCCGGCCGAGCGGGTGGAGGCTCCTGTCGGGAATAAGTAGCGTTCTCGCGGCATCATGCGCGTGCTATAGACCTGCCCGGCCTCTTGCAAGGGGTCGGGCAGGTCTGCGTTCCGGTGTCTCTTCTTCCGCCCTGTGTCTGCCGCCGAAGGAGTGGCTTCTGCTACAATCCGTCTGCCCGTGGGTGTTGTATCGGCATGTTTTTCCGGCATGTGTGGTCCGCCCAGGCATACCGAGCTATGGACGGATCGCCATGATTGAGGATCGCACGTCAGACATCACCGCCCTTCGCGATCGCGTTGAGGAGATCGGCACGTATCTGCACCTGGATGCCAAACGTGCCGAGCTGATCACGCTCGAAGAGCGTACGACCGCCCCCGACTTCTGGGACGATCAGTCCAACGCGCAGCAGGTCATGGCGCACGCAGCAGGTCTCCGTGATGAGATCACACTCTATGAGTCCATCGTCGCGGGTATCGAAGAGCTCGAGGTCGCCAATGAGCTTGCTGTCGCGGATAAGGACATGGACCTTGCTGCTGAGGCCACCTCAGCGCTCAAAGGCCTTACCCGACAGACGAACGATCTGGAAATCGCCACCTGGTTCACGGGTGAGTTCGACAGCGGGAGTGCTCTTGTGACGATCCTGCCAGGGCAGGGTGGTCTTGAGGCTCAGGACTGGGCCGAGATGCTCATGAAGATGCTGGTGAAGTATGCGGGTAATCGCAAGTGGAAGGTGGATATCCACGAAGCCCCCGCGGGCGTGGAGCTAGGCATCGATCGTGCCGTCTTTACCATCCAGGGACGCAACGCGTACGGGATGCTCGCTTCAGAGCACGGTGTGCACAGGCTTGTCCGCATCAGTCCCACCGATGAGAAGAAGCGTCGTCAAACCACCTTCGCACGCATCGAGATCCTCCCGGTGCTCCCCGATGACGTAGCGGTAGAGATCAAAGATGAGGATATCCGTATAGACGTCTATCGATCCAGCGGTCCGGGCGGCCAAAGCGTCAACACGACCGACTCGGCTGTGCGCATCACGCATCTTCCCACAGGTCTCGTGGTCACATGCCAGAACGAGAAGAGTCAGATCAAGAACAAAGAGACCGCTATGAAGATCCTTCGCTCGCGCATCTATGAGATCGAGCAGGAGAAGCGTGCGGCAGAACTCGACGCCCTCAAAGGCGAAAAGCAGGAGATCACCTTCGGCAGCCAGATCCGCAACTACGTCCTTTACCCGTATCAGATGGTCAAGGACGTGCGCACTGCCATCGAGACCGGTGATGTGAACAGCGTGCTTGACGGTGACATCGATGAGTTCGTCCTCGGGTATCATCGGTGGCGGGTGTCGGGCGAGCAGGCGTTGGCGGTCGGAGCTGATGACTGAGTGACACCCGACTCAGGGGGTGCGGTGTGGTCAAACAGATTCTGACGAAGGTGAACGCATCCAACGTACTGAAGCATCGTCGTGTCCGGGACTATGCGTTCATGACCTTCGGCATCCTGGTCACCGCATGGGGCCTGAACGCATTCCTCATCCCCAACAAGCTAGCGGCTGGCGGTGTCTCGGGGCTCGCTACAGTCTTTTACTACTTCTTCCAGGACAACTTCGGCGTCACCGTGCCCATCGGTCTGCAGATGCTCGCCATGAACAGCGTCCTGCTGGTCATCGGTATCACCCGCAAGGGGTGGCGCTACGGTGCCAGGACCGTCTATGGGATGGTCGCGCTGGCGTTGGCGGTGGACCTGTTGGCGCCGTTCACACCTCACCTCGCACCCCACGATCAGCTGCTTGCCGTTCTCTACGGTGGAGCGGTCACCGGTATCGGGATGGGTCTCGTGTTCAAGGCAGGTGGCAACACAGGCGGCACGGATATCGTGGCCCAGCTGCTCGTCGAGAAGGTCAACCTCGGCATCGGTCAGATCATGCTGATCGCCGATGCGGTCGTCACACTGGTGGCGGCGATCGTCCTCGGCCCCGATCTTGCTCTTTACGGCGCGGTCGCGGTCTTCGTCATGGGTGCCGTGATAGACCTCGTGCAGGAAGGCCTCTCGGTCGAGAAGGCTGCGTTCATCGTATGTGATGAGCCCGGCAGGGTGGCCGATGCGATCATGCATCAGCTTGGCAGGGGGGCGACCGGGCTCGTCGCCAAGGGGTTGTATTCGGGCGACTCTCGCGAGATGGTGTTCACTGTCGTCTCGCGGCGAGAGATCGACGCCCTGAAGACGCTTGTCCGCGCTGTCGACCCCAAGGCGTTCGTCGTTATAGCGGATGTACGTGAAGTACTCGGAGAAGGTTTCAAGGAGATCGGAGCGGGTCTATGACCGGAGCGGGACGGATCGCGGCCATCGAGGCCAAGGCAGCGCGCATGCGCTACGACATCGTCGAGATGATCGCCGAGGCCGGTAGCGGCCACCCCGGTGGTTCACTCTCGGCCGCCGACATCGTCGCAGCGCTCTACTTCGATGTGATGCAGCACGATCCCACCAGGCCCGACTGGCCCGAACGCGATCGGTTCGTGCTTTCCAAGGGTCACGCAGGACCGGTGCTCTACGCCGCGCTCGCCGAGGCGGGGTACTTTGGACGCGATCACCTGGCGACACTTCGCAAGCTCGGCAGCATCCTGCAAGGCCACCCCGACTGCCTGAAGTGCTCGGGCGTGGAGGTCTCCACCGGCTCGCTCGGACAGGGCCTCGCGATCGCCAACGGTATGGCGCTCAGTCTGCGTATGGACGAGAACCCTGCGCGCGTGTTCTGTCTCCTCGGCGATGGCGAGCTGCAGGAAGGGGAGGTATGGGAGTCGGCGATGTTCGCCCCGCATCACGGTCTGGGGGCCGTCACCGCGATCATCGATCACAATGGCCTGCAGATCGACGGTGCCTGTAGCGAGGTCATGTGCCTCGGCGGGGTGGCTGAGAAGTTCGCGGCCTTCGGGTGGGAAGTGCGTGAGACGAGCGGTCACGATATCGAGGGCCTGCTCGACGCGCTCACCGAGCCGGCGGCGGATCCGGCGGTGCCGGTCGCGATCGTTGCGTATACCGTCAAGGGCAAAGGCGTCTCCTTCATGGAAGGCGAGGCGGGCTGGCACGGCAAGGCACCCAACGCGGAGCAGACCACAACCGCGCTCGGGGAGCTTGGGATACAGCTTGAAGCCGCAACGACCGCGATGATCGAAGGGGGCGCCCGATGAGCGAGAAGCGTGCTACGCGCGAGGCATATGGCGCTACCCTGATCGAGCTCGCCGGCGAGGGCGTGCCGGTAGTGGCTGTGGATGCGGACCTCTCTGGGTCCACCACGACGGCGAAGTTCGGTGCCGCATATCCGGACCGTCTCTTCAACGTCGGTATCGCCGAGCAGAACATGATCGGCACGGCCGCGGGTCTTGCCGTTGGGGGAAAGGTCGCCTTCACGGGCAGTTTCGCGGTCTTCGCGACCGGACGTGCCTATGATCAGATCCGCAATACCGTGTGCTACTCGAATCTCAACGTGAAGGTCGCACCAACGCACGCAGGCGTGACCGTCGGACCTGATGGCGGCAGCCATCAGATGCTCGAGGACATAGCGCTCATGCGCGTGCTTCCCGGGATGCGTGTGCTCGTGCCTGCCGATGCAGTCGCTGCGCGTGCGGCGATTCGTGTGGCTGCGACCACACCCGGCCCGTTCTACGTTCGCCTTGGTCGCACGGCGGTACCCGTGATCTACGGCGATGACTACACCTTCGAGCTGGGTAAGGCACGAGTACTGCGAGAAGGTGCACATGTCACTCTCGCTGCATGCGGAGTGATGGTCGAGCAGGCGCTTGCCGCGGCCGAGGAGTTGGAGCGCGAGGGCGTTTACGCCGAGGTGCTCGATGTTTCCACGATCAAGCCGCTCGACGCTGCTACGATCACGTCATCTGCGCTCAAGACCGGGGCCGTTGTCACCTGCGAAGAGCACTCCATCATTGGCGGCCTCGGCTCGGCAGTGGCCGAGGTACTGGGGGAGCTTGCGCCGACACCGCTCGTGCGGATAGGCGTTCGTGACGTCTTCGGTACGTCTGGTGAGCCGGCCGAGCTAATGGCGCACTTCGGCCTGATGGGTGCCGATATCGCGAGTGCTGCACGGGATCTGCTCGCGCGCAGGGGCTAGCGGGTCGTAGCGGTTGCTGGCTCCGCGTATGTCCTCGGGGCTTATCGGCTCGGGGTATGCGTACCCGAAGTGCTTGTAGAGCTTCTCAGCCCAGGCCGAGAGAGCATGATTGCGCCGTTTCACAAATCCGACGTTCGTATAGAGCGGGTTCTCCAGCGGGATGCATGCGACCATGGCTTCGCCCGGGTCGCGGGATATGCGGCGCGTCATACCGCGCGGAAGCGCGGTGATCCCGGCGTTCCTGCCTACGCCACCGATGAGCGGCTCGTGGCGTGTGTGGGTGAAGATGATGTTGGGTGAGAAGCCCGCCTGGCGGCACCGCTCGATGAAGCGGAGTGTCACAGCCGATTCTTTATCCAGCAAGACGAACCGCTCGTCGCGCAGCTGTTCGATGGTGACGGTCGCACGATGCGCAAAACGGTGGCGCACCGAGCATACGATGCATATCTCGTCCCGCGCGAGGTCGATCCACTCATACTCGGCTGCCGAGAGCAGGTCGGTGCGTAGTATCGCGAGGTCCAGCCGGCCAAGCTCCATTCGCCGCAGGATCTCGCCCTGATTGCGTTCCACGAAGTCGATCTGGATCCCCATGTTGTCGATCTGAAAGTCGGCGATATCCGCATGCAGGCCGTAGTCGGCGACGAGCGGCAGCGCGCCGACGCGTATGTGGAGTAGTGCAGACGCGCTGTACTGTTCGAGCCGCGTCAGTATCTCTTCATAGCGACGGTAGGTCTTAGTCGCGAATTCCAGGAACACTTCTCCAGCGGGTGTGAGCGTCGTACCCTTCGGACTTCTGACGAACAACTCCACGCCGAGTTCTTCTTCAAGCGACTTGATCTGCTTGGAGAGTGAGGACTGGGAGACGTATGAGTTCTCGGCAGCAGTGGAGAACTTCCCCTCACGTGCGACCGCGAGGAAGTACTGGATCTGAGCGAAGTTCATGTTGTCCTCCTCCGTGACAAGTACAGCATACTCTCCGTTTGTCGCGTTCATTCCCTCGTTCGTATTCCACTCAGGCAACTTAAGATTCCAGCTTGGCTATTCGCATCAAGTCCTCTGTACGGCCATTCCAGAGTGGCATCGCCCGGTTCCGACTCGGAATTGTGTGCCAGTCGCCAAGGGCCGAACGTGGTCTCCGGTGCGACATACCGTCCCTGATCAGGCGGTCGTCCACCAGACAACGGAAGTCCGTAGGGGCTTTTCGAGGCGAACGAAGGAAGGAGTTCAGATGGCTAGAGTCTATAAGGATCTCCGAGAGTTCCTGGCGGCTCTCGAGGAGGAGGGTCAGCTCGTCCGCGTGAAGGACGAAGTCATGCCCGAGCCCGATATCGGTGCTGCCGGTCGTGCCGCTTCCCGCATGACGGATGGCCCCGCGGTGCTCTTCGAGAAGATCAATGGCTACGAGGGTACGGTCGTCACGAACGCGCACGGCTCCTGGGCCAACCACGCGCTCATGTTGGGTATGCCCAAGGACACACCGACCAAGGAGCAGTTCGTCGAGTTGAACCGCCGCTGGGACAAGTTCCCGGTGCCGCCAAATGTTCTCTCACGTGACGAGGCTCTCTGCAAGGAGAACACGATCACCGAGGACATCAACCTCTTCGAGGTGCTGCCGCTGTACCGCATCAATGAGCAGGACG
The DNA here is from genome assembly GCA_034007245.1 of Coriobacteriia bacterium. Lineage (GTDB taxonomy): Bacteria > Actinomycetota > Coriobacteriia > Anaerosomatales > Anaerosomataceae > Anaerosoma. The sequence goes on along the minus strand of JAVERH010000120.1, from coordinate 794 downwards.
GTGGCTTCTTCCTCTCCAAGGCGTCGGTCATCTCCTACGATCCCGACGAGCCGGACGACTTCGATCGGCTCAACGTCGGTACCTATCGCATCCAGGTCAAGGACAAGGATCGCGTTGGTATCCAGGCGTTGCCGATGCACGATATCGCCATTCAGCTCGCAAAGGCCGAGCGCAAGAACGAGCCACTGCCGATCGCGATCACGCTCGGCAACAACCCGCTCGTGACGTTTATGGCCTCCACTCCAGTGGGTTACGCTCAGAGCGAGTACGAGTTCGTCGGCGCTCTGCAAGACGGCGTACCCACGGACATCGTCGCGGCTGACACCGACCCCAACCTGCTCGTTCCCGCCCACTGCGAAGTCGTCCTCGAGGGATACATCATCCCGCGTGAGCGTGTCGTGGAAGGGCCCTTCGGCGAGTTCCCCGGTTCGTACTCTGGCTCGCGGCTGCAGTGCGAAGTGCAGATCACGCGTATCACACATCGCAACAACCCGATCTTCGAGAACCTGTACCTGGGTATGCCGTGGACCGAGATCGACTACCTCATGGCGCTCAACACAAGCGTGCCGCTCTACAAGCAGCTCAAGACCGATTTCCCTGAGGTGCAGGCGGTCAACGCCATGTACACGCACGGCATCGGTACCATCGTCTCCATCAAGCCTCGCTACGGTGGTCACGCCAAGGGTGCAGCCATGCGCGTGCTCTCCACGCCGCACGGTATGCCGTACACCAAGATACTCATCATGGTCGACGACTTCGTCGATCCGTTCAATCTCGAACAGGTCATGTGGGCG
>JAVERH010000119.1:0-6696 GCA_034007245.1 Coriobacteriia bacterium | reverse complement strand
CCCCCTGACCCGCTCAGCGCTCGTTACCTGGATCCGACCGACCTCACCGTCGGCGGCGACGGATACCGGAGTACCCTTCAATGCCGCAGCAAGAACCTCATGGGCGGAACGCTTGCTAGTGACGGTCGTCAGGCCAGAGATCGCCTCGATCAGTACCCGCACCGCTGCCGAATCGAGCATCCCGTCCAGGTCCAGTATCGCGCCTGGGGGATATGCTCTGCCGAGCATACCGATCGCCAGCTGATGCCAATCGGACTCTGAGCCCGCAGACCCGAGACCTGCGAAGGCCGTATGTGCCGCGCGAATGAACCGCGCCGCCTCGCCGCTCAACCATGCTTCAAGTCGATTGGCCGCACTGGCACCGGTGATCCCCGACCGTCGTATGCGTGCATCAAGGTCGTCAAGCTCGGGCCCGGTGGCCGGACTGTAGGGCGACCTCATCACGTCCATCCATGTGACCCTGTCAGCGGTCCCTGCGCACACGGCCAGCAAGCTCAGAAGGATCCTCCCGATGCCCGTGCGTTCGAAAGGTACCTGCACGTCCCATTCGGCCGCGATCCCTGCCTCCCGCAACACTTGCCGGAGCGATCCTATGTGCAGTGCGGGGTCGCGGAAGACAACAGCGATCGACTCACTTGGGATACCTTCAGCCACGGCGTCCTGGATCTCTCTCACGATCCGGGCTGACTCCGATGAAGCTCCCCATGCCTCTGATACGACGACAGCCCCGGCGGTCTTCACAATCGCTCCAGCCCCTGAACCGAGACCCTGCTCGATCGCAACAAGCTCCGGCGAGGCGCTGTCGCGCGAGGGTGCCGATACCGCTTCGACGGTGCCGTGGGCGCTGAGTCGCGAAACGAGCCCGGCGGCGGACTCCGTAGCTGGGACCGAGATCGCGTATGTCAGGGATATCAGCACATCGCGATCACGAGAGGCCGCGATCAGATAGCGCTCCTGCGGGCCTGTAAGCCCCGTGAAGCCACAGAGGGCGACAAACGGCGGGAGCATCGAATCCCCCATCTGATCCGCTAGTATGCGGTATGCCTCGCCGCGCTCGACGAGGCCAGCGGTGACCAGTGCGTCGCGATACGCGTCGACATGGGCAAGGATCCCCTGTGCCGGGGTCGCACAGGTGCGCGTGGCGGAACCTGCGTACGCATCAGACTCGGCAACTCTCTGGACCAGGTTCGCGAGCAGCCGACGGAACCCTGCGGTTCCAACGGAGCCGGTAAGACACCCCGAGTCCACATGGCTACCAGATTCTTCCAACACCACAGCACGCTCGACTGGCGTCACGAGCCTCCGGCCATCACCGTACGCTCGCCAGCACTCGTCAAGATGAGAGCCGAGGGTGGTGACTTCGACGCCGGTAGCGGAGAAGGTCGACAGCTCAGCCATGGCACGTGAGGCATCTGCAGGAGACGGCACGAGGAGAAGTGCCCGGCCTGACTCGCGTGCGCCTTCTATCAGGCGGCCGTACAGAGCCTTCGTCTTCCCTGCATTCGCGGTGCCGATGAGCACATGAAGCGACATACGCCCCCCTCCGATCTTGGAGCGTAGAGCGTACGACGCCACTCTGACATCAGGACGACATCACCGTCCGGGAGTAGCGCTGAACACCATCGCGGATCTCCTGGACCTTGCGCCACGCAACCTCTTCATCGCGGCCGAGGTAGTGGTCCATGCGTGAGCCCACTGTCTCAACGGCTGTTTCTGCTCGCTCAGCAACCGAACGGGCCACCTCGCCGAGGCGACTCGCCTCGCTGGCGATTCGCCTCCTCGCCTCGGTTCCCGACACTGGAGCAAACATAAGTCCAGCAATGACTCCCGCAGCAGCCCCGATGAACATACCGATGACGAAGTACGCCAGTCTGTTCGAACGCATCTAGGCACCCCCCGATTCCAGGCCACCCTCACCCTCGGTGAGAAGGCGAACGATCCTCTCAAGATCACTCTCGTCATGGAAGTCGATCTCAATCTTCCCCTTCTTGGCCGTCTGGCGAACCCGAACATTGGTGGCCAACAACCTGCGAAGCTTCCGCGCAACCACCTTGTACGATTTCGGGCTGACAGGACGGGAAGCACTTATGCTTGCCCCTGCGGCCAGCAGCTTCGCCAGGCTCTCAGCCTCTCTGACGGACAAACCCTCGTCGACGCACTTGCGTGCGAGGGTGTGCCGCCGGTCGTCATCCGCGATCGAGAGAATCGCACGCGCATGGCCAGCGCTCAGGCGGCTCTCGTAGAGCAACTCCTGGATGTCGTCAGGGAGGTCAAGGAGGCGCAGCGTGTTGGTCACAGCAGACCTTGACTTGGAAACCCTATCAGCCAACTCAGCCTGTGTCATGCCGTACTCGGCAATGAGCCGCCGATACCCCCGTGCCTCTTCGATCGGATTCAGGTCCGAGCGCTGGAGGTTCTCTATCAGTGCGAGGGCCAGCGCCTCGGTATCGGTGATAGCCATGACTCGCACCGGCACTCGAGCGAGCCCCGCCACCCTGGATGCACGCCACCGTCGCTCACCCGCGATGATCTGGTATCCGGTTCCATGCGCGCGGACGAGGATAGGCTGAAGAACTCCTACCTTCGCTATCGAATCTGCCAGCTCAGCGATCTGATCTTCATTGATATCGGTCCGCGGTTGACTCGGGTTGGGGGCTATCTCATCTATCCCGAGATCAAGCACTTCGCCGCCGACTTCCTGACCTGCTCCAGGTATGAGTGCAGACAGACCCTTGCCAAGGCCTCGCTTAGACACGGGAAACCACTTCCTTCGCCAATTGCCGGTAGGCATCCGTACCACGACCAGTCGGATCATAGAGGGCACCCGGCTGCCCGAAGCTCGGTGCCTCAGACAGTCGAACGCTTCGGGGAATCAGAGTCTCAAAGACCTGTTCGCCGAAGAAGTCGCGAACCTCATCCACGACCTGCTGGCTGAGTCGGGTGCGCCGATCGTACATCGTCATGACCACACCGAAGATATCGAGACCCGGATTCAGCTGGGTTTTGACCAGACGCACTGTTTCGAGGAGTTTCGTCAGTCCTTCCAGGGCGTAGTACTCACACTGCACTGGAATGAGGACACCGCTCGAAGCCGTGAGCGCATTGATGGTGAGCAAGCCGAGTGAAGGTGGACAGTCGATGATGATGTAGTCGAAGTCCCTGAGAACAGGCTGGATGACACTCTTCAGCTTGGTTTCGCGACTGAACGCAGACACCAGCTCAATTTCCGCGCCGGCGAGCTGTATCGTCGAGGGCACAATGAACACGCCACCAACCTCGACGGGCTCGATCAACTGCTCGATCGGCACTTCACCAAGGAGCGCATCGTATACGCACTGCTCTCTTTGGTTCTTGTCGAGCCCGTACCCTGAGGTCGCGTTTCCCTGGGGGTCGAGGTCTATGAGGAGGATCTTCTTTCCGAGGTCGGCGAGACTGGCGGCCAAGTTTACCGCAGTCGTACTCTTGCCGACTCCGCCCTTCTGATTCACGACGGCAAGAACAACGGCTTCTCGCATGCCGGTACTGCCTTCCGCGCTCTGTGGATCCACCACTGACGCTCCTCCCGTTCCCGTCGCTACACCAACAGTATAGGTTCGCGGTAGAGGGACGTGAAGCCCTTCTAGGCCAACGGTTGAGTCTGTGCGAGTCCGGAACGACGGGGTAGCGACACTTTTGGTTCGCCTACCCGCTCATACACGTAGAGTGTGCGCGTTTCTTCTCCTGCCGGGAGTCTGTACTCGTGGACTTCTCTCAGCCGCATGCCGACAAGTCCACAGACTGTCACAGCCCGCGTCTCTTCATCCACCTGGCGCAGGCCCTTCATGGCCAGCAGTACGCCGTCATTGGCAAGCAAGGGGGCGGCAAGCTCGACCAGTGAGGAGAGTGAGCTCACTGCGCGCATGACCACAACGTCCCACACCTCCCCGGTTGCCGAGAGTTCCTCGGCCCGCTGCGGTACTACGCGAACATCGACGCCGATCTGTGACGCGATGGAGGAGATGACATCGGCCTTCTTGCGTCGGGCCTCACAACACGTGACATCGAGGCCCATAATAGCTAACGGCAGACCTGGAAATCCAGCGCCTGATCCGACATCCAGCACGCGGAGACCCACGAGGGAAACCAATGTCATTGGCATCAAGGAATCGAGGATATGCAGGTGCAGGAAGGACAGGGGGTCCACGATGCGCGTGAGGTTCATAGTCTGGTTGGCCGCCAGCACGGCTTCTGCGTTGTCGGCGAGTTGCTGGGCCTGATGTTCGTCAACAGATAGGCCTGCCGACGACAACACAGTCAGTATACTGTGTGCCGAGAGCGGGTAGTGTGTCGTGGAGTGTTTCACGTGAAACATACTGGCCTGTCCCAGCGACAAACGCAAGCTAACCTGTGTCGGCCCCCTTGCTGGTAGCGAGCAACAGTGTTTCACGTGAAACATCCGGACGCGTGCGAGGCTTGTCGGAGGATCACGATGGTGTGGTGCGAGCCTGACTTGGACATATCGCCCTGAACGTTGTGGGCTCTGCGTTGGACTGGCCTCGGGTCCGCCCTGACCTGCTGTCGTCTCGGCCGACACCCGCTCTCTCACAAAGTCTACGGCGTCGGACGCCGCAGCAGCGACTCGATTCAATGGTTCACCCAACTTGGTCATCCGGTGGCCGACGCGCGATCTTTGGCCGCACGAGACAGACCCCTGCACGCGGGGAAATGGTCTGACGATACTGGACAACGACGCGGAGTCTCTCCAACAAAGAAAGGGCCCGCGGCGTGCGGGCCCTTGATCGTCACCCAGACCTACTGCGGGCGAACAACGACCATACGGCGCGGCTCCACGCCCTCGCTCTCGGTAACCACACGGCGGTCGTCACGAAGAACGACATGGATCACGCGACGCTCGAAGCTGCTCATCGGGCGCAACTGCACTGCCCGATGCTGTCTCACCGCACGATCGGCTGCTCCCCGCGCTATCTCCTCCAACTTGACCCGACGGCGGTGGCGGTAGCCGGACACATCAACGACCAGTGGGTATCGGGTGTCGAGCTTCCGATTAGTGATTGTCGAGACCAATACCTGGAGCGCGTCCAAGGTCCTCCCGTGCCGCCCAATCAGAACGGCAAGGTCATCACCCGTGATATCCAGGATGATCTCACCCTCATCACCCTCGTACTCGTCTATGCCGCCCTGAAGGCCCATTGACGTGAGAATCGCCTGAATCGCCGCCGCACCGGCGTCTGCGATGGCATCAAGCTCATCATCGGACAGGTCGTCCTCTGCCGATTCATCAGACTCGCCGCCCAGCTCGACTTCCGCCATCTCATCCAGGTCCTCACGAAGGGTGGCGTCAGGCCGCAGCCAGACTCGCACACGCGCACCGGTGCTGCGGCTGGCAAACAAACCCTTACTGGGCTCGGAAAGGACCTCGTACTCAACCGCATCTTGCTGCACGCCCATCTGCTCGAGCGCGGCATCGATCGCATCCTCGACAGAGGGGCCTTCCGTGATGACCTCGTCAATCATGCCTGTCCCTCCTGGGCCTTATAGATCTTCGTCTGAATCAACTGCTGCACCACTCCGAGCAAGCCCTGGGTGACCCAGTACAGCACCACACCGGCCGACACACTCCAACCGAAGAAGAGCATCATCGCCGACATCATGTAGGCCATCTGGCGCTGCTGAGCCTGTGCCCCGGGCTGAAGAAGTTGCGGGACCAGTGTGCTTGCACCGAAGAGCAGGACGAAGATGATGTAGGGGATAGCGTCAGCGAGACCGTCGCCCTTGTACACCTGGCCTGCTGATAGTGTGATATCTGGCAGAATCACCCAGAAGCGCGATGCGGCGGCCGCGGCCGAATCCGAGAGTGTCTGGATGTGCTGAGGGAAGAGACCCGGCGTCTCGCCAGCGGTACCAAGCATCCGGAACAACGCGAAGAAGATCGGCATCTGGAGTAGCATCGGCAGGCAGCCCCCAAACGGGTTGACCTTGTTCTCTTGATAGAACTTCAAGGTCTCTTCCTGGAGCTTCTCCTGGTTGTTCTTGTACTTCTCCTGCAGCTCCTTGATCTTCGGTTGGATACGCTGGAGCTCGTACATGGACTTCGTCTGTTTTATGGTAAGTGGCAACAGAAGGACACGGATTGCTACAGTCAGTAGGATGATGGCGAATCCGTAGTCGTGCACCACCCCGAACAAGAGCTGCAGGACGTCGAACAGGAACTTCTCAATAGGTGCAAGCACGAAACGCCAACCTCCTCGGGTTTGGCAGCAGGTCTTCGTGGGTCCAGGTCCACTCCGGATTCTGCCGGGGGTCTACGCGATCCTCACACTATACACCACGCGCGCGCGTGTTATGGCACAGGGTCCTGTCCACCTGGGTTCCAGGGATGACACCGCGCGATTCGCTTCACCCCGAGCCACCCCCCACGAAGCACCCCATACCGCTCGATCGCGGTCAGGGTGTAAGCGGAGCACGTGGGTGTGAACCGGCAGCTCGGTGGAAGCATCGGTGAGATGAAGCGCCGATACCCTTTGATCACCCACACCGCTATTGCTTCAACCGGGTTCCTCACGCCTCCATAACCCCCAGGCGCCGCAGAGCAGCGCGGAGTGCGCGGTCCAGATCCATGGGGGAGGCCGTCGCTGTTGCTTGCCGGGCCATGAGAACCACATCCCAGCCGCTCCACGGGCCCCCGCATCGTTGTGC
>JAVERH010000004.1:0-40944 GCA_034007245.1 Coriobacteriia bacterium | reverse complement strand
GGGATCGTATGACCGTCGAGAAGATAGCGATTCTGGTCGACTCGGGATCCGACGTACCTCGCGAATACCGCGAGAAGTACGGCATGTACGTCGCCCCACTGACGATCATCTATAAGGACGCCGAGTATCAGGACGGGGTGGATATCGACCCTGATACGGTCTATGCGCGGTTCTCCGAAGAGGTCCCTTCGACATCGCTACCAAGCCCTGCTGTGGTGACTGGGCTTTTCAAGCAGATCAAGGCCGACGGTTACGAGAAGGTCATCGTGGTCACCATCTCGAGCGGCCTGAGCGGGACCTTCGAGATGCTGAGCAACTTCGGCCCGGAGCCTGAAGGACTCGAGGCCCACTACGTCGACACGAAGAACATCGGCATCGGCAGCGGCTTTGCGGCGATCCGTGCCGGCGAACTCATCGAGCAGGGGCTCCCGTTCGCCGAGGTCTGTAGCCAAGTCGAGGTCGCCGTGAAGAACACGGCACTCCTCTTCTGCGTAGCGACACTCGAGTACCTGGTCAAAGGCGGGCGGATCGGTCTGGTCGCAGGCATGGTGGGCATGCTTCTGAACGTGAAGCCGGTCATCGCATGCAACGAGGACGGGATCTACTACACCGTGGGTAAGGCCCGGGGACGTGAGAAGTCACTCAAGATGGCGCTCGACAAGGCGGTGGAGTTCGCCGAAGGCGCCAAGGAGTACAACATCGCGGTCGTGCAAGGCGCCGCCGCCGTGGAGGGAAAAGCGCTCTTTGCGGCGATGAAGGAGCGCCTTCCGGACTATCGCTACGCGATCGAAGAACAACTCACCCCTGCGCTCGTGGTCCACACCGGGCCGGGGCTGATAGGGATCGGCGTGCAGCGGCTGGCGTAGGCTTGCGACCTCATACAAGTAGCGTGAAGGGCCCGTCACTGACGTGACGGGCCCTTCATTTCTGAATAGAGGTCAGTACCGCAGGAGCGCCACGACCGACTCTCCGTGTGGCATACGATCGGCCGGGAAGGACAGCACTTCGCCGCCCCGGGTGAGTGTGTCGAGTGCCGCGCTTTCAAGGAGGTCCTCTTCGTCGGTGGGGTTGCCCTCATGCACCGTGACAGCTGCTTCGTCCGTCGTCTGAGACCACCAGCCCGCAGCCTCAGAAAGGAGCAGTGACGCGACACGGCCGGCCCCTGCGGCCTCCAGGATGCTCCGTGGAACGGTCGTCACCAGCGGTGACGACCAGGTTTCGTCGGCAATCCTCAGGACGGCCTCGCCCGCTTGTCCGAAAGCTGCTTCTGCGATCGGCCATGCGAGCTCGTGCAGCACTTGGTCGCCGAGGGCGTCAGGGTTGCCGGAGACCGCGTCGGCCAGCAGCATCGGGCAGTCGCTGACCTCGTGGTAGTACGGGATGAGAGAGTCGACGCCGGCAAGCACCAGGGGCGCATGGTCGTGACCGAGATACTCGTGAAGCCCACGGTCGATCTCACGAAGGAAGCGGACGATTTCCTTCTTGGCGTCCACCTCACCCGATCCGTGGAACACGGCAGCGCGTTGACCGTGGCCGCCAGTGCCGCTTGTTCCGGTGTGGAACTGGAGCGACGGCTTCTGGGGGTCCTCCCATTTGAGCGCGTCTCTCAAGCTGCTTGGGATCTCCTCGGCGGGTACCTCGAGGAGCGTCGACCGGTCGCCTTTGAGCAGGCGTACACGGTTCTGACTCAGTGCGAGTACCCAGTACGTCTCTTTTCGTCCGAGTAGCGGTAACAATGGGCGTACCCAGAACCGATCGCCCACGCGTACGTGTTCCGGTACCGGCAGATCGAACTGGAACACCTCCTGGGTATCCTTGCCGAGTAGGACTGCAAGACCGTCACGCGACCGAAGCCAAAGAGGGCGGTCGTTGAGCAGCTCCTGAGCCGGACCGAGTAGCTGCTCGGCTTCGGCGGCCTTCAGACCCAGCGCCTCGAGCGCCATCTGTGCTTCGCGCATGAGGTTCTTAAGCCGGGTCGAGTCGCCTTCCTGGCTCCCTGGGCCGAACCGTTGCGTGGGTAGAAAAATCGACACTTGTGGTCCTGATGCAGGCTCGGCGAGCCGCATGATGGTGTCAAGCGACAGGGTATCCACACCGTCTCCTTACGCAGGTCTGGGGACATGACTGTGTCTGCAACATGAAGATGCGGCCACATGAGTGGATATACCCACTCATGTGGCCGCCAGAAGAGATGGACATCGTCAGTGTTCCGTTATGCGCCGAGCATCGCGACTGTCACGTAGTGGGTCGCTCCGTCGTCAGCGAGCGGCACTTCGAGCGTCTCAAGCCGTACGCCGTCGAGCGATACATGAGCCACACCACGGTTCACACCGCGGGGATTAGCGACCGTGATGTCGTAGCGTGCGGACCCATGGCGGAACGACGCCGAGAACCCGGGCCATGTCTTCGGGATGCAGGGGTCCACAACCAGCGAGCGTGCGTCACCCTTGGCCTCGGTACGTATGCCGAGTACTTCGCGTACGACGATGCGATAGAACCATGCCGCCGAGCCGGTGTACCAGGTCCATCCGCCCCGACCTGTATGCGGAGCCACCGCGTAGACATCGGCAGCAAGCACGTATGGCTCCACCTTGTAGCGTGCGACCGCATCGGCATCGAGCGCATGATTCAGCGGGTTGATGAGGCTCAGCAGGGATACCGCCTCATCGCCGTCACCGAGCCGCGCGTAGGCGAGTGCGACCCACAGTGCGGCGTGCGTGTACTGCCCGCCGTTCTCGCGGACGCCGGGGACGTAGCCCTTGATGTAGCCGGGATCGTGCTCCATGCGGTCGAACGGGGGTGTGAGCAGTGCGATCAAGCCGTCATCCCATCGCACGAGTTCGCTCTCGACACTCTCCATGGCGCGACGTGCCCGGTCGGGTTCGCCCTGCCCGGAGAGCACCGACCACGCCTGCGCGATCGCGTCGATCCGGCACTCCTCGGCGCTCGCTGTGCCAAGAGGCGTGCCGTCATCGAAGTATGCACGGCGGTACCACGCGCCGTCCCATCCTGCACGCTCGGCAGCTTCGATGAACGACGCTGCGGTGGTGCGTAGCCCGTCGGATGCGTCGGTGTCGCCACGGAGATCGCACACATCGGCGAAGCTTCGCATCGTGACGTCGAGGAACCAGGCGAGCCATACGCTTTCACCGATACCATCCGTGCCGATACGGTTCATGCCGTCGTTCCAGTCGCCACCACCGATGAGCGGGAGGTCGTGCGGTCCTGTCGGCGCGAGCGCGAGGGCAGTGAGGCAGTGTTCGTATACGGTGCCGGTCAGGAGTGAAGGCTGTGGCTGCAGGTATGCGTCTTCCCGGCCTTCGGGGATCGCGGGGCCATCGAGATAGTGGGTCTCCACATCGAGCACGGTAAGGTCGCCGGTAGCGCTGATGTACTCGGCAACCACGAAGGGCAGCCAGTGCCGATCGTCGGTGAAGCGGGTCCGGACACCGCGGCCCGATACCGGTTGCCACCAGTGCAGCACATCACCCTCGGGGAACTGGTGCCGGGACGCCTCGATGATGTGCTCGCGTACGATCCCCGGATGACAGTCGATGAGCGCGAGACAGTCTTGGAGCTGGTCGCGGAATCCGAACGCGCCGGAGGACTGGTACGTCGCGGTGCGACCCCACGTGCGGCACGCGAGTGACTGGTAGAGCGACAAGGGCACCATCGCGTTGAGTCTGGCGTCGGGGGTGGTGACCCGGAGCGCGCCGAGCCGCTCGTCCCACGCGCGTTTCACGGTCTCGAGCTCGGTGTCGACCGCACCCGGCTTGCGTAGTCGCGCGATGAGTGCGCGAGCGTCGGGGATCGTCTCGCTCTGGCCGAGCAGGAACACGATCTCGGCGCTTTCACCGGACTTGAGTGTGACCGGGCGCATGAGTGCCCCACAGTTGTCGTGGAATCGACCGGTGAGTCCGCCGAGGCGTGTCCGGCGCATCGCCTCAGGAGATGCGGGGGTGCCGTTGCGCCCGATGAACTCGGTGCGGCTCGCGGTGTAGGACCCGCCGGCGATGTCGGAGGCGACGAACGCGGGACGCCCCGGGAAGTCCAGGTTGAACCAGCTGTGCGCCATCAGCGCGGAGGCGGGCTCATCCCACCAGGTCACCACCCGCTGCTGCGCTGCGCTGCGCGAGTCGCCGAGACTCCACTCCACGAAGTGTGTGACCGTGAGATCGCGTGGGTTCTCACCGGTGTTGGTGAGGTGCAGCCGCGCGATGCGGACAGGAGCGTCATCTGCGATGAACCAGTCCAGCGTATGGGCGATGCCATGTGTCGTGTGCTCGAATCGTGAGTAGCCACGCCCGTGTCGGATGACGTGGGTTCCGTCACTGCGCACCGGCAGCAGTGTGGGGCTCCAGAACTCGCCGGTGACCTCGTCTCGGACATAGATGCACTCGCCGGTGCCGTCGGAGACGGGGTCGTTGTTCCACGTGCTGATGCGGTTCTCGTGGCTGTTCTCTGCCCAGGTGCACCCGATGCCGGCCTCGGAGACGAGCGTACCGAATCGTGGGCTGGCGATGACGTTCGCCCAGGGTGCCGGTGTGGTCTGGCCAGGCGCGAGGACGATGACGTACTCGCCGGTCTCGGGGTCCACTCCGCCGGTGCCGTTGTCGAACTGCAGTACCGGACGCTCCACCACCGGAGCCGGGTACTCCACGGGTCGCGCTGATGGTATGAACGTGGAGAGCGGTTCGGGTCGATGGGCGCGTCGGTCGAGCTGCAGGGTGATCGGTCCACGGTCACCCTCGATGACCACCCGAGCGACGCTTTCGAGGAGGTTCCGGACCTCGGGACGCACCTGGTCGGCCGTGCGCAGAAAGACCCCACCGGGGCGGTCTATCAGTTGTAGGGCGTGACCAGTCCTGAGAAGCATACGAAGACGGCCATCGAGGTCGGAGGCGTAGCCCGTCGGGCGGGTGTTGAGGATGACAAGATCGGTCTTGAATCCCTTGCTTCGCCAGTACTGGTGAGCGAGGAGTGCCTGGCGAGCCAGCGGCGCCTGGTCGATCTGCTCGATCTTGAGCAGCAGGATGGGGTAGTCACCCGAGATGCCGATCTCCCAGAGGCCGGAGATCGGCAGTCGGTTCTCGACCTCCGTGTGCACTTTGAGACGCGAATGTGGGTCGGTGAGCAGCATTCGGGACGCAAGTCGCAGGTATGTGACGGACTCCTCAGGCGTTATGCCGAGGTCCCGGAGCTCGATACGACCGGTCGACCAGGCGAGGTCTGCGGCGCGCTGTGCGTTGGCGATGTCGTGGTACTTCTCGGCGAGGAACTCGATCCGCTCGCGTGACTCGGCAGCACCCGTGACGAACGCGAGACGCGCACTCTCGCCCGGGGGCACCACGAGTGGCTGCCTGATCGCGCAGATGGGGTCGAGTACGGCACCGGTCGTGCCCGCGAGGCGGCTGTCTCCGAAGATGGCGTCCGGGTTTGCGGGGGTGTTCAGGCGGCCGAGGAACGCTGCCCGGTCGGTCTCGTATGACCAGGAGCACGAGTCGAGGGAGTCGCAGGCAAGCAGGTGGATGCCCCACTGACGCGGTTCTTCGGCGGAGCGTGGGCGACGAGAGAACAGCAGCGCGGTGTGTTCCTCGAGAGCCTCGGTCTCCACGAAGAGGTTGCTGTACGCCTTGTGCGCACGATCGGCACCGCGTGGTGCGAGCGTGATCTCCAGGTAAGACGTCGCTTCGAGGGAGAGGGTCTTAGTGCCGTGGTTGGTGATGGTGATGCGCCTGACTTCGACGTCGTCTTCGGGCGAGACGATGATCTCGGTATGAGTCTCGACATCCCCATCGACCCGTCGGAAGTCCGCTTTGTCACTCGAGAACGTCACGTGGTAGTCGTCAGGCTCGGCCAGTGTGGGCTGGAACGTGGCCGACCAGGCCTTACCGCTCTCGACATCCTTGAGGTAGAAGAATGTTCCCCAGCAGTCCCGGGTGATGTCCTCCCGGTAGCGCGTCACGGTGCGGTCACGCCAGCGGCTGTAGCCGCCGCCTGCGTTGGTGACCATGACCGAATACGAGCCGTTGGAGAGAAAGTGCGTCGCAGGCACCGGTGTATCGGCGAGCGGGTATGCCCGGGTGATGGGTGGCGGCACCTCACGTACCGACCGCACGAACTCGACCTCCTCGGCACGTGGCTCGGCGATGTGGACCCGGCGCGGTACGCGTTCCTGCAAGAGTAGCTCGGCCGAGGCGACGAGCGGATCGGAGTGGAAGCGCTCCTGCATACGGAACCCGCAGAGCATGTTGCCGAGCGAGAGCATGCTCATGCCCTGGTGGTGCGCCATGTACGCTTTGACGACAGCACGCTTCTTGCCAGCTGGTACACGGCCGGGTGTGTAGTCGATCGACTCGTAGTAGCCATACCAGCCCTCGGCACCCTGTTGGGTGAGAAGGCTGAGGTTCTCGAGCGACTCCCGGGGTGCGACCATGAGCGCGAGCACGGTGGCATACGGCGCGACCACGATATCGGCCGAGAGACCGCGTTTGAGGCCGAGGCCGGGTACTCCGAACGCCTGGTACTGGTAGGTGAGTTCTACGTCCTTGGCGTTGAATGCCGATTCGGACACACCCCACGGGACACCGCGCTGTCGGCCGTACTGCATCTGTCGACGCACGACGTTCGCGTATGTGCGGTCGAGTAGCGTATCGGGCCAAGACTTCATCACCAGCAGCGGCATCAGGTACTCGAACATGCTTGCGCTCCAGCTCACGAGCGCCGTCCCGCTCTCGGTGCGCGCCACGGCACGGCCGAGCCGGAACCAGTGCTCCTGGGGTACGTCCCCCTTTGCGATCGCAAGGAAGCTTGCGAGGCGACACTCGCTTGCGAGCATGTCGTAGTAGGAGTCGTCGAGGCGACCCTCGGCGGTATTGAAGCCGATCGAGAACAGTAGGCGATGCTCGTCGAAGAGCATGGCGAAGTCCGTGTGTTCCCACATCTCACGCGCGATGTCGGCCGAGAGTCGCATACGGGCGAGGAGTGTCTCGGCACTCGGTCTTCCGGAGCGGATACCGTTGGCGACACGGGCGGCCCACGCTGCGTCCCCGCCCCCTGCTTCGGCGGTGGCATCGAGCGTCGCGAGTGCGGTGTCGAGGCCCTCGGCGAGGCCAGTGAGGCTCGGCACGTAGTCGAGAAGCGGCTCGAAGCCCCCGTGCGATCCCACGGCCGCGAGCACCTCGGCAGCCCACGGCGCGTACACGTCGAGCAGCTCGAGTGCATCGGAGATGAGCGTGCTCACTGCGCGTACGGAGGCGGCAGCATGCATCGCGTGAGTGTCGGCGTCTGCCTCGACGACCAGCCGATCGGCCCGGTCCTCGAGCGGGTGTATCAGTGCGCTGAGCGCGTCTAACAGCGAACGCCACTCGCCGAGGTTGGTGGGTGACGTGTCGAGTGCGATGCGCCTGACTGCTTCCTCGAGCCCGGTGCGGATCTCGGTACGATCGCTGGAGGTCGAATCTGGCAGTCGGATCGAGGTGAGGTCTTCGAGGGCGAGGCGTGCGGTGTCGGCGATGCCGTCAAGGATCTCGGGGCCGAGAAGTGGTCGCTCGCTCGCCTCCAGGAGTGCGACCCGGAGCGCGAGCAGGTGCCCCGCGAGGTTCCCGGAGTCCACGGTCGATACGTACGTCGGTCGCAGCGGCTGGAGGGTCGTCGTGTCGTACCAGTTGTAGAAGTGGCCGCGGAACCGCTCCATGCCGGTCATCGTCGTGAGCGTGCGCGACGTATGCTCAGCAAGTCCCTCGACGGTGATATAGCCGAGGTCGTACGCGGTTACGGACGCCAGGAGCTGCAGCCCCAGGTTGGTGGGGGAGGTCCGGTGAGCGATCTCGCCTTTGGGATCTTCCTGGAAGTTGTCGGGAGCAAGGTAGTGATCTCCGGCGGTGACGAACGTTTCGAAGAACCGCCATGTCTTACGCGCCGTGCGGCGCATCGTAGTGACGTCGGTAGCCGTGATCTCCGAGATGGGCTTGGCGGTCGGACGGCTGGCATGCCATGCGGCGATCGGGGAGAGCACCCATACGATGAGGATTGGGATGAACGGAAGGGCTGCGAGAGGGCCTGCGACGGCTGCGATCACGCCTGCACCCGCGACGACGAGCGCGATAGACGGCCACATCCGGGAGGCGAACGCCCGAAGCACTCCTACCCCGAGTCGTTTCTCGGCTTCTGCTGCGGTCTCCCATTCGAGCATGTCATGGTGACTGATGGTCATGCGCCATAGCGCCCGGATCATGGCGTCGGTCATGAGCTGCGCCTGGTGTGGTATCAGCGCGATATTCAGGGCGGTGCGAAGGGTGTCACGGCGAACGTCGGAGAGGAATGTCTTGCGCTCGCTGCGCGTGTCGGAAGGTGAGCGACGCAGCAGGGAGTCGGCCAGTCCGAAGAACAGCGGGAAGAGTAGGGTCGCGGCGACGATGCCGAGGAACACCCAGGAGGGCGCCGGGAGCAACATGAAGCCTACGATGACAAAGAGTACTGTCGCCAGGGGGGTGATCGATCGCCGCAGGTTATCGGTGATCTTCCAGCGATGCAGTCGTGTGAGCGGATTACGCTCGGTGCCCTGTTCGATCGGTACCCGGGGGAAGAGCCACGGTAGTGTCTGCCAGTCGCCCCGCGCCCACCGGTGGATCCGTGCGCAGTGCGATATGTAGCTCGCCGGCTGATCGTCGTAGACCTCGATATCCGAGGCGAGGCCGGTCCGCAGATACGAGCCCTCGAGCAGGTCGTGCGAGAGGAGGGTGTTCTCGGGGAAACGGCCTTCCAGCACGGCGTTGAACACATCGACCTCGAAGATGCCCTTACCTGTGAAGGACCCTTCGCCGAAGACGTCCTGATAGGTGTCTGACACAGCACCGGCGTATGGATCCACGCCTGTGATGCCTGAGTAGAGCCAGGCGAAGAGACTATCATCCGAGCCCTCGAGCGACATGGAGACCCGGGGCTGTACGAGTCCATAGCCGTGACGGACGGTCCGGGTGACCGGGTCGACCATTGCGCGGTTGAGCGGGTGCGCGATCGTGGCGATGAGTTTGCGTGCACCGTCACGCGGCAGGATGGTGTCCGTATCGAGCGTGATGACGAACGTGACACCTGCGTACCCGGCGGGGTCGGCGTCGGCGATGATGAACGACGTGTCGGTCGCCCCACGAAGGAGGCGGCAGAATTCGGTCAGCGCGCCACGCTTACGCTCCCAGCCCATCCAGGTCTGGTCGGCCTCGCTCCATCGCCGTCCCCGGACGAAGAGCAGGAACGGTCGGTCGCTATCACTTCCGTATCGTTTGTTGAGCTTGGCGATGCCTGCCCGGGCTGCGTCGATCACGGCGGTGTCGGCCGGTGCGTGCTGCGCGTCTCCTCCGCGAAGGTCCGCAAGTATCGCAAAGCGGACGTTGGGATCGCGGTTCGCGAGGAACCCCACTTCCATGTTGTCTACCACGTGCCTGGCGGCCGCGGGTGAGGTGAGCAGTGCGGTATACACGGCCATGGTGCGGTGAGCGCGAGCGACGGGCAGGCGGTGGTCGATCTTCGCAAGCGTGCGCGGAGGCCACAGCCAGGAGGCAAGGCGGCTTGCGAGCGTCATGCCGACATCGGAGAAGGGGAGGATGCCGAGCAGTCCGATGAGCACGCCGGCCCAGAGATGATCGGTCGCAGTGGCGACGAACCAGCCGGTCGCCCCGGCAAGAAGCAGTGTCGTGACGCCGAGGAGTCCCCAGTAGATGGCACCCCGGGCGGTGAGCGGGCCTCGGTGTAGTCGTTCGCGAAGACGCGGATGGTAGCCGATCGCGTGCTCGAACGCGTACCGGCCTTCGCTGATGAGGTAGTACCCGACGTGTGCTCGTCGAGTGTCCGCCGCATCTGTGGCGAGTGCCTGAAGGCAGTGGCTGATGACTGCCTCGGCAATCTCGATCTCATCGAGCGGTCCGCGCTCGGCAAGATCTTCGACGGTGTGGCGAAGCCGGTCCCGGCTCACGAAGTCCATCCGCCCGTAGACACCTGCGGGGTCCTCGCGAAGCACCTGCTCGACCATGCTTACCTGCTCGAAGAACTTCCGCCACTCCAGGGCGTCGAGGAAGCGGATGCTGGTAATCGCATTTGCGATAGAGACCTGATCGGCCGCCTGCTGCTGGTGTTCGGCCATTGTGAGCCGCTCGAGATCGGCGCCATGACGCTCGAGCGTCACCTCAAGCCAGTCGGCAAGCTGATCGAGGCCGGTCTCGTGGCCGATCAGTCGATGGGAAAGCCGGAGGAGGAATGCGGGTGGAGCGTCCGCGTGCGCGCGATCGAGCTCGGCGATACGCTCGGCAAGTTCGGCAGGGCTACTATCAGCGGCTACGATCAGCCGGTCGGCGAACCGCTCGCCACCGACGATCGCCTGGTGGCTTTCGAGGATCCGCCTGCTCAGTCGCCGCAGGTTTTCGATGAGCGCGGCACGGAGCATGATCGGGACGGCCCACACCTCACCGATGGTGAGGGGGGTGACCTCCTGGTAGGCCATCGTGAAGCCGACGAGTGCATCTTCATCGATGTGAGAGTCGGTGTGGGCGAGTAGTACAGCCATGGCTTCCATCAGCCGTGGGTATGCCCTGAACGGGCCTTCGGTCAGGCGGCGTAGCTCAGCTCCGTGCCGGGTGGGCAGGTCCTCTGAGACGAGTGCGATCTGCTCCTGAGCGAGGTAGTAGTTGTCCAGAAGCCACTCGGCTGCCGGGGCGACCGGGATGTCATCGCGCGCATCAGAGACCAGCGTTCGGTAAACGCCGGCCAACTCGGTCGACGCGCTCTCCACCAGTTCCAGCACCGGGGTGTGATTACGCGATGACTCGGAGGTCCAGCGCTGGCGGCGCGCTAGCGACCGGGCAGCAGACGCAAGACGGTCGGCACCAAGCAGCTCCCCCCGGAGCGGCTCATCGGCTCGTGGACGTAGAGAGTCGGCTTGGGGGTCGATTGGTGATCACCTCATGTAGGGCTGATGTGACCGAGCGGTGGAGCGTCGGGACATACCAAGTCCATTGTGCCACGTCGGCAGGATCGGTACGCATCGGAAACGGCATATCTGTTGCTGATAACATACCCGTAGGGGTATCTCATGTCCGTCACGTTCATCCGGAGGTCAGATGAAGCGCTCGCAGTCGATCGCTCTTGCGATAGGCGCCGCCGTTATCGTGGTGGCGGTCATCACTCTCTCATCGGGTACACCACCACCCGGACTCATCGGTAACAGTGAGTTTGTAAGGCTGAGCGAAGAAGGGGCCCGTGTCGTCGATGTGCGGACTGCGGCCGAGTTCGCCGGAGCACATATCGAGGGTGCCGAGAACATCCCGCTGGGCGATCTGCCGCAGGTGGCAGAGGGGTGGGATCGGACCGAGCCGGTCGTCTTGTATTGTGCGGTCGGTGACCGCAGCGATAGTGCGGCCGAGCTTCTGCAGTCCATGGGTTTCGAGCGTGTGTACGATCTTGGTGATGGTATCGCGCAGTGGGACGGTGCGCTCGCCGGAGGAGCCCAGACTGCATCGACGGAGCCACCGCAGGTAGCGCCGTCTGACCTGCCGGTGATGTATGAGTTCTACACCGACTGGTGACCAAGCTGCCAGAGCATGGCGCCTGTCGTCGACAGGCTGAAGACAGAGTACGAAAGCGTCGTCGATTTCCGCATCATCAATGTCGACTCGGATCCTGAAGGAGCAGAGCTTGCCGATGGGTTCGGCCTTCAGTTCGTGCCGTCCTTCATATTTCTCGGCCGCGATGGAAGCCAGCAGGACCTGTTGGTGGGCGAGGTCTCAGAGGACCAGATGCGTGCGACGCTCGATGCGCTGAAGCAGTAGAGGCGCGTAGGCTTACAGTGCAGGGGGTAGAGACCCTATAAGAAGTACGTTGCCTCCACTGGATCGAGGTGAAGCCATCGAACCCATAGCGCGTTGGTGGTTCACCAGAGTGGCCGATGAAGGGTCCCGCTAATATGAAGGGACGCCGGGCATAAGCCTCTGTGATCTGTGGGGGTGCGGCCGGGGGCGGAAGCGCTCGCCGGGCCAAGAACTCCCAACAACAGCCCCTTGAAGGGGTGACTCGGGCGGTGCGACAGTCACTCTGGTCTGTGATTTTGGCGGCGGGTGCGCGGTGTGCGCGTACCCGCCGCTTATATATCCACCCGGCGGAAGCCATGCCTGTAGGCTTTGCAGATGTTATACTCTCCGACTGCCAGCCCTTTCGGGCTGTCCCGGGCGAGTGGCGCAACGGGAGCGCACCTGCCTTGCACGCAGGGGGTTGTCGGTTCGAATCCGATCTCGTCCACCACGAATAGATTCGGTCGGTCGCCCGGTAACGGGAGGCCGGCCGTTCTGGTAGTTGCGATACGCCTGCGAGCGTTTAGGCAGTGGGTTTGGCGGGTAGCGTCTCGATGCCCCATGTCGTGTTTCGTGGGGCGCACGTGCGGATGGAGTCGTTACGAGGGTGGGCCGATGAACGCGATCGTTGATGTGAACGGGCTCATGAAACGCTTCGGCGAACTGGTGGCCGTCGATGATGTTTCGTTCAGTATCCGGGAGGGCGAGGTATACGGGCTGCTCGGCCCAAACGGCGCCGGTAAGACTACGACCATCTCGATGGTGTCGTGCCTGATCGATCCCACGGCAGGGTCCATCGTGGTGGATGGGCATGATGCTGTTCGTGAGCCCGGTGCACTCAAGCAGTCTCTCGGTGTCGTGCCGCAGGAAGTCGCGCTCTATCCGACTCTCACGGCCACGGAGAACCTCAGGTTCTGGGGCAGCATGTACGGCCTGAGTGGAAGTGCGCTCGACCATGCTGTCGCCGAGGCGCTCGAACTGGCGGGTCTGGCCGACCGCGCGAAGGAACGCATCGAGAAGTATTCGGGCGGCATGAAGCGGCGCATCAACATCGCTGCCGGCATCCTGCACAAGCCGAAGGTCCTTCTGATGGACGAGCCTACAGTGGGCATCGATCCGCAGAGCCGTAACCACATCCTCGAGACCGTGAAGGGGCTCAATGCCGCAGGTATGACCGTGCTCTACACCAGCCACTACATGGAAGAAGTGGAGTATCTGTGCGATAGCATCGCCATCATGGACCATGGGCGCATCATCGCCGAGGGCACTCTGGGAGAACTTCGCGATGTGGTGGGCGGCATGGACGTGGTGGATGTACGGATCACCGAAGTGACCGATCGCGTCCTCGAGCATGTCCAGGGGATAGACGGCGTGCGCCAGGCAGACCGGACCGACGGGGCCATCCGGGTACTCACGCGCAGCAGCGGGTCGATACTCGGGAGACTGGTGGCGACGCTGGAGAGCGAGGGGGCGCACGTCACGTCGATCACGGTGACCGAGCCGAACCTCGAAAGCGTGTTCCTGCACCTCACCGGCAAGAGTCTGCGGGACTGACCATGGGCAGACTGTGGCGGATCGCCGTCAAGGATCTGCGGATCACGGTGCGCGATCGTGGGGCGCTTCTCGTGATGCTCGCGATGCCGCTTGCGCTCATCTTCATCCTCGGCTCTGCGCTCGGCAACGTCGGTGAGGGCGACTCCCTCGATGCCGAGGTTGCGATCGTCAACGACGATGCCGGCGAGATAGGGGATCGGTTCGTCGAGGGCCTGACGTCAGCTGAAGAGATCGACGCGGTCTTCAATGTGCACATCCGCGAGGACTCTGATGCGGTCCGCACCGAGGTGGAGCGCGGAGACCTGACTGCCGCGCTTGTGATCCCGGCCGATCTGACGGAGAAGGTGGAGTCGGGGGAGCCGGTCGCACTCGAAGTCCCGCAGGATCCCGGCTCGGAGATCAGCGCTGGGGTTTGGACGGGTGTGGTGCGCGCAGGGGTCGCGCACGCCTGTGCGCAGATCATCACCGGTCGGGCCATCGCTGAGGCATTGCCAGGCGGAGGACTGCCGATGTCGGGAGCCGGTATGCCCGAGCTCGGGTTCGACTCGGTCGACGTTCGAGAAATCGACATCGAGATGGAGAAGCAGATCCCGATGCTGTCGTACTACGCTGCAGCGATGTCCGGCATGTTCCTGCTCTTTGGCGGCATGTTCGGTGCGTTCTCCTTTGCGCGTGAACGTCGCGAGCAGACACTCGCGCGGATGATGGCCACTCCTGCGAGCGCTAAGGAGATCGTAGGGGGTAAAGCGCTCGGTGTGGCGGTGATCGGTGCGCTACAGTTCCTCGTCCTGCTTGCGGGCACGAGCCTGCTCTTCCCGGTGGACTGGGGTGTGGGCACGCTTGCGGTAGTGCTTGTCGGGTTCGCTGAGGTCGTAGCGGCAGCTGGTTTTGCCATGGCGTTGGCTGCTCTCGGCAAGACGGAGCGTGCCATCGGTGGCATCGCACCTGCGCTCATCATGCTGTTCTCCGCGCTCGGTGGTGCGATGATCCCCATCGAGCAGCTGCCCTCGTGGTTGCATCCGCTGCAGGTCGTCTCGCCCGTCTACTGGACGATCGACTCGTTCCTCGAACTCATGAGGGGTGGCGGTCTTGTCGACGTGCTGCCCGGGATAGGCGCCGTGCTTCTGATCGGTATGGTGCTTCTCGGTTTCGGCGCCTGGCGGGTGAGGTACGAGTGATACGCAAGATACTCTCTCTCGCCTGGCTGAACGCCATCCAACTGCTTCGTAATCCTGCCGAGCTCGCGGGACTGATCCTCCTGCCGCTTGCACTTACGCTGCTCTTCGGCGCGTCGTTTTCTGCCGGGCAGGTCAACGCTATAGAGGTGCTGTTCGTCGATGAGGACGGTGGCCGTTATGCGGCGCAGGTGGGCGAGCTCATCGATGCCGAGGAAGCGTTCGAGCTCCGCGAAGTGAACCGCACCGAGGCGGAGGCAGCGATCTCGGCAGGAGATGCATCGGTGGCGGTCCTGCTACCCGAAGGTTTCAGCGAGGGTCTTGAGTCGGCAGACGCTACCATCGAGCTCGTGCGAAATCCCGAATCCCAGAACGCATTCGCGGTCTTCTCGGTCGTGCAGGGGATCGCGGTGAGGCTCTCGGGCAGCGCGGAGGCTGCGCGTGTGATCACGAACGTGCTCCCTTCGGGGGGTGGCTTCGCGGACGTGTACGATGCCGTGGATGCGAAGTGGGAGCCCGAGCCACCGATCTCTGCCGAGGGTCGGGTGGTCAGCGCCTCGGAGGTCCGCGGTGATAGCGTGATCGCGAGCGGTGCGACACAGAGTTCTATCGGCTTCACCGTGTGGTTTATCCTTTTCATGACCTTTGGCAGCGCCGGTGGCATCCTCGAGGAACGAGAGCAAGGAACACTGCGGCGACTGATGGTAGCGCCGGTGAGTCGGACAACGATCCTCGTTGGCAAGGTACTTGGGACGGTGTTTGCCGCGACCGTGCAGGCGCTCATCCTCGTACTCGTGGGGGCGCTGTTCTTCGATGTGCCGTGGGGGCGCGATCCGCTCGGCGTGGCACTCGTCTTGGGTGCGTACATACTCGCAGGTACCGGCCTTGCGGTGATGGTCAGCGCACTCGTGCGTACACGCGATCAGATGAGTGGCCTCTCGCCACTCGTGTCCACAGGTCTGGCTATGATCGGTGGGTGCATGTGGCCGCTCGAGATCGTGTCGTCATTCATGCAGACACTCGCGAAGTTCACGCCTACGGGCTGGGCGGTCATGGGGCTCACCGACGTGGTCTTCCGCAACCAGGGAGCTGGAGCGGCGGTGATCCCGGCGCTCGTTCTTGTCGGATTCGCGAGCGTGATGCTTGGTATCGGCGTTAAGATGCTGAAGTTCGAGTAGATCCGTGCGTCGGTCTCGATCGCGCACCCGGTCGCCGCACGCTCCGTTCCGAAAGGCACACATGCACGTTCACGCATGCACGACGCGATGACTATCGAGCCCCGTACGAGGATCGTGATCGCTGTTGCGATCACGATCATGCTGTGGTCATCGGCGTTCGCAGCGATCAAGGTCGGCCTGCGTTGTTACAGTCCGGGCGAGGTCGCGCTGCTGCGCTTCGGTACCGCATCGGCAGTGCTCGGCGTCTATGCCGTCGCTACCCGCATGCGTCTGCCGCGTTCCGGGGATGTGCGTCGCATCGTGCTTGCCGGGTTGCTCGGTATCACTGTCTATCATGTCGCGCTCAACTACGGCGAGCAGACGGTGAGCGCTGGAGCTGCGAGCCTGATAATCGCTGCTGCCCCGGTGTTTACTGCTGCGCTCGCAGCGTTTTTCCTCGGAGAGCGACTCACGGTATGGGGGTGGGTCGGCATTGTGGTGGCGTTCGTCGGCGTGGCTATGATCGCGTTCGGGGAGGGGGGCGACGGCGTGGGGATCGAGCCGGGCGCCGCGCTCATCGGGCTTGCAGCACTCGTCACGTCGGCATACTCGATCATCTCCAAGCCACTGCTTTCCCGGTATAGGCCGCTCGAGTTCACCACGTACGTCATCTGGGCAGGCACCGTGCCGATGCTCGTCTGGGCGCCGGGGCTTCTCTCGCGTATGCCTTCCGCCTCGCTGGAATCCACCTTGGCGGTCGTGTATCTGGGTGTGTTTCCTGCTGCGCTCGCGTATCTCTTCTGGTCCTACGCTCTTGCGCGCATGCCAGCCTCCAGCCTTGCGACGTTCCTCTACCTGTCGCCTGTCTCGGCGACTGTCATCGCGTTCGTATGGATCGGAGAGGTGCCGACGTTACTGGCGCTCATCGGGGGAGCCGTGGCTATTGCAGGGGTCGTGCTCACCAACACGCTGGGGCGTCGCATGCTATCGTCATGATCACACTGCGCTCTGAAGGAATGGAGATCCGCTGTGGCTGACAGGGAGACTTGCCTGGGCGGCGCATCCGCGCCCGATATGGCTATGACGACCACCCGACCCTGGATGCAGGTCCTGCTCGATGCGGTCGCGGTCCCGGCACTCTTCTGTGAGGCCGGTGGTGGAGTCGTCATGCATAATACGTCGGCGATGCCGCTCCTGATGCGCGGCACGAACATGTCCCCGCACGTCCACGTGCACGACGGAACCGATCTGTGGACGGTCATCAGCGCTCGTGCCGATGACGCCCATCCGTTCTTCGATCTCCGTACGAAGATGCGCATCGCCGACGGGCAGGTGTCCGAGATCACGATGCTCATCATGCCTACACGGGGGCCCGAGGGAGCGCTTTCGGGGGCACTCATTCTGGTGCTGGATGCGCTTGCCACCCGTGTTCGTGAGCTGGCGGCCGTCGATGCCGGCTCCCCCAGGGGTGGTCTCGCGGAGATGGTCGGCAGGCTCGGTGAGCTCACGGGTGCTGCGCACACCTACATAGTGGAGTTCGAGCGTGGGTTTGGTGCGGAAGCGCGGGTGATCGCGTCTTGGGGGGCTGACGGCGTGGGGTTCCCGCTCAAGCCCTTCGACGTGCGCAACACGCCAACCGACAGCTTCAATGGTCGGCGGTTCGTGTGCATTCCAGAGAAGCTGCGGGAGGCTTATCCCGATGAGCTGCCCTTTCGCGAGCAAGGATGCGAAAGTTACGCAGGCGTTGTACTTTTTGATCCGGCCGGCGAGCAGATCGGTATCATGGTCGCGCTCTGGCGCGAGCCTCTCAGCGATATCCCGGGCATCTCGGCAGTGTTCACCGTCACCGCTGTCTGGGCTGCACGGCTGCTGGGAGATCTGCTCGCGCAGCGTGAGCTGAAGGAGAGCGAGCAGCGTTACGCTGCCGTGTTCGAGGGTAGCGCGGTCCCGATCCTGCTCATCGACCCCGACACGACACAGATCATCGACGCCAACCCGGCCGCATGCGATTTTTACGGGCACAGTAGTGACGACCTTATGATGATGAGTATCCTGCAGACGGATGCTCTCTCGGCCGAGACGGTGCAGGCGGAGCTCGCTCGTGCTGCCGACGGGATGCGTGTGCGGTTCGCCAGCAAGCAACTGCTCTCGGGGGGCCGACTTCGGGATGTCGAGATCAACGTCGGCCCCATCAGGGTCGGTGGGCGACGCGTGCTCTACGTGATGATCCACGACATCACCGAGCGCAAGCGCATGGAGTCGGAGCTCGAGCGCGCTAAGCGTAACCTCGAGACGATCGTCGGTCAGCGTACCCAGGACCTGCTGCGGACCAACGCCGAACTGCAGCAGTCCTCGACCGCGCGGGATATGGTGTTCGCGAGCCTTGCGCGGGAGATGCGCACCTCGATGCAGACGATCACGGGTTTCTCGGACGTGCTCTTGAGCGGTATGGCGGGTGAGCTGACGGATGAGGCGCGTCGTCAGGTAGAGATGATCGCTCAGGCAGGCCGACAACTCTCGGGCTTCGTGACGACGCTGCCCAAGGCCGGTGAGTCCGATCCGAACAGGGAGTCTCTCGAGCCCGAACAGTTCGATCTCGTCGGACTGGTGGAGTCGGTCCTGTTTGGTCTTGGGTCGTTCGCCGACGAGAAACACCTCAAGCTGAAGTTCGTGGCCGGGGAGCGTCCGATCAATATCCACACCGACCGGTTCATGTGTCAGCAGATCATGCTCAACTTGCTTTCGAACGCGATTCGTTACACGGAGCGCGGTGGGGTCACGGTGACCGTCTCACGCATGGATGATGGGCACTGCTCGATGGCGGTTGCAGACACAGGCCCCGGAATCAGCCAGAGTCGGATCGCGACATTGTTCCAGGGACCCGAGGTGCACGCGCCAGCTGCAGGGATCGGGTTGCCGATGAGCCTCCGAACCGCCGCCGCGCTCCACGGGACTATCGACGTCCAGAGCACGCCCGGCGTGGGCTCTGTCTTCACGTTGATACTGCCACTCTCGATCATGGATGAGACTTCGTCTGAGTCCTAGGCGACCGCTACGCGATCCTCGAGTGCGATCGAATCGACAGGGCATGCCGAACGGCAGATGCCGCAGCCGTAACACGCCTGCGTATCCACCATCGCGCACCGCTGCTCATCAAGGGCCAGGGCGTCGAACGGACAGCGCTCCACGCATGCGCCGCATCCGATACACTCGGTCTCGTCCACGTGCGCGAGATACTCGCCCTTCCACATCGTCTGGTAGCCGAGCTCGAGCGTCGTCTTCATCGCCATGCATCCGCTGGCAAGGTTGCAGTTACAGATCACTGCGATGAACGGTGATTTGAAGGTCCACACAGAGTGCATCATCCCCTCGTCTTCGGCGCGGCGCAGGACTCCCGTGCCCTGCTCGCGTGTCAGCTGCTGGAACGTCGAGGTGTCGGGGCCGTTGGTGTAGTCGCGAAAAGCCTCGGCGAAGAGATCGTCCCGGGGGGTGATCGTGACGCCCAGGCAGTAGCCGCGCTCTGGGGCTCCTGCAAAGTGGCGGCACACGCAGGGGAGCTGAGTGATTGACGTGGCGATGTCGAATATCTGTTCGCACTCCTCGATCGGGACCGGCTGGCCGAAGTGGTCGGCGATCTGGCGGGGACGCGTGAGTGCTGTGAACGCCGAGCGGATCGGAGCGGGGGCCGCCCTGACGACCCTCAGCAGGGGGATGTTGCGCTTCATGCGGCGGTCGAACCCGGTCACGAAGTCGATCATGAGCTCGCGTCGGGCGGTATCGCTTGCGAGGTCGTCGGCGTAGTTCTCGGCCCGGAGATACCACTTCTTACCATCGCCGTGCTGGACGCAGAACTCGCACATGGCACTCTCCCGTCGGCCGGTGAGCCTCCAGTATCGCAGGACCGGCCAAGGCCTGGCCACGTCTTACCAGGTGAGTGCCGCGACGAACAGCAGCAGCACCACGAAGACGATCGCCACGTTCGCGCTTATGTCTCGGGCGTATCGTTGGATCTGGAGTCGCGTCCGGACCACGGTTTCCTCTTCGAGCTGGTATCCCGGGAATCGTCCGGATCGCTCCTGAGAGAAACCGGTCACTACGAGCCGGAGCAGTTCTACCGCCCACGAAGCGATCCGCTCCAGTCTGTTCATGCCTTGCGCATGGGCGGCGCCGATCTCGTCTGTCGTGGGCAGCCCACGTCGCGCTGCGCCGAGAGTGTCGGCCGCATGGCCGAGCGTGACCTGTGCTGGTGCTGCCTTCGCGACTACGAGCAGGTCGAACCGCTCGTTGCTGAGAAGCGAATTGACGGCTGCGCCGATATCGCGCGTGATGGACTCGCCACGCGCTCGCCTTGGCGCGAGTGTGATGGCGGCTTCAGCGATCGGCGCACGTGCTTCGGCGAGTGTGGGGCCGGATGCCGCCAGGACGGCGAGTGCGTGCTCGAGACCGCCGTGACGCATCGCATCGGCGAGCGCCCCCATGCGTTCGTGCATCAGCCTCCCTGCGATATATCCGGCTATCTCGCGCACGGCTTCCACCCCGACATCGCCGGAAGCACGCGAGATCGCTGTCCGGACCTCATCCTGGCGCTCGCGCTCGAGTGTCAGATAGGCCTGCTGCATCAGATGCTGGTCTCTCGCGCCGGGAGCACCCGTGAGCAGTGTGGTAGTGACCAGTCGCCAGTGTCGTCCGAGCCGATCGGCACCGGCTCGGTACGAGAAGTAGGAGAGGCGCAGGCCTCGCGACACCCCACCCCGCAGGGCCTCATAGGCCCGGTCGATCGCGACGCACAGTACGATGAATCCATGCGCTGCCTGTCGGTACCACCAGTCGATGCTGAAGTACTGCGGTGCATGAAGATGGAAGAGGTGGAACTTCATGCCGACGAAGAAGAACGTGAAGCCGAGCGCAAACGCGACCACGACAGTCATGATATCGGCCCCGGAGAGGAACGAGTGCTCAAGGTAGTGGTCGAGGATGTCGCCGTGCAGACCCCAGGTGTGTAGCCCGGGCTGCAAGACGCCCTTGATGATGATCTGCGGGAACCAGCCGAGCACGACGATAGCGGTTGCCAGCATGCCCATACCGACGAGCATGCGCGGTGGGGCATCAGTCACCTCAGGGCCGTACTCCATCTTCGGTTTGCCGAGGAACATCAGTCCGATGAGCTTGATGAAGGAGCACGCCGTGCCCCCGCAGGTTATGGTGTATATCTTCTCCGCAATACCAAGAGAGGCAAGGCCTTCATACTCCCACGCTTCCACGATCGCGTGGTGGATGAGGCACTTGCTGACGAACCCGTTGAAGAACGGCACGCCGGTGATGCCGGCGGCCGCAATGCACATGAACACGAACGTGATCGGCATCTTCTTCCAGAGGCCACCCGTGTGATACAGGTCGAGCGAGTGCGTGCGGTAGTACACGGCGCCCACACCGAGGAAGAGGCACGCCTTGAAGAGGGCGTGGTTCACCACGTGATAGAGACCACCCGCCACGCCCATCGCCCCGTGTGCGCCAAGGTAGCCGGCTGCGCCGATGCCCGCGAGGATGAAGCCCATCTGGCTCACGCTGTGGTAGGCGAGCATCCGCTTGGCGTTGGACTGCTGGAGCGCCAGGAAGACGCCGATGAACATAGTGGCGATACCGATCCACAACACCACCAGGCCGAGTTGCTGAGAGAAGTGCCAGAGACTCTCCTCCACGGTCTCGGCCACCTCTGGTCGGAAGAGCGCCGTGACCACCCGGAAGATGCCGTACGCGCCAGCCTTGATCATCACGCCTGAGAGTAGTGCGCTTGAGGGTGCTGGCGCCACCGGGTGGGCGTCGGGCAGCCATACATGGACGGGCACCATACCGGCCTTCACGCCGAAACCGAGGATCAGCAGGAGTGCTGCCATCCAGCGGAGTACTTCATCGCCGTGACCTGCGGGAAGCGGCTCAAGCACACCGCTTCCACCGAGTGCGAATGTGAGGAAGATGCCACCTATGAGTGCGAAGCCGCCGATCACCGTCATCCAGAAGTATTTGACGGATGCCTTCTTCGCCTCGTCGGTCCCGGTGTGGATGATGAACAGGAACGCAACGAGCCCAAGTGCCTCGAAGAACAGATAGAGCGTCACGAGGTCCCCGGCGAGTAACACCCCCAGGTTAGCGGCGAGAACGATAAGCGTGGTCGTGTGATAGCGGTCATGATTCTTCTCATGCTGGAGGTAGTCGAGTGAGTGGAGAGTGGCTGCGAACCACACGAAAGTGGTGAACAGGGCGAAGAGCATGGAGAACGAGTCCACGGTGAACGTGAGTTCGCCGAGGAGCGCCGGCACCACAGTCTGGATACGGTGGTGCTCGGCGATGAGAGGTATCAGCCCTGCGGCACCGAGGAGCGTGACTGCGGTCACGGCCACCACGTACGCGTTTCGGACACCCGGCCAGCGCTTGCCGATCGGGCGCACGAAGATCGCGGCTACGAGCGGCCCAAGCACGAGAGCCGCGGGTAGCGGACTCGCCGTGAGGTGGACTACCTCGCTGGCGACTGCTGCCGCATTTCCTGCATCCATCATCCGCTCCTATTGGAAGAACGCCTGGGCGGCCATGCGTGCGAGCGCAACGGGCAGGCCAGGCAACGAGGCGCCGATGCCGAGCCCGATGGTGATGATCGTCGCCACCACGAGCGGAGCGAGCATCGTCATAGGCGCTTCACGCCCCTCGGTCAGGGTGAGGTCCTCGGGAGTGAGCGCCGGTTCGCGGAAGTACATGCGGTAGACGATGGGCAGTAGATAGATCGCCGCCATCAGCGCACCGCCGAGTAGGACCGCCAGCAGCCAGGGATTGCCGGTCTCAAGCATCCCGAGCCCGAGGTACCATTTGCTCGTGAACCCCGAGAGTGGTGGGGTGCCGATCATCGCGAGGGAGGCGATCGTGAAACATGCCGCCGTGACCGGCATGCGGCGTGCGGCGCCGTCGAGCTGATGGACGTTATATGCGCCGAGACGGCGGATGAACAGGCCGGCGCACAGGAACAGTCCGCCTTTCATGAAGGCATGGTTGGTGATGTGCACGAGCGCGCCGATGGTGGACTGCATGCCGAGGAGTGAGATGGCGAGGGTCACATAGCCCATCTGGCTGATCGTGGAGTATGCAAGCCGTCGCTTGAGGTTCTCCTGGTTGACTGCGAGCGCGGCAGCAAACAGGACCGTGAACGCGGCGAACCCGGTCAGGTACGGTGCCAGGTCGAGGCTCTTGAGCAGGCTTACGCCGAAGACTTGGAAGATCATGCGGATGATACCAAAGCTACCTGCGGCGACCATGACGCCGGAGAGGACCGCCGAGAACGGGGCAGGAGCGGCTGGGTGTGCGTCCGGTACCCATCCATGGAGGGGTACGATCGCTGCCTTGACGCCGAACCCGATGAGGAAGCACCAGAAGATGGCCTGAAGCGTCATCGGATCGGTGTCTGCGCTGAGTATGCCTCCCGATGCAAGCGTCTGGGTCCCTGCAGAGAAGAACGTCAGCACGATCGCCAGGAGCACGAGCGTCCCGCCGACCAGGATGTAGATGATGTACTTGGTGCCAGCCGCCATGGCCTCCGGCGTCTCCTCATGGACCACGAGCGGGTAGGTGAGGACGCTGAAGAGCTCATAGAAGATGAGGAACGTGAGCAGGTTGCCCGCGTACGCCAGGCCCATCGTCCAGGCCAGGCACAGGATGAAGAAGCTGTAGTATCGGCCCAGTCGGTGTTCGCCGCGCATGTAACCCAGGGAGTACACGAGCGCGAGCAGCCACAGTACGGCTACCGTGGCACCAAACAGCGCTCCTGCGGCGTCTACGCGCATGTACATCCATATCTTCGGTGTGAGCTGCAGGATGTACATCTCGTACACTGTTCCACCGGCCACGCCGGCCGCAAGGACGAGCGCCGCGGCTGCCACGGCCGTGGCAGTGCCGATCAGCAACACGTCACGAGCGCGCTCCGACAGCCGTCGTGCCGGGACGGTGAGCATCGCTGCGACAATGGGCAGTGCGAACGCGAGCATCGGGAGAATCGATCGGGTCGCTTCGGTCTCCATTCCGACCACCTCTACATTCCGAAGACGAACTTCACCGCGGCTTGTGCAAGCGCGAAGGGCATGCCCGGCACAGATACGGTCATGCCGAGCAGTAGTACGTATGCGGCGCACAGGAGCGTCGGTCCGAGCATCGTCCAGTGCGCCTCGTGCACGAGCGCATCTTCACGCGGGGACTTGAAGAATGCCGTGTAGATGATGGGCAGCCAGTATGCGGCGTTCAGTAGCGAGCTCCCCAGCATCACCAACGCGTAGATCCATTGATCGCTCTCGAGGGCACCAAGCGAGAGATACCACTTGGTCACGAAGCCGGCGAAGAGCGGGATGCCGATGAAGCTGAGCGCCGCTACAGTGAACGCGCCCATCGTGTAGGGCATCCGGTAGCCGATCCCCGCGAACTCATGAATGGCCGTTTTGCCGGTCGTTCGTTGAATCGAGCCTGCGACGAAGAACATCGTGATCTTCGCGAACGCCTGGTTGGCGATGTGCACGATCGCCGCAGTCGCTGCGAGTGGGGAGAGCAGGGCGGCACCCAGCACGATGTACGAGAGTTGGCTGATCGTGGAGAATGCGAGCCGTCGTTTGAAGTTGTCCTGGAAGATCGCGATGACCGATGCGGCGATGATGGTGATGCCGGCGAGTGCCGCGAGCCAGTCGCAGACACCGAGCTCCTGAAGCAGGTCCACCCCGAACACGTTATAGATGGTACGCAGGACGCCGAACGCACCGACCTTCACCACTGCGACCGCGTGCAAGAGCGCGCTCACCGGGGTGGGTGCGACCATTGCGGTCGGCAGCCAGCCGTGGAGTGGCATGATCGCCGCTTTCACACCGAACCCCGCTATGAGACAGACGAAGAGTGCGGTGAGCGTTGTTCGCCCGGCCTCCATCGTGAGGATGCCTGGCTGCGAGAGCGTCATCGTGCCCGCAAGCTGGTAGGTCCAGATCGAGCCGAGCAGCACGAATGCACCGCCGGTCAGCGTGTAGGCGAGGTACGTTCGCCCGGCCCGCATCGCCTCGGGCGTCTCATCGTGGACGACGAGTGGGTACGTGCAGATGGTGAGCGTCTCGTAGAAGAGGAACAGTGTGAGTAGGTTCTCGGCAAAGGCCACGCCGACGGTGGTCGATACGCAGAGTGCGAAGAACCCGAAGAAGCGTCGCCGGTTTGGCTCTCGCTCCATGTAGCCGATCGCATAGATCGAGGTGAACAACCATAGAGTCGAGGAGACCACCGCGAAGAACATGCCGAGCGCATCGGCCCGGAATGCAAGTCCTACACCGGGGGTGAATTCGACAAGGTCGAACGTGTAGACGACGCCTTTGAGCGCCCCGGGAAGCATCGACATGACGATGATGAGTTTTGCGAGTGCCGCGGAGAGGCTGAAGAACCGACGCCAGAACGTGTGATCGGCAGCCGCGAACACGAGTGCGGCGCACAGGAGCGAGATGGCGGGGGCTATCGCAACGCGTGCATCAACGACTTCCATCTATCCGCCTCCTAACGGAGTGAGAAGGCGGGTCACCGCGGGCTCGATGAAGCTCAGCGGCAGTCTTCCCAGGATGCCCATGATCAAGCAGAGCGCTGCGAGTATGAGTACGGGGACGAGCATGGTGAGGGGTGCTTCATGGACGGCTGGTGCTCCGGCGTCCTGTGGTTTGCGGAAGTAAAACGCGTTCACCATGCGGATGTAGTAGATGAAGATGAGCAGCGCACCGAAGACGAGGGCCACAGCGAAGATCGGCTCGCCGGCTTCCAGTGCGCCGAGTGCGATGTACCACTTGCATAGGAATCCGGCCGTGGGAGGGATACCGACGATCGAGATGGCGCCGATCGAGATCGCCGCAGTCGTGAACGGCATAGAACGGCCGATTCCCGCGAGGCCCGTGAGCGTGCGTTGTCCGGTCTGGTGGATGAGGGCTCCGGCTCCAAGGAAGAGCGTTGCCTTGATGAGCGCATGGTTGAACACGTGCACACTCGCGCCGATCAGCGAGTACGAGGACGCGAGTCCGAGACCCATCACGATGTAGCCGATGTTCGAGATCGTGGAATATGCGAGCATCATTTTGATGTCGTCCTGGAACACAGCGAAGAACGCACCCATGACGATCGAGATCGCGCCAAGCCATGTGAGCGTGAGGTTCAGGCCGCTGAGGTCGATCGCCCCCGAGCCGTACGCCATCTGGTACACCCGCAGCATGCCGAGGATGCCGATCTTGACGACAAGGCCGGACAGTACCGCTGAGACAGGGCTCGGTGCTATGGCATGTGCGTCGGGTAGCCAGATATGCAGGGGGAAGAGTGCGGCCTTCACCATGAATCCAAGGGTGAGTGCTGCAAACGCCATCACGAGAGGGGCATGCGCTGTCCCCGCGAGCCGGCTGGTCACGTCGGCCATGTTCAGCGAGCCGGTGAGCGCGTAGAGCAGCCCCACACCGAAGAGGATCGAAAGAGACGACACCGCTCCCATGACGAGATACTTGAATGCTGCCATCTCGGCGGTCTTCTCCCCGCTGATGGCGACGAGCGCATATGCGGAGAGCGAGAGGATCTCCGTGAAGACGTATAGGTTGAACAGGTCGCCAGTGACGATGAAGCCGAGCATACCGGTAAGGTTGAGCAGCAGGAGCGTGTAGTAGTAGGGGATGCGCTCCGGTGTCAGTGCCTGTGGCGCGTAGTGGCGCGAGAACACGATCGCGAGCAGTCCGAGCAGGCAGACGATCGCCACCGAGGCACTGAACTCGTCGAAACGCAGCTCGATGCCGTAGGGGGCGACCCATCCACCAATCACGTATGAGAACGGTCCTTCTTCGAGTACTCGCACGATGAGCGAAACAGACATGGCGCTCGTCACGGACATGATGAAGACGGCCCAGCCCCACGAGCGGCGACCGGAGGAGTCGCTCACCACCGGGGTCAGGACCGCCCCCACGAGTGGTATGACTAGGAAGAGCGCGAGCAGTGGAGACCACGAGGTCATCTCACTCGGCCTCCCGTAGCTCGTCGGCTTCGATGGTTCCGCACTGTCGCCAGATGCGGATCACGAGCGAGAGTGCGAGTGCAGTCGTACTCACGGCCACCACGATCCCTGTGAGGATCAGAGCCTGTGGGAGCGGGTTGATGAACGGAGCGGAAGCGCCGTCCCCCATGATCGGCGCATCTCCGTTCTCGACCACGCCGAGGGCCACGATGAATGCGAAGACCGCGGTCTCCATGATGTTGAGTCCCATGAACTTCTTGATGAGATTGTTCCGCGTGATGACCGCGTACAGCCCGATACAGAAGAGGATCACCGAGGCGGCGTAGTCTAGGTTGTTCCACAGCGCTTCTATCATGGCCGGCCTGCCATCAGCCTGAAGATACGTGCGAAAACCACTGCACCGCCGACGCCGATGCCGATCTCGATGAGCACGAGCATGATCTCGACGATCGGTCGCAGCTCCTCGCTGCGCGGAAAGAACAGGTAATCGCCCCATGCGATGAGGCCGAAGAGGCCGATGGCCACGAACATGAGCGGTGCGATCACCTGGATGACCCGCACGGATCGTTGCGGGATCAGCTTCGCAGACCTGCGCTCATCGAGCACCAGCGTCAGGGCGATGATGAGTGCCCCGAGCATCGTGCCGCCCTGGAAGCCGCCACCCGGAGTGATGTGCCCGTTCAAGATGACATAGACCGCGAAGACCAGGATGAACGGTGCAAGGACCCGGACGATGAAGCGAACGACCACGCTAGGAGCGATCTGTGTCACCGCTGTGTCGGGCTCCTGGCTGGTGTCTCTCGTGCCCGTGAGCACGGCGATCACCGCCATGAGAGCGGTGACGATCACTGTGACCTCCCCGGTGGTGTCGAATCCCCGGTAGTTGAGAATGACGCTCGTGACGACGTTCTCCGAGCCGGTCTCCTCGGGACCATGCTCGAGGTAGTAGGCGCCGACGTGTGTGTACGGGGGTGTCTCCGCAGAACCGTGTGGCGGCAGGTCGGCCATCACGTTCAGGAGGACGAGCGCAAGCGCGATGAGCAGGGTGATGGTGAAGGCGCGTTTCATCTCAGCGCTCCTTCCGTGTCGTTCGGCTGATCGTCACGAGGAACAGCACGGTGGTGACCCCGGCACCCACGGCGGCCTCGGTCATCGCGACGTCCGGTGCTCCGCGATGTAGCCAGAGCAGGCACATCATGAGCGAGTACGTCGAGAACACGATCCCTGCCGCAAGGAGGTCCTTCAGGCGGATGACTGCGATCGCAGAAGCGATGAGCAGAGCGATCACCATGATGTCGAAGATGCGACTCATGAGCGCCTCATCGGCCCGGTGAGCGGTTTGAGTCCGGTTCGGTACGCAGCGCGTGCCAGAGCATGTGCCGCCGTCGGGCTCGAGAGTAAGACGAGTCCGCCGAGCACGATCAGCTTGAGAGCGTCAGGCTCCGGTACGCGTAGCAGCGCGAGTGCGAGCAAGATGGACCCTGCTCCGACCGTGTCGCACTTGGTCGCGGCATGCGTGCGCGAGTAGAAGTCCGGGAAGCGCAGCATGCCGATGGTGCCGACGAGGAAGAAGAACGCCCCGACGCCGCAGAACGCCACGGCGAGCGCGTTGCGTGCTGCCTCGAAGAAAGTCACTCCCACTCACCTCGCAATCGGCCGGTCTCCACGAGTCGACCGGCCGCGATGGTCACGATGAAGTTGAGTAGCCCATAGACCAACGCCACGTCGACGAAGAGACTGCGTTCGAATACGAACGAGAGCAGGCACAGCACGACAAGTGTCTTGGTGCCGATGACGTTCACGGCGAGAAGGCGATCGGGTGCGGTCGGGCCGAGGTAGGCGCGTAGCAGGCAGAGCGAAGCGTTCGCCAGCAAGAACACTCCGAGTCCCCACAAGAAGGCAGTCATCGTAGTCGCCTACCTGTCGAATGTTACGGTGACCCGTCGTTCTAGGTCGCCGCTCGAGATCGCGTCAGAGAACGACTCGTGCAGGCAGTGAATGATGAATACGTCGCCATCGACATCAACGGTGAGCGTTCCGGGCGTCAGTGTGATCGAGTTCGCAAAGGCGACTCGCGCCGTGTCCGAGGAGAACCGTGCGCGATGGGTCTGCATCGCCGGTGCGATGCTCATCTGTGGGTCGAGCACGCGCTCTGCCACGTAGATCGCAGCCACCACGATCTCCTTGAGCAAGTACGCCATATAAAGAGGGAGTCTCACCCAGGTGCGGACGGGCATCGGCTCTGGCTCGTCGTCCCAGAGAAAATACTCCGCCCACCACCCTGCAGCTCCGGCTACGACCAGGCCGATGAGCAGATCCAGCGGCTTGAAGGAGGCTGTGATGAGCAGCCAGAAGAGGTACAGGATGCTCATAGATGCGAGGCGTCTCATGAGGGGTAGGTCGCCCCCACTCCGCGTTGCGAGATCTCTGGCGGGAGTGCCGTGCACGCGACTTCGAGCAGTTCGAGCACGTTTGTCGCATCCGTGGGATACGATGCCGATGCCGTATCCACCTCGGCAGTGACCGCAGGCTCGAGTGCGTCGCCCTCGAAACTCGTCGTGGCGATGGCCTCAGCGACCCTCTGGGCGATCACATGGGACTGATCGGGTGTTGCATACGGAAGCGCGACCGAGAACCCGTCATCTCCCAGCCGCCCGATCAGGTCCGTTGATCGAACCGAGAGCCGCAGCACGCGTGCGAGGTGCTCCAGCATCGCATCTGCCTTGTAGCGGCCGAACACGCGGGTGAAGTCGCCGAAGCCGCGTACCCTGAGTGCGACGATGCCGAGGGAATGTTCGTATCGCTCGGCGCGCTCGATCTCGCTCGCAAGTCGCGCAAGGAAGGACTCATGGCGCAACACGCCGGTAAGCGGATCGAGCGGGGATGTACTCTCGAGTGCGAGCGAGCGGCCGAGAAGTTGTCTGGAGCGTGCGCCGGTGAGTAGGCCGCTCACCAGAAAGACGAAGAGGCACACTGCATAAGCAGGCCACTCTTCCTGGATAAGTGCCTGCGGTGTGGCGAGCGCGATGACCCCGGCACTGACTCCCCACGTCACGACTGCTCCGACGGGACCCAGGCGTATGCCAGCGAGCGTGATGGGGATGAGGTAGAGGTGCCAAGCCAGCCAGGGCTCGCCCACGAACATGACGAGTGCGGTTACGAACGCTTCTGTGCCGATGACGAGCAAAGCACCTGGCAGGTCGAACGTCTCTTGCGGGACACGCCCCTCATCGACCCCAGCTGTCACATCAGGCACGCGTGACACCCCTCGCTGAAGTCCCAGTGCATCTCGGTGCGCGGTGTCCCCGCGCCCCCCCCGCTGCATCGGCGCCATTGGCGATCACGTGCTGCAGTCTGTACCGGCGCCACCCACTATATGCCACAAGTGCCATCGCCTTACACATTCCGATGCTGTGGTTCGGGGATATTGCCTGCAGCGCGCGCTATAGTGGGCTGGCTGACGGGAAGGGCGTACGTAGGGGAGCTGATGAGGCGATGACGCTGGTCGACGACCAGTCAACACACGGACACCCGTACTCTCTCGGGGAGGAGATCGCTAATGCGGTCACGCACGGGCTCGGTGCCGCGCTGAGCGTCGCCGCGCTCGTGATCCTGATTGGGATCGCGGCCCTCTGGGGCGATGGGTGGCATCTGGCAAGCGCGATCATCTACGGTGTCACGATGTTTCTGCTGTACATCGCGTCCACTCTGTATCATGCCATCTCATACCCGCGTGCCCGGCATGTTCTGAAGATCATCGACCACTCCGGTATCTATCTGCTCATCGCAGGTACGTATACACCGTTCACGCTCATCACCATCCGTGATGACGGGGGATGGTGGCTGTTCTCTGTGGTGTGGGCGTTGGCGCTGATCGGCATCGGTCTGGAGTGGGCCTGGGTCTACCGGCCCAAATGGGTCTCAGCCCTCGTATATCTCTCGATGGGTTGGCTTGCGGTGACCGCTATCAAGCCGATCATGGAGAACCTGGAGCCAGCCGGTGTCTGGCTGTTGGTCGGTGGTGGGCTCGCGTACACGTTCGGGACCGTCTTCTATGTGCTCAAGAAGGTGAAGTTCATGCACGCGGTATGGCACCTGTGGGTGCTTGCCGGAAGTGTGCTGCACTTCCTTGCCGTGATGCTGTACGTGTTCCCGCGCCCCTAGTCGCCGGAGAGCGACATCTCAGACGGGGCTATGAGCATCGGGATCTGTGAAGACTGGATGACCGCGCTTGCCACCGAGCCGATCTCGCGCTCGATCGCGTCTCGCGTCCGTGGAGCGAGGACAACGAGTGTGTAGTCTCCTGTGACGATACGCTCGGGAAGTACTTCGGTCGCGTTGCCCCTGATGACGGATGTGCGGACATCGCGTACCCCGTAGTCGCGGGCGCGCCGTGCGAGCATCGTCAGCCGTTCGTCTGCCCGTGCTTCGCGCCCTTCGCGTGCCGCCTCGAATGTGAAAGGCGTGACGTGGAGCAACTCCATCCGCTCGATGCCATGCGGAGCGAGCCCGCAGGCGAGTGCGCAGACGCGGTCGCTCGGTTCGAAGACATCTATGGGAACGAGCACCGAGGTGAGTATTCGGGCGCCGGCCTCGCGACTCGCAGCCGCATCGCCAAGGTGGTTGCCTGGCATGAGGAGCACGGGGACCGGGCTCAATCGCACGACATCGGAGCTGATGCTGCCGGAGAACCCCGTCTGGAACAGGCCTCGTCCGCGGGTACCCATCACGATCACGCCCACATCGTGCTCCTCGGCGAGTGAGACGATCGCATGAGGCGGATAGCCGAGCGGGGTCTCTACATGGACGCGAATCCCAGCGCGCTCGAGTGAATCGACTTGTCGGGAGAACGCGACATCATCGGCAGGAGAAGGCTCATGCTTCAAATCGATGGCGTAGACGAGCACCGCGTCCCGTACGCCCAGGATACCGAGCTGACCCGCGCAGGCGACGATGCTCTCAGACGATGGGCCCAGATCGGTAGCGATGATTGCATGCGAGAACATTCGTGGGCCCTTCGCTCGAAGAAAGCCGTTTGGTTCGCCGGCAGGCCGGCCCGACCACACCACAGGAGTATATCCCTCGTTTCGTAGCCGCTCCAACAGTCTCCTGTAGGTCCGTGATGTACATCACAGACACGTCGTTGGCACGGTATGTGTCAGTTGGGCTACCATAGCGGCGATAGCGTTTATGATGGTAGGCGTGTCGGGGATGTCCAGTGGCTCGGTGTAGTGGCGGAAGGCCAAACGTGTACGATCTTGAGGGTGTACTCGGACCGACGGTCATGGAGTTCGTGGACCAGTACGTGCGCTCACTTCTGACCTGGGATCTTCTGGTGTTCTTTCATCGGAATCCCGACGCCGTCCTGGACATCGAGGGACTTGCGTCACGTCTCGGCCGTCGTGCAGATGAGCTTGAGCCTGAGGTGAAGGCGCTGTGCGATGGCAGGATCCTCGCGGTGGCGGGAGGTCTCATCCGCTACAAGCCCGCAGCTGAGATGCGTGCGACTATCGGTCGGTTCGTTGAGAGCTGTCAGGATCGCGGTCGGCGCCTCGCGCTCATCGCTCTCGTGCTGCACAAGATCAACCCTGGCTACTGACGGGAGCTGACCGCAGTCTCAGCGGGTGATCCACGCCATATCCACGCCGTACTGCTAGTCTTAGCCTATGAACGAGATCATTCAACAGATACTCCTCGTGCTTGTCCTCATCGTCTTCAACGGCTTCCTGTCTGCTGCGGAGATCGCACTTGTGAGTGCGCGTCGTGCGGTCATGAAGATGGAGGCTGACGCCGGCTCGAAGAGCGCACAGGCCGTGCTTCGTCTTACCGAGGATCCCGGGCGCTTCATGGCGGCCATACAGATCGGTATCACGCTTGTGGGGTTTGGCGCTGCTTCTACGGCGGCAGTGACGCTGGCGGAACCGGTTGCAGACTGGCTCTCCTCACTCGGTATCTCGTGGATCACGCCTGTCTCCTCGGGGCTCGCGGTCTTCATCGTCACTCTTATGATCTCCTATGTGACGCTCGTGGTGGGCGAGCTTGCTCCCAAGCGGCTTGGGCTCGCGCGGGCAGAGAGCGTCGCAAAGTTCGTCGCCGGCCCGGTGAGTGTGTTCCAGTCGGCTGCTGCGCCGCTCATCTGGGTCCTTGCCCGCTCGACCGACGTGCTTGCGCGGATGCTAGGCGTGCCGCCCGGGTCGGAGCGGCCCGGAGTGACTGAAGAGGAGATCAAGCTCCTGGTGACCGAGCAGGGCACGCTGCTCGAGGACGAGAAGCGGATGATTCAGGAGATCTTCGAGCTTGGGGATATGGTCGCCAAGGAGATCATGGTCCCTCGCGTCGATATACGCATGGTCGAGGACACCGTGCCTGTCGGCGAGGTGATCGGCGTGTTCAGGGAGTCCGGGTACTCGCGGCTCCCGGTCTTCTCGGGCGATGCGGACACCATCATAGGTATCGCGATGTTGAAGGATCTCGTTGGACCCGTTGGGGCCAGGAGGCTGGACGAGCCGGTGTCGGCATTCGTGCGTCCCGCCGTCTTCGTCCCGGAGACGAAGCGCATCCTCGTGATGCTCAAGGATATGCAGCGGGCCCACAATCACCTCGCTATCGTCGTCGATGAGTATGGTGGCACGGCCGGTCTCGTGACGATCGAGGATATCGTCGAGGAGATCATCGGAGAGATCGCCGATGAGTTCGATCGCGAGCGTCGATACATCACCACGGTCGGTCCCGGTGAGTGGGTCATCGACGGGCTGCTCTCGGTGCACGAGGCGAATGAGACGCTCGGGTGGGATCTTCCGCAGTCGGACGAGTATGAGACCGTTGCAGGATGGCTGCTCGTACAGCTAGGGCATATACCGACAGGCGGTGAGGTCGTTCAGCACGGCGGCTTGACCGTTCGTGTCGATGCGGTCCGGCGGCGACGGATCGCGCGCCTCCGTGTTTGGGAAGCACAGTAGAAGAGCGTTGCGACGGACGGCTAGGGGTCAGGCGTCGTCGCAACCGGTGATGATGGGAGTCCCTATGGACCAGCATAGCGGCCAGCCAGTCGACGGTACGTCCTCGCCATCTGTCTTGCCATCGGCTTCAGGTAAACAGTCAGTCCTGTGGGCGGGGGTCGGGCTCATCGGCGTGGGCGTGCTGCTGCTTGTAAGCCAGTTCATGCCGGACATGGATATCTGGCGTTGGTGGCCGCTCATCATGGTAGCTCTCGGTATCAGGCAGATGTTCGGCTCGGCGCACGGGCGCTGGTCGATCAGGCATCTGGGCGAGGGTCTCACGACCGCAGCGTTCGGGCTCTTGCTGCTCGGCCAGATGCTTGGTGTTCTCCGGTGGGACGTATGGCTCAATATCCTGAAGCTCTGGCCGGTGCTGTTCATCTCGCTCGGTCTTGAGATCATCGGAAAGGCGATGCGGGCCGAGTTGCTCCGGTTCCTTGGCAGCCTTGTCATAGTCGTCGCACTCGCCTGCGGGGCACTCATCATGACGCCGCATGTCGGATGGCCGTTGGCGGTCACGACTACCGAGGGCGACCGGTTCGAGTATGTCGAGCCGCATGACAGTACGGTGACCGAAGGGACGGCAGAGA
The DNA here is from genome assembly GCA_034007245.1 of Coriobacteriia bacterium. Taxonomy (GTDB): domain Bacteria; phylum Actinomycetota; class Coriobacteriia; order Anaerosomatales; family Anaerosomataceae; genus Anaerosoma. The sequence continues at coordinate 6,598 of JAVERH010000004.1, read as the reverse complement.
TTTCCGGAGCTGTAGGAGAGCTCGATGTCGGAGCGGGTGATGATCTCGCGCGGGCAGAGGGTCGGTCCCCGTTCGTGCCGGTGTTCGAGGTGTCGACCCGGGGTGATCAGGCTACGGTCGAGATCACCGCAGGTGAAGGTGCCCGGGCGCCGATGTCGTCAGCGCGTGGTCTTGAGGTTGCGCTCGATCGGAGCGTGGGCTGGGATCTCATGGTGAAGGCCGGTGTCTCGGACTACGAGGTTGACGTGAGCGAACTCGCGATCTCGTCACTTGCGCTCGAATCCGGCGTTTCAAGTGGAGTCCTGACGCTTGGGAAGCCCGACGCAGCGAGAGCGCGTGGCGCGGTGCCCGTTGCGATCGACGCTGGCGTGTCGGCGCTCGTAGTGAGGGTCCCGCGTGGCGGGAGCGCGCGTGTCACTATCGACGAAGGACTTTCCATGATCGATCCGGAAGGGGCGTGGGCACGGGGTCGTGCAGGAGACTATCGTACGTACGAGAGTGATGGTTTCTCAGACGCCGGTGCGTATTGGGACATACAGATCGACTCGGGTGTCGGCAGCATCGTGCTGAAGTACTACTAGCAGATTCACGAGGAGGCTACGACAGTGACAGACATGCATCAGCCTGGCGGGCAACCCACTGGTGATCACGACAACAGTGGGTGGATCATCCTGGGAGTGATCCTGGTGGTGACAGGCTTCTTCCTCGGGGCACGCAGTCTCGGACTCATCCCGTGGCAGTTGACGACGGCGTGGCAGTGGTTCGGTCGGGCGCGCGGCGGTGTCGGGGTCGTGCTGCTCGGTATCGCGCTGATCGTATGGGCGCAGTCGGGCCGCCGGATCAGCATGCCGCGCATGAGCGGAAAGCTCATGCGTTCCCGCTCTGACAAGTGGATCGCAGGTGTGTTGGGCGGGCTCGCCCGATACTTCGGCATCGACTCCACCATTCTGAGACTCGCGTTCATCGGGCTCGTCACGCTCTTCGACTTCGGTGGCCTCATCGTCGCGTATCTCGTGATGGCGATAGTCGTTCCGCTTGAGCTGCAGCAGCCATCGGCTCCGGTGGCTGCCCCCGCAGCATATGCACCACCCGCACCGGCAGCACCGCCCACTGCACCAGAGGCCGAGCCGGCGCAGCCGACCCCTCCGGTAAGCGAATGAGCGGACATCTGGAGGATATGACCGGTCGCGCGCCGGTGACGCGTCCGGGCGACGTGGTCGATGCGCACGTACATCTTTTTTCGGTGCAACTCGTTCGCGAGTTCATAGAGAGCACGCCGGATGCGCCGCCTCGCTGGCGCAAGGCTCTGGAGGACGGGAAGTGGGGACGCAGGGGAGAGACGCTGCCCGACATGGGTGCTGCCGAGATAGCGGATTGGTATGCAGCGCGTCTCGACGATGCCGGTATCGCCAAAGCACTCGTCGTCTCGGTGATGCCCGACTCACAGTACATGCGCGACTTCATCAACGCATCGGCAGGACGGGTCTCGGCTCTGTGCAACATCGACCCGCGTACCCCCGAAGCGCCGATGCTTCTGGAGCGGGAGATGGCGGCGGGCTTCAAAGGTGTGAAGCTCTATCCCGTGAACCGTTGCTTCCACCTCTCAGACCCTGATTGTCGGCCGTTCTTCAGGAAGGCGGCCGAGCTTGGTGCGTCGATCACGGTGCACTACGGAGTCACCGTCGATCCGGCGGGGGACCTGCTTTATGCCGATCCTACCGATCTCTCACCGGTCGCGCGCGACTACCCGGACCTGCCGTTCGTGATCGCTCACTTCGGTGCGGGCTATCTTCACGAGACACTGCGTCTTGCCTACCAGTGCAAGAACGTGTGCTTCGACTCGTCAGGTACCAACAACTGGATGGACTACGATCCGCACGGCTACACGCTTGCGCAGGTCTTCGATCGTGCGCTCACCGCACTCGGCCCCGAACGCGTGCTCTTTGGCACAGACTCCGGTACCACAGGACAGTATCGGAAGTGGATAGCGTTTCAGCAGAGGCGCACGCTTGAGGAGCTCGGTCTTTCCGACCATGATCGCGATCTCATCCTGCGGGCGAACGCGGTCCGGATATTCGATCTCGACGACTCATGATGGCGCGGACGAAGGAAGAGGCCAACGGATGAGCTTCGGCAAGCACAACAAGGAGCGCGAGTACGATGAACTCGTGAACTGGGAGGCGCGACTCACGCGCGAGGCCCCGTTCTTCAGGCGCGTCTTCGATACGCACAGTGTGCGCTCGATCGCCGATATAGGTGCTGGCAGCGCCCGTCACTCCATCATGTATCGCTCGTGGGGGTTGGATGTGACTGCGATCGATCCTGGTGCAGAGATGCTCGAGCTCGCACGCGAGAACGCCAAGCGGCTGGGGAGTGATGTTCGCATCGTCGAGGGCGGATTCGGCGAGGTGGCGGGTATCGTGGGCTCAAAGGTCGATGCCATCACGTGCACCGGGAACGCACTTCCGCACGTCCGTTCGATAGAAGGACTTCGCGATGCGCTCACCGACTTTGCGGCTGCGTTATGTCCGGGGGGTGTGCTCGTCCTCCACTACCTCAATCACGACCGGCTGCTCGAGCAGCGGATCCGGACGATGTCGCCGGTCTTTCGCGAAACGCCTGCGGGCGATAAGTTCTTCATGCGCCTGCTCGACTACACGCCTAGCGGCGATGGCATACTCTTCGATTTCGTCACGCTCGTGCGTGATGCCGCAGTGCGGCAGGCCCCCCACACCATCCAGAGCTGGCCGAAATCGCTCGAGGACGATCCCAGCGGCGGCTGGTCGCTCCGCTCACGCCGCTCACTTCACTTCGCGATGCCGGTCGGGGTCATCTCGGCGGAGCTCGAGCGTGCTGGATTCAACGATATCGAGATCCTCGGCGATCACGAAGGCAGGCAGCTCGACGTCTCTGTTGATGAGAGCATGATCATCGTGGCAGTGCGAGCGCACACCTAGTCCCGGGCAGGCGCGCCTACACCGGCGCAGAGGACCGGCCCAAGCAGGCAGTGTCTTCCGAGTGCGGCGTTGCACGCGTCCACAGGACACAAGAGGCCTTCCGGAGCGTGTTCGGTCAAGCCGGATGCAAGCGCACAGTAGACGTGGCAGAGCGGCAGGCCTGCGACGTTTTGGAAGCACTGGTCGTCCTCCACACTCGCAAGGTGGTGCTCGATGTTGTATGCACCGGCACATCCGAGCGCCTCACCGCCGGCGATCCACTCCTCGATCCCCGCGGTATCGAGCGTGCGCATGTGAACAGGGGTCGCCACCGGGAACGTGCGTGGGTGTTCCATTCCCTCACCTTGGATCGCGACGCCGGTGATCACTTCGTGGACCCCGCCCGAAAGACCCCGGAGCATTCGCCGTGCGTCGTTGGCATCGGCAGGCTTGCCGAGTACTGTGCCACCGTGGACCACGATCGTGTCGAACGCGAGAATCGTCCCGTGCACTCCCGTAGTGCGTGCGGCGATCGCTTTGGCCGTGGCCAATGATGTCGCAAGTTCCGGTGGCGAGAGCGGCTGCGCAAGGTCCTCGGCGGTGTTCGTCGCGAGTGTCCGCGCATCCACTCCGAGCCAGTCGATGAGCCGGCGGCGGCGTGGAGATGCGGATGCGAGGACGATTCCGGTGGCGATCATGGGCGTGATATTAGCACCTGGCACCAGGAAGCGGCATAATCAAATGCGTGCACCGTCGTCCGGAGATGATGATGTCCCCAAGCGAGCCCCAGCCCGAACGCGCTCCAGAGCCTGTCGAGCGGTTCGTCAAGCAGTTGTTGGTCGTCTACAAGGCGGCCAAGCTGTATCCACCCACCAGCGACATCCCGGTCGAGAGCGCTGACGAGGCGATCAGGCAGCTCCGTGTACTGCTTCAGAGCACTCCCGAGTTGCTTTTCCAGGTGGCCAAAGAGGGTCTCATATACAACGCACACCCGGTGCTTCCGGGTCTCGTGTCGTTCGAGCGGTTCGCACGCGAGTGCTATCAGCGGCGTCTTTCCGAGATCCGCTTTCATAGTGGAGCTTCTCCAGAAGAACTCATCGCATTCTGTCGTGTCTTGCTCGAGCCTTCCGGGGAGCTTGCAGCTGCAGGTGGTGTCGAGCAGCGGCTGTGGGATCTGCAGGTCGATGGCGTGACCGTGCGGTCCGTCTCGACGAAGATCATCGATGCCGGACTTGATGAGGCTGAGGTGCCGGCCGACCAGCAGGAGGTGTGGCCGCCGAGTCATGAGCGTATCGATGAGCTTGTCGATGCCGCCTACGGTGTCCGCCCTCGTGATCAACGGCTGCTCGTGCGGTTCGTACAGAGTCCTCGCCTGGTCTCCCGCTACCTCCAGGATCTGGCTTCCTCGGGACGCGGTGGTCGGCCACTTACCAACTACATAACCGGCAAGGTCGTGTCGATGGCGCATGCTGCGACTGTGGAGCTCGTCGAGGATCAGCCAGCACTGTACCGCTCGATCGCGGAGGCGCTTCTCGAGCTCGAGCCGTCCCTCCGCCGCGAGGTGTTCATGGAGCGCCTGATCCCCGAATCGCGTGTCGACGAGGCGGTCGCTTCCGTTCTGCGGCAGTTCGAGGTGAGCGAGCTCTGTAATGCGCTCGTCGAGGGTGTCAGTTCCGATCCCGTCTCCGCTGACGGGCTCTCGCGGGCGATACGCAACCTTGCGCTCATCAGCATGCAGCCCAAGGAAGCCATTCTCTCGGCTGCGAGCGATGCCATGACCGAGGAGGGGTTTGACGAGGAAACGATCGCTACGGTTCTCGACGACGCCGCACCCACGCAGATCAGGATCAATGACAAGGCGAGCGACGGTGCAAAAGACGTCGAGAGTATCGTCAAGCTACTCGGACTGGCACCGGTCGCCAGGGGCGCTGCCGACACCGAGTCGATGGCGTTGCGTGCCGAGGTCGCCGAGGGGATATCCGACAGCGACGTACTCCTGAGTATCGTCACACTGCTCACTATCGAGCGTCGACCGGATATGTTCGCTTCGCTCATGCGAATCGTCGAGGATGGCCTAGGCTTGCTGCTAGGGCGGGGCGAGTTCGTGGAGGCCGCAGATGCGGTGGGTATGCTCGAGGCACTCGAGCACGATGGATCGCTCGATCACATACAGCAGCTCGGGATAGACGCCGCGTTGCGGGCGATGGCCGAGCCTCGGCGCCTGCGCGACGTCATGATGGCGCTGCAGTTCCATCATCAGGACACTCCCGAGGCCGATGCCTGTCGGCGGCTGATGCGCTGCCTGGGCGCACGGACGATCGGCCCGCTGCTCGAAGTCCTCGCCGATGAGCCGGACATGGCGGCCCGGAAGAGCCTCGTAGACATCATATCCTCGCTTGCGTCAGGGCATGTGGGCGAGCTCGGCAGCAAGTTGAGTGACCCACGGTGGTACTTCGTGCGCAATGTCGTGAGCATCCTTGGAGCCACGCGTGACAGGTCGGTGCTCCCGCTGCTCGCGCGCACGCTGCGGCACAGCGATGTGCGTGTTCGTAGGGAGACGGTCCGTGCGGCCGCGGGCGTGCGCGACAAGCTCGCAGAGGAGATGCTGGTTGCGGCGCTCGCGGATGAGGATCCGCAGAACGTAGGGCTTGCGGCGCGCTACCTCGGCACGCTCGGTGTCCGGGAGGCGGTTCCGTCGCTTGCGACGGTCGCTCGCGGTGAGGGGCGTGGTAGTCGCGACACGGGAGCGAGGGTGGAGGCGATCGAGGCACTCGGGCGCCTCGGTACGGCCGATGCGGCAGCTGCGCTACGTGATGTCGCGAGGCAGCGCACCTTCCTGGCAGGAGGGCGGACGCGCGAGATCCGAGCTGCGGCTGAAGCTGCGCTTTCAAACCTTGGGCGCGCGACACCGTTGGGAGGTGCGTGATGGCTGATGAGCACCCGCAGGCGCAAGACGTGCGAGCTCCCCACAGCATAGTAGATGCCGGTACAGAGGAGCAGGAGCGAGAGATCGGCCGCATCACCGCCGAGATCCGTGACTCCGCGATAGGGGTACGCACGTTTACGTCGGCGCAGATAGCCCGTGCGCGTGACTTGCTTGCGCGGCTCTATGCGCTTCGCCGTGCGCGGCGCTTCTACCCGCCCGATCATCCTGCGATCGGGCAGTCATCACAGGATCTCTATGAAGTGATCGCGGCTTACCACGAAGAGGGCGTCGATGTGTCGTTGACGTTCTTCGAGGACGAAGTGCTCCTCGGGGAGCAGGCGCTTACCGAGGACAGCATGCTGTTCGATCAGCTCATTCGCGACATGGTCTCCATTGGCGCGGGGAGCGTCGGTTTCCTCAAGGGGATGTCGTTCGACGAGATGGTGCGCTTCTCGCCGGTGATCGGTGCCCGTATCGATGAGGTCGAGGGCCTCGAATGCGGGATAGCGACGCTCGCCGAGCGAGCCGAGTGCCCGCATATCGTCCTTAGCACGGTTAGCGTCGTGCGCGATGATGTCATGGTCGAGGAGGGCGACCCCCATGAGATAGCCAAGGCGACATACACCGGCACGCTCGAGCTCCTGCGCGAGCTGGAGCGCCTCATCCGATCCAATCAGACGCTCAATGTGCCGCACATCAAGAGCACCGCCCGAAGCCTTGTGGATAATATCCTCCA
>JAVERH010000003.1:0-41015 GCA_034007245.1 Coriobacteriia bacterium | reverse complement strand
CAGAATCGTGTAGCTGTAGGCACGACTGTCGGTACCGGTCGCCTGACCCACACCGGTGGACTGGTTGGCTATCTTCTCCATCGTGATGGGGACGACCGTGGCTTCGGCGTGCGCGATCCCGGTGACGGCAGCGCCGCTGTTGTCCGGGATAGTGTTCATCTCGGCGGAGACGTCATCGATGACGAGGTCGCCAACTTCCCAGTCGGGATCAGCCGAGATGTCTATGCCGAAAGACAGCGTGTACGACTCGCCCGGCGCGAGGTCGGTGACGTCGTAAAATTCCGCTGTGATCGCGCCCGGCGTGGAGGTGACCAGATTGGGCGGCACTGCCGCGTCAACGATGCTCATCTTCTTGACGACGGTATCAGGGACGCTCTCGGTCGCGCTTGAGAGCTCGTCAGTGATCGACAGGTTGTAGAGCTTCACATCACCCGTGTTGGTCACGGCGATGTTCACTTTCGCCACATCACCCAGCAACGGGTCGGAGACAGACTTCGACACGGAGAGTGACGGCGCGGCATACGCATCAGGGGGTGAAGAGAACTGGAACGTCAGCATCGAGGTGAGCAGCAGCACGGCAAGCGTGAAGTTCAGTCCGCGATCTACCAGCGATCGCCTGCGGATGGTCGACTTACGCATGCGGCCTCCCTTGGGCAGGATCAGTTGACCGATTATAGCTTGAAAGTCCTAGTGCATGCAGGACAACGGCGCTCGGGATGATGGGACTGAGCGCCGCAGTGTCGGCAAGAGTGGACATAGTCTCGTTCGGCGCACAGGCGACCGACGAGAACGCGACCGGATACTCAGACGCTGGTGCATGGCCTCCCGGTCGTGCAGTGGATCAACCCGGCAGGAACCGTCTCAGTGGATCCGCCATCGCCCGCCTCGTAACGTCGACTGCCATAGGCCGACGATCGGCGTACCTCGTCCGAGGCCACGACGGACGCTTCTCAGAGCAAAGCCCGGAGGTCCTCTCTACGCTCGCGCCACGCAGGCACGTAGCGGGCGAGCTCGCGGTAGAAAGCTGTATCGTGAGCCCGTACGCGCAGGTGACAGAGCTCGTGGTAGATCACCGCGTCCAGGCACTCGACCGGCATGCGTACGAGCATCGTATTGAGACTCATCCAGCCCGAGGACGACAGACTCCCCCAGCGCGACCGCATCGTCTTCAGGCGCAACCGTGGCTTGATCTCCCCGGCTTGAGAAAAGCGCTCCCAGCAGACATCGAGCCGCTGCTCGAATAGCTCGCGTGCCGTAGCACACTCCTCCGCGGTGAGCGGAGTAGGCGACTCCCGACCGCGCAAGACAGCCTCGGCCCGCTTGGAGGCGATCCACTCGGTGCGGTCCCGCACGAAGCACTCGATATCGCGCTCGGACAACCATCGCGGCGCCCGAACGCATAGCGCCCCATCACGAGCGACCACAAGTGCCATAGTGCGACGATCCGTCCGCACGACCTCGTAGGCAACGCGCTCACCCTCGATGCCGACCGTGCGCTCTCCGCGCTTGGACCCGCGTATCATTCGGTGAAGACCCTGCCGTCCCGGAGCATGAGGCGCTCATCGGCGTGCTCAGCCATACGTAGGTCGTGCGTCACCATCACGCACGTCATCCCTCGCTCATGGACCTGCTCCTTGAGCATCTTCACCACCTGGAAGCCGCGCTCGGTGTCCAGGCTCGCGGTGGGTTCGTCCACGAGCATGATCGCAGGTGTGTTCATCAGCGCGCGAGCGATGGCCACCCGCTGCCGCTCACCGCCCGAGAGCAACGCCGGCCGATGCGAAACACGATCGCCAAGCCCAAAGGACTCCAGCAACTCGTCGGCCCTGACGCGATCGTCGCGTGTGATACGACCGGAGAGATGCGGCACCAGAAGCAGGTTATCGCGCGCGGTGAGATACGACACGAGATGATGCTCCTGGAAGACGATGCCTATGGTCTCACGCCGGAACCGCGCCGCCTCGGCCGACGAACGCAGATGCACGGGATGGCCATCGATGACCACCTCACCCGAGGTCGGGGTGAGCAACCCGGCGATGATCGAGATGAGTGTGGTCTTGCCCGAACCCGACGGACCGAGGACCGCGAGTAGCCGGCCGGCATCGAGCGAGAAGGATACGTGGTCGAGCGCGGTCACCCGGGTCCGACCGCTTCCGTACGTCTTGACGATGTCGTTGATCGCAAGCATCGCTCCCCCTCCCTACGCCGAAGTCCGGCCGAGCGCGGTGGCAGGATCGATCTTGAGGATGCTCCTCAGCGAGAACAGGCTGCCGATGTACGCGGTGCCGAAGATCGCGAGCACGGCCACCGCCCATCGACGCGGGTCGGGGTCGAACGCCATCATGGGCGGCATACCCACACCTGCACCGAGCGCCAGCAGGGTACCGACCACCGTCGCTACGGCAACAAGCATCGTGATCTGCAGTATCAGATCCCTGTACAGGTAGGCGTTGGACGCGCCTATCGCCTTGATCGCTGCGATCTGTGAAGTCTTGTGGAGCGTCGTGATGTAGAAGAACACACCCACCAGCAGCGCACCGATCACAACCGACACGCCCTGGATGCCGTTCACTGCGAGGATCATCTCGGGCATACCGTTACCCGCATCGGCAGCGTCCTGAATACCGGCTACCCGGAACGCGTCACCGAGCTCGCGCTGCACGTCCTCGACACCGGCTCCCGGCTCGAAGTCGATCGCCGCCACCGACGCGCTTCCGGCGAACTGCTCCTCCATGCGCTCCGCAGTCATCTCGTCGGCTTTCTCACCGTCGTCCCCGACTCCGAGCAGTGTTGCGAGGTGAAGCTCTTCCCACGTCTTGAGATCGACCCAGATCGTCGGCACCATCACGTAACGCCTGCCCTCGGTGAACCCGACCACCGTGAGCGTCGCGTCCATCGGTGTGAGGGTGATCTCGTCGCCGATCCCGATGCCATCGAGCTCTGCCGTTGCATCCAAGACCGCCTCTCCGGGCTCGCTGGCCACGCGCCCCTCGAGGATCGGCAGCTGATCCATCCGACCGCCGAGGCCGAACACTCGCACGTCGAACGGTTCGTCCACCGAACCGACCGAAGCATAGGTGTGGCCCATGCCGTAGACCTCCGCGATACCCGCAGCCTGTGCGATAGCATCAAGGTCGTCTGCCGAGAGGATACTGCGCTCGATCGTGGGATACGTGTCGCGCTGGAACACGAGCGCATCGGCATCCAGACGAGACTTCGCCCCCGACATGCCGGTGAGCAGGCCCTCGGACATCGCCGAGGTGACCATGGTGAGCGATACCACAAGGCCGATCGCGAGTGCGATCAGCGAGAACTTGAGCTTGCTGCCGAAGAGTTCTTTGATGGCGAACATCGTGCCCCTATCGATCGACGCACAGTGCCCCGATGGTAGCGGATTAGGCCCGGTCATGCGTGGCCCACCCGGGTCGTGTTGCAGTGACAGGCTGACTGGTGTGTACTCTCCCGATACCGAACGAATCATCATGGAGGGGGCCACCGGTGATCAAGAAGTACGTACTCGAGACCCGACCACAGTTCCTCGTGCTCGCACTTGTGCTCGTCGTCCACGGGAGCGCCCTTGCGGCGTGGCATGGGTCGGTGCATATCGGACACTCGATACTTGCCGCAGTCGCCCTCACTCTGCTCCAGAGTAGCGTGAACGTCCTCAACGACTGGCACGACTGGAGTCGTAGCGGCATCGATCACGATACCCGGCAGACCCCGTTCTCGGGCGGAAGCGGGATGCTGCCGCGTGGAGAGATACAGCCGCAAACCGCACTTACACTCGGAGTCGGCACTCTGCTCGCGGGACTGGCTATCGGCGGATATCTTGCGTGGCTGGCAGGCTGGCCACTTCTCGTACTGGGCCTCGCGGGTGCCCTCTCAGTGGTGCTCTACACACCGCTCCTCGTCCGTATCGGGGCCGGTGAGCTCATGGCCGGACTCGGACTCGGCGTCCTGCCGATCGTGGGCACGTACTACTTACTGACGGGCACGTTCGACATCGCGGCGTGGATCTCCGGCATCCCCGCGACACTGCTCACCTATAACCTTCTGCTCCTCAACGAGTTTCCCGACACCGAGGCCGACCGTGCCGGTGGTCGCCGCCACATGGTGGTCCGTCTCGGCAAGAAAGCGGCCCGATGGCTCTACCTGACAGCAGAGATCGGCGTCTTCGTGTCGCTCATCCTCGGGGTCGTCTTCGGCGTGCTCACGCCATGGGCACTGCTCGGGCTGATCGCTATCATACCTGCCGCTCGCGCGGTGCGGATCACGCTCAAGGACTACGAGCACTTCGAGGCATTGATCCCGGCACAGGGTGCCAACGTACAGGCGCTCATCGGCACGAACGTCTTGATGGCAGCCGGATATGCGATCGCAGCGGTACTCTTGTAGTAATCACCAAAGAGACGGAGATGAGTGATCGAGGACATGGAGAGGGCTGCGGCTATGACGACACCGACCGTGCGTACCCACCTCACGATCCGGGGACTGGTGCAGGGCGTGTACTTCCGCGCATCGACCGCCGAGACCGCCCGCAGACTCGGTATTGCAGGATGGGTGCGCAATACCGCCGAGGGCGTCGAGGCGGTTCTCGAGGGACCGCGGACTGCGGTCGACCAGGCGATCGCATGGTGTCGCACCGGACCACCGTCGGCAGTCGTGGAGAGCGTCGAATCAGCGTGGGAGAAGCCCGAAGGGTTACACGGCTTCTCGATCAGACACTGACCCCCGGATCGACCGGGACCTGCGCCATCGGTGCGGTATCCGAGAACGAGCCCCACAGAGGATAAGACTGTCGCACGCGAACAGGAGTGGTATGGGTGACGAAGAGGACTCGCGTACATCGAATCGTGGTCGCAACCGGTCTGACGGCGACTGCAGTGCTTACGACGGAGGCCGCCAGCAGGTTCATCGTCACTCGCTTTCCCGATCGGCCCACCGCGCCCGACCTCGCCTACGAACTCCTGCCGCACGTCCCTGAGGGTAGCTACGTGACGCTCGTGGCCATCGGCGCCCTCGTCCTGCTGTTCGCAGCCTATGTGATCAGACACGAAGCCGAACGCATTCCCGCACACATCACCGCCGTCGCGCTCTTGTATCTGCTCAGAGCAGGCATGACCGTCTTGACGCCCCTCGCCCATGCCCGGAACGGCTCACTGCTGCCTTTCCCGTTCTTCGAGAACGGTCTTTTCCCCTCCGGCCACACCGCACTCTCCGTCTTGCTCATCCTGTCCATCGACCGGAAAGACGCCCCCCGTCTCCACCATACGGGCACGGCACTGCTAGCAGTCATGATCGTGTCGATGCTGCTCTCCCGCGGACACTACTCCATAGACATAGCCGGAGGTGCGTTGCTCGGCTACTTCGTGTGGCGAGAGTGGACCGGCGGACACCTGCTGGAACCCCTCAGAAGACTTGTATCACCCTGAGCCCAACAACTCCCGGCGAGCACATACGCACCCTCAGCGTCAGGCACGACCATACCCCGAGACGGCGACCTATGATTAAATCATAGTTTGCGAGGCGTTCACAAGACGTGATATTATGAGTCGTCCCCTAGCGTCAGCTGCGCGCGTCCGTCGCTCAGCTTCTGCTTTTTCTACCCCTGGGCGCCCCGACGGGACAGACGTTCAACGCACGAGATGAGGCGGTTTTGATGGCACCTTCGTTCAGGCGTTCGCAAACAGCACAGGAGCTGGCCGACCAGCCGGTCATCATCTACGACGATGGCGGCAGCGGGCTTGAGGCAGTGTGCACCGAGCGATTCGCCGCGTATGGCTGCACGGTCTCGTGTGATGCGACACATACCGTGTGGGTGAAGCGGGCCGACGGCACCAAGTCTGTCGGACTACAGCGCTGGATGGCCGAGCGCCACTCCACGGACGATCTTATGAAGGACGTTGCGACCCGGCTCGGCCTTGCCAAGAAGGCCGGAGCGGTCCACTAGATTCTATCGGGTCTACACAGTCGCCTGCGGGAGCACCAGATAGAACGTCGAGCCCACACCCGGCTCGCTCGTCACATCGATTTCGCCACCCAGCAGCCAGGCGAGCTCCCTCGAGATCGTGAGACCGAGACCGGTCCCCTCTATCACAGCACCACCCGTGAGGTCCCCCTGTCCGAACGGCTCGAATATCCCCGAGATCAGCTCGGGCTGTATACCGGGGCCTGTGTCCGAGACCGAGAAGCGTACCCCTTGCTCATCGTCGAAGGATAAGCCCAACTCCACATATCCAGCTGTGGTGAACTTCACAGCGTTGCCGCCCAGGTTTAGCAGGATCCGCTTGATCTTCATCCGATCCGATTCGATGCGCACCCCTGGTTGGGCGATGAGGCGCAGCTCCAGCCCTGCCTCCAGCGCGATCGGACGTAGGAAATCCGCCACTTCCTCGAGCAGCTCATCGGCAGCGAACACCGTACTCTCGACGCGCATCCGACCCGCCTCGGCACGGCTGAAGTCCAGCAGATCGCTGATGATCGACAGCAGATGATGGCCAGCCGAGCTGATCATCTCGACCTCGACCGCCTGCTCATCGGTGAGGGGGCCGGACAGTCGCTGCTGCAAGACGCCGGAGAATCCGATGATGGAGTTCAGCGGCGTGCGCAGCTCGTGGCTCATACGCGAGTAGAACGACATCTTCTCCTCGGCCGTCCGCCTGAGTTCTGTGTTCGCTGCCTCCAGATCGCTCGTACGTTCCTCCACAAGCTCCTCGAGGTGCGCACGGTACTGCTCGAGTTCAGCAGCCGTGTGCTTCGCTTCGGTGATATCCCGCACGAACACCACCGCACCCGGCTTGCCCTCATAAATGATCGGAGCGCTGCTCAGCTCGACATCGATCCTCGACCCATCCAACCGCAGATGCACCATCTCCATCGCCGTCTGCGGTTCACAACCCTCGATCAGCTTCGCGATATGATCCCTGGCCATCTCGCAGGAGTCCTTGACGAACCGGTCCAATACCGGCTGCCCGTTGAAGTCGTCGGCCGAGCGAGCACCGTACAGGTCCAGCGCCGCCTGGTTAGCATAGGCAAAATGGCAGTCCGTCTGTACAAAGATCGCAACCGGTGCCGCCTCCACGAGTGTCCGGAACCGCTCCTCGCTCTCCCGGAGCGCCTGCTCAGCGTGCCTGCGAGGCGTGACGTCCGTGAAGATCGACATATTGAAAGTGTCTCCGCTGAGCTCTACGGGGGTGGTCGCCACCGATACCCATCTCGTGTCACCATCTTTGCGGACGATCTCCTCCTCCACATACGAGAAGCCGCCTTCGAGCGCCTCGGCGGCGACACGCATCGCCTCGGCCTTCCGTTCGGGCGTTCTGAACACCAGCTCGAACCAGCCCTCGCTGATGACCTCCTGCTTGGTATAGCCTGAGATCTCCTCCATTGCGTGGTTGTACACCAGTATCCGCCCGTCGGGGTGCCCCACCGAGACCCCCTGTTCGGTCTGCTCGATCAGCGTGCGGAACCGCTTTTCACTCTCGACCAACAGATCCTGCATGAACAGCCGTGACAGAGTGACGAAACAGAGGTTCGCAAAGGACTCAACCACTCCGCGCGGGATATTCGTATCCGGATCATGTGTCAGCACATGGACACCCGCGTAGGCGACGTAGGAGTCGGAGATACCGATGCTCCAGAACTCCTTGACCCCAAGGGCTCGCTCGAGGATATCGCTCACCGCAGGAGACAGTTCGCCATCCGTGATCACGGCCAGCCCGCCATCGATTTGTATCATCGTCTTGGCGAGGAGTACCTCCTGATACTCCGGCGTCACCGGATACCGGCGCCCACGGATACTCCAGCCGATCTCACGCTCGGCCCACTCGATCAGCTTCGCGTCGACACCCACGATGTCGCGCGTCTTCACAGTAGTGCCACCGGGCTCCACCTCGTTGATCAACACGACAGCCCCGGGGAACGCCGCAGCGAAGAAGTCGCGGATAACGCCGAACGCAGCCTCATAGTCGTGCGCACCGAGAAGTCTTCCACTCGCAGCCGCCAGCAGCTCGGCCTCGACGACACGCCGCTCCACCGCCTCGGTGGCCAGACGCGTCCGGGTGATGTCGGTGATGACTCCCGTGGTGCGCGTGGGGACACCGTCGAAGTCCGACTCGCAGGCGGTACCGAGGAAGTGATACCAGCGATATGGTCCGTCATCGAGGCGCAACCTCAACTGGACGGCAACTTCGCTATCGTGCTGGGCCATGCGCGCCCCCAGAGCTGCTGCCAGCCTGGGCTGGTCATCGGGATGGACCGCGGCGACCCACTTCTCGGACGAGATAGACACCGGCTCGTCACCGAGGCCCATCAACCGCGCGGCCTCGGCCGAAAGGCTCATCGAATCAGAAACCAGATCGTGATCCCAGGCGCCCTGCTCCGCGGCGGTCATCGCAAGATGTAGCCGTCTCGTCTCGTCCACAAGCGAGGCTTTCGCCTGCTCCCGCTCTAACTGCTCGATCATCATCCTCGCCGCGATCGCAGTCGCGAGTGGGAAGAGCGTCATTAGCGACGGACCCACTATGCGTACGACCTGAGAACCCATATCCGGCGGGAGGATGAGGACCTGCGCAGCAAGCATCACAGCGTGGATGATGATTCCGAATCCGATGAGATTAAGGAAGCTCAACGATGTCGGGCGCCCACGGCTAAAAGCGCGTGCAACGACACCGAGAGCTCCTGCGGTCACGATGGTCGCCACACCCGCTACTGCGCCTACACCCCCCAGGAGGAGCCGGAAACCGGCTGCGATGACACCTGCGACCAGCGCCACGGGCACACCACCGAAGAGCCCAGCGAGTGCCATGATGATCGAACGACCGTCGTAGATGACGCCCGGAACGAAGTCGAACGGCATCAACATCCCGACCGCTGCGGCAGAGCCGTAGAGGATACCCGAAGCCAGCTGACTGAGACGAGGATGCGCATCCAGGACCCGTGCGAGATAACGGTGCGTCGTGGCGAGCAACACCACGAGCGCCACGTTCTGTATGAGCGTAAGGACCATACGGCTATGCCTCCAGACATGCAGCTCCGGCCGCCTGCTCTCGAATCATGATAGCCTGTACTCCTAGACTGAGAGGAGCCGGAGATGTCGCGTATCCTGGTCGTCGATGATATGGCCGAAGCCCGTCATCTTCTCCGCACCATCCTCACACACGCCGGCCATGAGATCATCGAGGCTACAAACGGCGCCGAAGCGCTGCAGATCGCTCGGAACGGGTCGTTCGACCTGGTGGTATCCGACGGGCTTATGCCAGTCATGGACGGGTTCCGTCTCTGCATCGAACTCCGGCGATCACCCGAAACGCGCGCACTCCCGTTCATCATTTACACCGCATCTTTCACCGCCTCGGAAGACGCCGAACTCGCCTCTACCACGGGTGCTGACGCGTACCTGCTCAAACCAGCCGAGCCCGCCATGATCCTGAAGACCGTCCACGACGTACTCAGCCGCCCGTCAGCAGAGCCACGCGACGCAGTACCTAACGAAGACCTGATCGAGGTCTTCGAGTCCTACAGCCAACGCATCGAACAGAAGCTTGACGAGAAGATCGCCGCGCTTTCGTCCATGCGCGCGCTTCGCGACTCCTACCACGCACTTCTCGACAACCTCCCGGTGCACATCCTCACCCTCGACCTACTCGGACGCGTCGACTTCGCCAACGCCACCACACGCGCATTCATCAACAACAATGGCCCCACAGCGTTTCTCGACGCCGTGCACGCCAGTGACAAGGGCGCCGTTCACGCATTCCTTGAGTCACTGCGAGAAGACCCACGGTCGATGCAGATGTCGGCCAGGGTCCGTCGCCGCGACGGTGCCTACTGCGTTTTCGAGATCACCGCGCGACCGTACGATAGCCCGGATGGCGAGCGTCTCGGCTTCCTCCTCGTCGGCGAGGACGTCACTCGACTCGAACAGGAGCGGGAGCTGCTCCTCCACGCAGCCGAGTACGATCCGCTCACCGACCTCCCCACGCGGCCCGTGTTCGATCGGCGTTTCGACGAGATCCTACGCAATGTCGGCAAGGGCGCCAGATGCGCACTGCTCTTCATCGACAGCAACGACCTCAAGGGCATCAACGACCAGTACGGGTTCGACGTCGGAGACGCGACCATCGCCAACATCGCACATATGATCGTCGAAGCTTCGCGCCCGGGAGACCTGGCCGCCCGACTATGCGCCACCGAGTTCGTAGTGCTGGCGGAGGATCTGGACCGCGAGGACGCCGAGCGGCTCGCAGACACGATACGATCGACAGTGGCGGAGGCCTCGTTGGTGCCGGCAGCCCCGGAGATGCGCATCAACGTCAACATCAGTATCAGCCTGGTCCCCGAGGTGCAACTGCCGGCCGCAAGCGGTAACCGGAACGAACGGACCACGGCAGAGCCAAGTGCCGAGCACCGTCTGATCGAGGCCCTGCGGGGCCAACCGGCGATGCTGTACCGACCCGTGTACTCACTCGAAGATGGTCACCTGATCCGCTGCCTGGTGCGATACGCCTATGCAGTCAACGAACGGCTCATCAGCGGAGACGAGCTCGCTCTCGGCGCCGTCAAGCACGGTGTCGCACGGCGCATGGGCAGGCGCATCGTCGACCTTGCACTCGAGCAGGTCCATCTCGCGGACATCCCCTGTTCGGTCCCGCTGTCCCTGGCGAACCTGCTCGACCCCATGATCTTCGAGCGGGCCGAGCTCGCAGCCGAGAGTGGGGCCGTCGACCCGTCGCACCTACTGTTCGAGGTCCCCGACTGCGATGCAGGCGGTATCCGTCCTCCCGCGAGCTGGCTCGCTGCTGCCCGGAGATCCACCATCAGACTCGTCCACGTATGCGCCGACCTTGCCACACTCAGGGCGGACCACATCACGCTCCCTGCCGGCGACGAGATCTCGCTTCCCGCTACCGAGGTCCTCGACCCCTCCGGCAACATACGGCCGAGTGCACGATCCGTCATCGACGACTGGCAAGCGCTGGGCGTCACCATCACTGTCACCGACATCAAGAACGCCGACGTCATCGAACAGCTGAAGGCGCTCGGCATCTCGCAGGTCGCCGGCGACGCACTCTCACCTTCCGCCCCGCACATAGAGGATATCCCACGCACCCTTCCAGAGAGGTAGTAGAACACCATGGAGCCCACGCGAGTCCTGTTTATCGGCCGTAAGACCATGTGTCTGGAGGGCCTGGCAGCCATACTCACCGCCGACCCTGGTATCCAGCTGGTGGGAAGGACCTCCGACTGGCAGGAAGGCGTGACACGTACACGAACACTCGAACCCGAGATCGTCATCGTGGATATGGTGCACTGCAACGAGTGTGGGCCCTCGAGCCCTGCATCGTGCGTCTCCGAGCTCACCGGCAGCAAGGTCATCGTCGTCGGACTCCCCGATGCCGACTCTGGCATCATCGATGCATTCGAAGCCGGAGCACTTGGCTATCTGACACTCAACGGACAGAGCGCCGAGGATATACGCCGCGTGATCAATACCGTTGCAGCAGGTGAAGCAGCGCTGGATCCCCGGCTGTCTGCAGGCGTGCTCGCGCGGATGCGGAAACTCGCTCGAAACTCTGACGGGATCATCGGGAGAGATGCGGCTCCGACCGATCGCGAGCAGGACGTCCTAGCCCTTCTCGTGGAAGGCAACTCGAACAGACAGATCGCGCAAACGCTCCAGGTATCGGAAAGCACGGTCAAGAATCATCTGCACGCGCTGTACTCGAAGCTCGGCGTCGAATCCAGGGGACAGGCGATCAGCGAAGCGATCAGGCGCGGACTAGCGACACCCTAAACGCACATACCGAGTAGAGCACCGATCTCCTGCTCATCCTCGATCACTTCACGCAGAACGCTCACGATCACCTCATCGAAACGAGATGACTCGTCGTCGATAAGGAGTTCCAGTGCCTCGTCCTGCGTCAGCCGGACACCCCTGGTGCCCTCGAGGCCCATGCACGCACCGTCGAAGACATCACAAGCCCCCAGGATGCGCCCGTAAAGCGAGATCCGTGCACGCGACAGTCCCTTCGGATAGCCGCTCCCATCCCACCGCTCGTGATGCCCTCGGATAGCCAGTGCCACATCGGCAGGCAGCCCAAGCGCAGTGGCCATGCCGGCACCGTGCTCCGGATGCGTCTCCCAGAGCCTTCGCTCGTCGGCAGCGAGATCCCATCGCGAACCGACGTGGACCACCGGCACACGCAGTTGTCCCACATCATGCAACAGAGCAGCCACGCGTAGCTGCTCCAGTTGCGACTCATCGAAACCAAGACGGGATCCGACGCTGCATGAGAGGCGTGCGACCGAGTTCGCGTGTCGTGCGTATCCCGGCTGACGATCGTCGACGAGTGATACCAGCAGTCGTACGTACGGCGTGAGCATCGACCCGCTTTGGTCGGGTGTGTTCATCGTGCGCAGACCTCGACACCTGTGGCACCCTGCGGCACGACTACGTCGTATCCTCCGGTCGGCCCGCCCTCGAAGCTCCAGCGCTCTCCGTCTGCGAGATCGGCCGACACCTGCCAGGGAGTGTTCGCCCGCACTGTCAGATGGTCATCATCGAAGTCCACATCGAGCGTCGACCGCACGACCGCCGTGACCTGGACGGTCCCGGTGGCGCTCCAGCCGGCTTGAGGAGCGACCATCGCATCGACACACAGCACAACGGCGACGAGGCAGACGACCGTCAGCGCCGCAACGATGTCGATCTGCCTCCGTGTCCGTGTCCGTGTCCGAGTGTCCATGTCGACTCCTTCTTTGTGTCCCTCTCTACTACATATAACGACGGGAGCAGAGGCCGGGAGCATAGGGCACTACGCCAAACCAGCGAGGAACAAGGGGCAGACCAACGACACGGTACGAACGGCTGCCATGGGTCAAGGTGAAGTACTAGTACTTTCGGGTACCGATACTCGCATCCATCCCTCCTGCTCGGGCAAGATGGCTTCACAGCGACTTCGCCGACACAACCACGGTCTATGCCGCATCACGATCATGGCTGCTTTTCCGCTTATCGCTGCAGCGGCAGTCGAGTGCTGAGTACAGCGCCTCGTAACCCACAGGCCCCAAAGTGAAAACTACTGATGCGACTGATCGGTCGCACCTCTGCTGCCACGGATGGGCGTAGGTCGGACAGCGGTGCTACACTCACCGGCATGCGCCTGCGTCCGCTCATCATCAGTACACTCGTTGCCATCCTGCTGATCATGTCGGCGGGAGTGCGAAGCGTACCTGCACTCGCCGAGCCGCTGGCCGAGCAGGTAGCGATCGATCGCGCCGCGCTTGATCGTGCGATCGCGGCATACGAGACCGCGCAGGAGCACTCGGTGCAGATCGATGCGCAGGTGGCCGAGACGACCACCTCCCTCGACGAAGCAATCGCCGAACAACAGCGCTGCGAGACCTACCTCAACATCCGGGTGATGGCTTTGTACCGCACCGGCCAGGATGGCTACCTCACGCTGCTCTTCACCGCCACCAGTCTTCCCGAACTGAGCGAGCGACTCGACCTGCTCACACGGATAGCGCTGCAAGATGCGCGCACCGTGCGCGATTTGAAGGCCGCACGCGCCCAGGTTGAGGCCGATGCGCGATCACTGCTCGAGACCCAAGAAGAGCAGGCGCGTGCGCTCGAAGACCTCGAGGCCGAGGCCGCACGTGCCCGCGTGGAGTTCGCCGCAAGCGAAGCGGCTCTCAAGCAGTACGAAGAGCGCCGTGCTGCTGCTGCAGCTGAAGCGACTGCTGCAGCCGAACGCGCTACCGCCGAACGCGCTGCACAGACACCTGCCTCCGCGACGGCCCCTGACACAAGCCCGCCACAGAGCGTGAGCGGTACCGGCGACTGGCAAACAGGCGTGGCGTCACACTACAGTCGTACGTTCACGGGACGCGGAGCGAGCGGAGAAGCCATCGGTCCGTATACGATGATGGTGGCCCACAAGACACTCCCCTTCGGCACGTTGGTGGAGTTCGAGTATCAAGGTCACCGTGCTGTGGCGAGCGTGGAGGATCGTGGCCCCTATACTCCGGGTCGCGACTGGGACCTCGGCCCGGGCGTGGTTCGCGCACTCGACTTCAACGGAGTGCACGAGGTGAGCTACCGGATCATCTCCCGCTGATGTCGGTCGCCGGATCGGCTCCCCCGGACACCAGTGCTCGTGCTGCAGGGGTGATCGCGAGACCACCCGTCGCCGTCTCGCGAAGCGAGACCGGCAGCGCACGGCCCACGCTCGCAAGCGCGTCGGCAACCTGATCGAACGGTATCGGGAACCGCACCCCCGCAAGCGCCATCTGGATCGCCGAGAGGGCGACAGCCGTACCGGTCGCGTTCCGCATGACACATGGGACTTCGACGAGCCCGCCCACGGGGTCGCACACGAGTCCGAGTAGCCCCTGTAGCGCGAGCGACGCCGCATGTCCCGACTGCTCGGGCGTACCACCGAGGAGCTCGGTGGCTGCGCCAGCCGCCATCGCAGCACCTGCTCCGATCTCCGCCTGGCAGCCCGCAGCTGCACCTGAGAGATTCGTCCGAGAGGCTATGACCGCTCCGATCGCACCGGCCGCAAGAAGCGCGTCCACGATCGCGTCGTCACCGAGAGCACGCTCATCGGCAAGCGTCAGCAGCACACCTGGCAGCACGCCCGAAGCCCCGCCTGTCGGCGCCGCCACCACGCGCCCCATACTGGCATTCACCTCGGCGACCGCGACTGCCGCCGCGATCGCCCGCGAGGCGACTCCGTCGAGCGGCCCTCCCTGTGCGGCATCGATGCGTGCAGCGTCGCCACCGACCAGCCCCGAGCGAGAACGCGCGGTGCCGTTCAGGCCGAACTCGACCGCATCGCGCATCACTGTGAGATGTCCCGTCAGGCGAGCACGGACTGCACCGGCACTCTCGCCCGACTCGACAACCTCCTGAGCAAGAGCCGCACGCGCCAGCGAACCGTGCTCACAGGCAGCTTCAAGAAGCTCTGCAAACGTCTCGTACGCCATGACGTCCTCCTCTAGACCGCGGGGACCGCACGCAGACGCATGACCCCGGGAAGCGACTCGATCTCCGCCAGCGTCGCGGCTGGCAGTGGCGTGTCGGTCTCGATAAGCATGAGCGCCTCCGCCCCCCTACGCGTGCGCGACACACGCATCTGTGCGATGTTCGCGCCAGATGCAGAGATGATCCGGGTGACCGAGGCTATCTCACCGGGCAGATCGGCGTGTTCGACGATGAGGAGTGGCATGCGCCCATCGGCATACGCCTCAAAGCGACCGATGTGCGTGATGAGCACCTCGCCCCCGCCCACCGACGAGCCCTGGATCTCGACAGCGGTCTCACCCACGCTGAGCGTCAGCAGCGCCGTATTGGCGTGCACGGCGCCAAGGTCACCGTTGACGATACGCACCGCCATCCCGGCTTCCGCAGCGTGCTGGAACGCCCGGACGATCTCGTGGTCGTCGGGACGCATGCCAAGCAACCCCGCCACGATCGCAAGATCGGTACCGTGCCCGCGACCGGTGGATGCGAAGGAGCCATGGAGTGTGATCACCGCAGCGTCCGGCTGTCTGCCGAAGATCGCACGCGCAAGCAGTCCAAGCCGCACGGCGCCTGCGGTGTGACTTGACGACGGGCCGATCATCACGGGCCCGAGTATGTCGAAGATGGAGCGCGTTGTAGCCATACGTATACCCTAACGCACGAAAGCCGCCCGTGACAGCATCTGCTGTCACGGGCGGCCCGGTTCAAAGCTGATGATGCTAGAAGACCGCGACCACCGAACCGTTGTACTCCTGCTCGATGAACGAACGGATCTTCTCCGAGGTGAGCGCCTTCACGAGCGCCTGCACGCCGGGGTCGTTCTCATTGCCCTCGGCGACTGCAACGATATTGGCATACGTATCGGCAGCCAGGCCGTCCGAAGCCTCGATCGCAAGTGCATCAACGACCGAGATACCGGCCGAGAGCGCATAGTTGCCATTGATAACGGCCATATCCACATCGGCGAGCATCGCAGGAACCGCCGCAGCCTCGACCTCGACGAACTCGATGTTCTTGGGATTCTCAGCGATATCGTTGACGGTCGCCTTGATACCGGCGCCCTCCTTGAGAGTCAGCAGGCCCTCCTGCTCGAGCAGGAGCAGGGCACGTGCCTCGTTGGTAGCATCGTTGGGAACGGCGATCTTGGCACCGTCTGCCAGATCGTCGATCGCATCCGTCTTGCCGCCGTACAGGCCGAGCGGCTCGAAGTGGATGCTTGCAGCCGAAACGATGGACGTGCCGTTCTCGGCGTTGAAGTCGTCGAGATACGGAGTGTGCTGGAAGTAGTTGGCGTCGATCTCCCCTGCCTCGACCCCGGTGTTGGGAAGCACGTAGTCGGTGTACTCGATAATCTCGAGCTCGAAGCCCTCGGCTGCGAGGTCTTCTACGACCTGCTCGAGGATCTCAGCGTGCGGTGTAGGCGATGCGCCCACCTTGATGACGACGGCCTCGTCGGAGGTCTGCTCGCCGGCGACGGGCTCTTCCTCGGCTGCCGAACAACCGGTCAGGCCAAGGACGCCGAGCGCAAGAGCGAGCGCAAGAGCGAGCGGTGCGGTGATGTAGGGCTTTCGCATAAAGAAGTACCTTTCTTCTCGAGCGGCACCAGAGGGCAGCCGCATACTGACCCGGGACAGGAGTATCCGCCTCAGCGGTTGCGCTTGTCGAGCGCACGAGCGATGAGATCGCCCACGGCCTGGGTGACCTGGACCAAGATTATGAGGATCACGATGGTGGCGAACATCACGTCGTCCTGATACCGGTAGTAGCCGTAGCGGATCGCGATATCACCGAGTCCGCCAGCACCGACAGCGCCCGCCATCGCCGAGTAGCCGAAGAGTGTGATGAGCGTGATCGATGCGCCGCGCACGATGGACGGTAGGCTCTCACGGAGCATCACCTTCCAGATGACCTGCCACGTGGAGGCCCCGTACGACAGTGCGGCCTCGATGACGCCCGGCCCCAGCTCGGCGAGCGAGCTTTCCACCATGCGTGCGACGAATGGCGTGGCGGCCACTATGAGCGGCACGATCGCACCGGCTGTCCCAAGGGAGGTGCCTACGATGAATCGCGTGAACGGGATGAGCGCCACCAGTAGGATGATGAACGGAATCGAACGACCGACGTTCACTATCCAGCCGAAGACGGCGTTCAGTCCGCGATGCGGCCTCAAGGAACCCGGGGCTGTCACCGTCACGAGCACGCCAAGCGGTACACCGAATGCATACGCGATGACCGTCGCGATAGCGACCATCGCGAGCGTCGCGAGGGTACCATCGAACAGCAGCTGCCCGTATTCGGCGAAGAACTCATGCATCCCAGCGCACCCGCCCCAGAAGACGCCTGGTCACATCTGCCTGCGGATCCGCGAGAACGTCAGCCGCCGAGCCCTGCTCGACGATTCGCGATCCGTCGATCACTGCGACCCTGTTGCAGATCTTCTCGACGACACCTATCTCGTGCGTGATGATCACCATAGTGACGCCCATCTCGCGATTGATCTGCCGGAGAAGCTTGAGTACGGAGTTGGTGGTGAGACTGTCGAGCGCTGAGGTCGCCTCATCGCACAGGATGACCCTGGGGCGGTTGGCGAGCGCCCGGGCGATCGACACCCGCTGCTGCTGACCGCCTGAGAGCTGAGACGGATACTGCCTCGCCTTCACGGCCAGCCCCACAAGGTCGAGCAACTCCATCCCTCGCGCCTCGCGATCGGCACGATCATCGCCACGGATCTCGAGCGGGAACGTCACGTTCTCAAGCACCGTACGCTGGGCAAGAAGGTTGAAGTCCTGGAAGATCATACCGATCGTAGCCCGCAGATCGGAGAGCTGACGTCCCTCGAAGCCGGTCACATCGACACCATCGATGACGACCGAGCCCGATGTCGGCTTCTCGAGCAGATTGACACATCGGACCAGCGTGCTCTTACCCGCACCGCTGATACCGATGATGCCGAAGATATCGCCATCCTCGATGGTGAGGGTGACGTCCTCGAGCGCGGTGTGCTCCACACCACGCGTGCTGAATGTCTTGGAGAGGTTCTTAAGCTGGATCATGACGTGCCATTCTAGCCCGTTATAAGCCCACGATGCACGTGAGCCGATAAATGTCCGAAACGTAGCACGGCGACGGAGCGCTGAAGTGCGCCGTCACCGTTCCTGGATCGATCGTCATACCTTAGTCCAGATCGATCGTGCCCCCATCGGCCATCACTATAGACGGACGATACTCGACCGGGCCGTCCGCGGCCTCGGGACTGAAGCGCCCGGCAGCAGAGCACTCGGGCCAGAGGATCGATCGTCCTCGCTAGTTCCCGATCGACCCGCGACCCGTGGAGAGCTTCTTCTGCAGCCGACGAGCAACGGTGGAGATCGCGAAGTTGATCGCGAAGTAGATGAGCGAGATGAGGAGATAGATCGTGATGATCTGCGAGGGCTTCCAGTACTTGCCAGCCAGGATCGTCCCCTTGAACATCAGCTCACCGGCACCAATCACCATGGCGAACGAAGAGTCCTTGATGACGGTCACGAACTGCGACACGATCGGCGGGATCATCTTGACCACGGCCGGCGGCAGAACGATGTACCACATCGACTTCAAGAACGAGAATCCCTGCGACTTTGCAGCCTCCCACTGACCGACCGCAACCGAGTTGAGCCCGCCACGGATGACCTCGGCGATGATCGCGGTGGTGTAGATCGTGAGGCCTATCACCGCAGCCCACTTACCCGGCAGCCCCAGCACGAAGTAGCTCACCAGGATCAACAGGATCTGAGGCAGATTGCGGACGACTTCGACGTAGGTCGCGGCAACATGGCTGATGACGGGAAGCCCCGTGTAGCGCATCGCACCGATGACCGTCCCGAAGACTGAACTCAGTACGATGGAGATCGCCGCGATCTCGAGTGTGAGCAGCAGGCCCTTGCCAAGGCCGATATAGAGCACCGGATCAGAAAGCATCACCATGACGGGGCTGTTCATGAGGGCGTCCATCAGGCCACCCTCGCCTTCGACTCAAGCCGCCGTGCCAGGCGAGCAAGCGGGAAGCACATGGCAAAGTACAACAGGCCGACCACGACATACGTAGGTCCGTAGTGGCCGTACGTACCGGCGAAGGAGTCGCCAGCGTACATCAGATCGCCACCCGCGATGACGGCAAGCACCGAGGTGTTCTTGATAAGGCTCACAGCCTGGTTGGTGAGCGGCGGCAGAACCACGCGCATAGCCTGCGGGATGATGATATACCGCATCGCGCCGACATAACTGAAGCCCTGCGAAAGAGCGGCTTCGAGCTGTCCCCGCCCGATCGACTGGATACCGGCTCGGACGACCTCAGCGATATATGCGCCGTGATACATACCAACGCCGATGATGCCGATCACGATCACGGGAATGAACATCCCTTTGATGAGGATCGGGAGTGCGTTGTAGATCATGAACACCTGGATGAGCAGCGGGGTGTTCTGGAAGAACTCGACATACGCCCGCGCGAACGCACGTGGCGCTTTCCACTGCGAGGCCGACATCACGCCGATGATCGTCCCCAGGGCCAGCGAGAGCACCAGCCCCAGGGACGCCACCAGCAGCGTCACGAGCGCACCTTCCCAGAGCGTATCCATATTGGCGAACAGCGCCTCCCAGCGAGGGACCGCGAACGGTCCCTGCTGCAGAAAGCCTATGCGCTCAAAGAGCTCTGCCATGCGTTCTCAGGCTTGATCGCGAACGATCAGCCTAGATTCCACTTCGTGAGAAGCTCGTCCATCGTGCCGTTCTCATTCATCTCGTCAAGGGTGTCGTTGATGAACTCACGCAGCTCGTCGGTACCGAGCTTGCTCGCGACCCCGTAGTCCTGCGGCGAGAAGCCTTCGGGCAGGATGACCGAGGCGTCGGTCAGGTAGCCGGAGAGGATGGACTTGTCGACCGAGAACGCGTCGACACGACCGGACTCGAGCGCGGCGTTGATCTCGGGGTAGGTCGCGAACTCGAGGAACTCGAGCTCGATGCCGAGCGCGTCAGCCTCGGCCTGAACCGCATCGCGCGTAGTCGCACCCTGTGCCACCCCGACGACCTTGCCGTCGAGATCGGCGAGGCTCTCGATACCGGAATCCTTCTTCACGAGCAAACCGACCTCGTCTTGGTAGTACGCGTCGGAGAAGTTCCACTGCTCAAGACGCTCAGGCTTGATGGTGAAAGTAGCGATGACCACATCGAGCTGGCCGTTGTCGAGCAGCGGACCACGGGTCTTGGCAGTGACGGGCTGGAACTCCACGTCGTCCCTGGTGAGCCCCATCCGCTCGGCAAGCGCGTAGGCGAAGTCGATCTCCATACCCTCGAACTCACCGGTGGCAGCATCTTGCAGACCGAAGTTAGGAACATCGGCCTTCACGCCCACACGAAGCTTCCCGCTATCGACGATCGCCTGGACCTCAGCAGGGATCTCCGAAGCCGCCTCGGCCGGCTCTGCGGCGTTGTCGGCGGGCTCAGCGGGCTCCTCGGTACCGCACCCGATCAGTGCAAGAGCACTGAACGCGAGCACGAATACGAGAAGCAGGGACAGTAGCGCTGACTTCTTCATGCTTCCTCCTTCTCCCCGGACGTTGCCGGGATGCATTGTCATGCGGTCGTGGCTGATAAACACGGAGCCACAGATGGCTCCCGGTGCCCTGGCGAGACGCTTCCTAACGCAGGATCTTGCTGAGGAACAGTTTGGTGCGGTCGTTTTCCGGGTTCTCGAAGAAGTGCTTCGGAGTACCATCCTCAAGGATCATGCCTTCGTCCATGAACACGACGCGGTCGGCGGCCTCCTTGGCGAATCCCATCTCATGAGTCACGACGATCATCGTGATGCCGCCCTGCGCGAGACCCATGATGACCTCGAGGACTTCCTGGATCATCTCGGGGTCGAGTGCGGAGGTCGGCTCGTCGAAGAGCATGACTTTGGGATGCATGTTGAGTGCACGGGCGATGGCCACGCGCTGCTGCTGGCCGCCCGAGAGTTGCGCGGGGTACTTGTCGGCCTTCTCGCTCAAGCCGACGCGCTCGAGGTACGCGAGACCAGACTCGGTGGCCTCTTCCCGTGAGACACCAGAGACCACTATCGGCGCGAGTGTGACGTTCTCGAGCACGGTCTTGTGTGGGTAAAGGTTGAACGACTGGAAGACCATCGCCACCTGCTGGCGGACCTTGGCGATCGGGGCATGGTGAGCCGTGACCTCGATACCATCGACGGTGACCGTGCCGGAGCTAGGCTTCTCAAGCATGTTTATGCAACGGATCAGCGTGGACTTACCCGAGCCGGACGGCCCGATGACGACCAGCTTCTGCCCTGAGGGGACCTCGAGATTGACGTCCTTGAGGACGTGGTGCAATCCGAAGTGCTTGTTAACACCGACCATCTTGATCAATGGTTCTCCTCTACCGAGATCCCTGGAGCCGTGCAGTCACACGAGTGCGCGGGAACCGCAGCGTCCGCAGCTGCTAAGCAGTTCACGGCTTGGTCGAACAGGGACCCTGACGCTTTCACGTGCAAAACAGTGTAGCAGGAGCATCTTACAGGTTGTACACACTTTCTGGATATGCACCGACAGTCAGACCGGACCGATCCCTACCGATCTCGCACACCTTCGGCAGCCCGCACCTGCCTATCTACAGTCTGATAACTCACTCCACGTTACGAACTTCCTTGCTAAGGGTACAGCGTTGAGACCTGCAGCCACCGCTCAGGGTCATGGAACCCAGGGAGGCGCATCATGAAACACACCTACCATCAAATTGCTTTTCTAGCCATGGTGTTGACGGTGATGCTTCTCGGGGGCTCGGCATCAGGCCTCGGGATCATCCTACCCTCGGTGGACTGGACGCCTGCGGTGCTGGCTAACAGCGACACAGTCGATGAGGACACTGCGACTCTCGACGGCGACCTCGTTGCGTATGAGTATGGCGACCAGGTCCGCGTCACGAACATCAGACTCGGCGTCACTCGCACGATCCCCGATCCGGGTGGCACCCAGGCCAAGCCCGACGTGTCCGGTGATCGGGTAGTCTACCAGGACAACGGTTCGGGCAACTGGGATATCAAGATGTATCAGTGGACCGCGAACACGAGCTCTGATGTACGCGCTACCGATGCAGATGAGATCGGACCGAGGATCGACGGCAACCTCGTCGTCTGGTGGGATGACACGAACGCTGATCTGTGGAGCCGCAACTACGACATGGGTGGATATACCGCCGCGCAGATATCCAACGGGGTCCCCGCAGCCCTGTATGACGTGGATAACGGACGATGCGCGCTCGTCACATATGAGAGCACCCTGTACATTCGGAACCTCGCTCCGACCGGGACCTGGACGCTGCTCCGCACGTTCACCGAAACGGTCGATTCGATCGAGATGCACGGCTCACGTGTCGCGGTGGGAACCGTCGACGCTGGCGACTACAACGTCGTGACCTGTAGCACCGCAGACGGAGCCCTCAGCGATGTCGCTACGAGCAGCACGCTCCAGGAACGGAACCCGAGCATCTTCCACAACGGCGTGACATGGCGTGAGAGCACGAATGGTTTGATCGGTTCGGATATAGGCTACGGTTTTCCGGGGCCCAGCATCTTCCAGACTCCGGGCTTCGGCAGTACGACCTTCGACCAAGAGCCAAGCATCTACGGACACCGGATCGCCTTCCATGGCCTTCCCCTCATGGGCGACTCCGATGTCTATCTTGCGACCTCTGACACAAAGCTACAGTCGCGCTCATCGGGTACGACCCGGTACGCTACCGCTGCGGCAGCGAGTTCCGCGTACTTCAGCACAGCCCACGATGTCGTGCTCTGTAACGGGCGGAAGTTCCCGGATGCTCTCTCAGCAGCCCCTCTCGCTAAGGCGCTCGATGCACCGCTGCTGCTCACCGATGTCGATGCACTTCCACCCGAGACCGCGATCGAGATCGCACGCCTCGGAACTACGAAGATCTGGGTGATCGGTGGCACGAGCGTCATCTCGACAGCTGTCTACAACCAACTCGATCTCACCTACGATATCGAGCGAATCGCTGGAGCCAGCCGCTACGAGACCTCAGCGGAGGTCGCTCTCAGGCACAAGACCATCGTCGGCCCAGAGGCTGTCTCCCGGGCGTTTTTCGCGAGCGGCGAGAACTACCCCGATGCACTTGCGGCGGGTCCTGTCGCTGCTGCAGCCAATAGCCCGGTCCTGCTCGTCCAGAACAACGCCGTCCCCGACCCCATCGCAAGCGCGGTCGACGATCTCGATATCACGATCGGCTACGTGATCGGCGGCACGAGCGTTGTGAGCTCGGCGACCGACACAGCGCTGCGCAGCTTGATCACCGCCAACGGAGGCGTAGGCACGATCACCGAGCGATGGGCCGGTACCGACCGATACTCCACGGCTGCCACTGTCGTGCAGAAGGGCCTCGACTACCGGTGGATCGACCTCGACACAGTCGGGTTCGCGACTGGACAGAAATTCCCTGACGCCCTCGGGGCAGGCGCAGCGATGGGATACTATGGCAGCCCGCTCCTGCTCACGAACGGCACCGCCCTCTCACCTGCAACGGAGACTTTCCTCGACAGTCATCGCTATCAGGTGGGCCGCGTGAACGTATTCGGCGGAGTGGGCGTCGTGTCTGATGCGGTCCTCGCTTCGATCATAGCCAAGGTCCCGTAGGGCCCACATCCTGACCCCCCGGCGCCCGCCGCACTGTACGTGGCGGGCGCCTTTCGTGCGATGCGTCTACCGTCCGAAGTGCTCCTCGGTCGGTCGCGCGCTCTTTGCGAAGTCGAACTCCGCACGCCCGATGTGACAGTATCCTCCGGGGTTCACCTCGAGATAGTCCTGGTGGTACCCCTCGGCAGAAGTGTAGTTCTCAAACGGCGCCACCTCGATGGCGATCGGACTGTCGTACCGGGTCTGGAGCTCTCTGATCGAGCGTTCGATGATGGTCTGTTCGGCGGGATCGGTGTAGTAGATGCCGGTGCGATACTGCGTGCCGACATCGTTACCCTGACGGTTGACCGCCACAGGATCGATCGCTTCGTAAAAGACATCGAGCAAAAACGGTAGCGGCGCGACCTCCGGATCGTAGTCCACACGAACAGCCTCGGCATGACCGGTCCTACCGGAACAAACCTCCTCGTAGCTCGGCGAATCGGTGATCCCGTTTGCATAACCGACGTCGGTCGCCACCACACCGTTGACGAGTGAGAAGTACTTCTCAAGGCCCCAGAAACAGCCCCCTGCAAGATAGATGGTCGCCATAGTCCCCCCTTCCAGAGAAGGCGCCGAAGTAACCTGAGTGCTATCGGACCCGGTATCCGGGGAAGAAGCAGGCACACATCCTCCGAGGACGCCGGCGAGTGCGACACAGAGCGCCACAGCCGCTCTCCATGATCTACGCCGCCCGTTCATCGGCTCACCCACTTTCAATCTACCCTTTGTGTACCGACTCTCTAGCGCGAAACGCGCCAAGTCGTTCCGGCGGGTACACTTGCCGGAACGACCCCGACCAGAAACGGGACCAGCATGGCCGACACAGCGCTCCAGAACTCCTACCCCGACGAACTCAGCCACTGCTATGGGTGCGGTCGTCTGAACGAAGACGGTCTCTGCATCAAGAGCTTCTGGGAGGGCGACGAGGCCGTCTGCCACTTCCGCCCCCGCCCGTACCACACAGGACCTCCCGGGTACGTCTACGGGGGGCTCATCGCGTCCCTCATCGACTGCCACAGCACCGCGACCGCCTCGGCGACCGCGGTGCGCCGTGAAGACCAAGAGACCGGAGCCACACCGGCTCCACGATACGTGACCGCATCACTCCATGTGGACTATCGCAAACCCACCCCCATCGACGCTGTTCTCGAACTCAGAGCGCACGCCACGGAGGTCAGCGGTCGAAAGATCATCGTCACCTCGACGCTCTCGGTGGACGGGATCGTCTGCGCCGAGGGTACGGTCGTGACCGTCGAGATGCCCGAGACCATGCGTCAATCAGCGTCCGGGCCGGACGATCACGCGTAGCGGGTCAACACTGCCTCGGCACAGCGCATTCCATCGACAGCAGCCGACATGATGCCACCTGCATATCCCGCTCCCTCGCCGCACGGGTAGACGCCGCGTAGGTTGGACTGCATCGCCTCATCACGCTGCACGCGCACCGGCGATGACGAGCGCGTCTCCACACCGGTAAGCACAGCATCGGGTGTGGAGAAACCTCGCAGGCGACGGTCGAAGAGAGGGGTCGCCTCGCGAAGCGCCGCCACGACGTACGCAGGCAGACAGCGCGAAAGGTCGGTGTACGTCACGCCGAGCGGGTACGTGGGACACACACTCCCGGGCCCGGGCGATGCAACGCCACCCATGAAGTCGCCGAGCAGCTGCCCGGGCGCGTGGAAATCACGACCACCGAGCTCGAACGCGGCGCGCTCCCACCGTCGCTGGAACGCAACGCCAGCGAGTGGATGATCACCACAGAAGTCGGCAGGAGTGACGTTCACGAGGAACGCAGCGTTCGCGTTGGCACCATCGCGCGCAAAGCGGCTCATGCCGTTGGTGACCACACCACCCTGCTCGCTCGCGGCAGCCACCACTTCACCGCCGGGACACATGCAAAAGGTGTATACCGAGCGCCCTGACGGAAGATGACACGAAAGACGGTAGTCGGCCGCACCAAGTGCGGGGTGACCGGCGGTCCCGCCGTACTGCGAACGGTCGACCATCTCCTGGCTGTGCTCGATACGCACGCCGAGCGAGAACGCTTTAGGAACGAGTGTTGCACCCAGATCGTACAGCATCTCGAACGTATCCCGGGCGCTATGCCCTGTAGCAATCACGACTGCTTCCACAGGGATCTCTTCCCGACCGCGCTCGCTCTCGGTCACCGCGGCCACGAGTTCGCCGTCGCGGAGCACCAGACCGGAAAGCCGCGTGCCGAACCGCATCTCACCGCCGAGAGAGACGACCTCCTCGCGCATCCGCCGGACGGCCCCCGTGAGGCGGTCTGTACCGATGTGTGGATGTGCCTGCCAGAGGATCTCACCGGGCGCACCGGCGGCCACGAACGCCTCGAGAACGCTTCGGGACCGCGGGTCGTTCGTGCTCGTAGTGAGCTTTCCATCCGAGAAGGTACCCGCACCGCCCTCACCGAACTGGATATTGCACTCCGGATCGAGCTTACCCGTGCGTTCGAAGGCACGCACCGTCCGGATGCGCTCTTCGACCGCCTGCCCGCGCTCGAGCACGACGGGGCACACGCCTGCCCGGGCGAGCATGAGGGCAGCGAAGAGCCCCGCGGGGCCGGTGCCGACCACTACCGGACGAAGGACAGGCAGCATCTGTGGCCGGGCGACCATCGGCAGCTGCCGGGGTGCGCACAGGGAGATATTCGGGTCGTCTGCGGCTTCGAGCAGGGCGACCTCGGCCGGACCCCCGCCACTCAGCGTCACACCGAGAGTCGCTACGAAGTGAACGTTCGAAGTACGACGGGCATCCACCGAGCGCCTGAGGAGCCGCACGTCTTCGACCGCCTCTTCGCCGATGCTGAGCCGGCGGGCAGCGGCGGCCACGATGGCCGCTTCGTGCCCCGGTAGTCCCGCCGAGAGCGGTAGTGTGCAGTTGCGGATCTCGATCATGCCGGGACACCCGTAGCGTGTGCGGCGGCGCCTCGCCCGGCGACGATGCCCGATCCCCAGGCCCAGTGCAGGTTGAACCCGCCGCACCGTCCGTCGATATCGAGCACCTCACCCGCTGCGAACACCCCCGACACCAGGTCCGAGGCGAGCGTGGCGGCATCGAAGCCTTCGACACACGCACCGCCACGAGTGACCTGTGCCTGCCTGACCTCTCCCCTGCCGACGGCTCCGAGCCGAAAATCCTTCACGATCGCTGCCAGGCTCGTGGCATCGATCGTCGAAGCAGGATCGCCCGAAGACGCCCCAGCCGCACGGAGCACAGCCTGCGCGACGCGTGTATGCAGCATCCCATCGAAAAACCCCCCGGCCGTCCGCCAGCCAAGCGTGTCATGGCGCTCGATAAGTAACCGCTCCATCTCAGCGAGTTCGATGTCGGGGAAAAGGTCGATCGAGAGCGTGCTCCGCTCGACATACGCACGGGACAGGTCGAAGACCATTATGCCGCTCACGCCATAGTCACGGAACAGCAACTCGCCTCGCTCGGTGGCAAGCGTCTGACCGTCCGCATCGATGAGACTCGCTGCGCACCGGACGCGCACGCCCGACAGGCCGCGGATCGGCTCCTGCTCGGTTACGAGCGGAACGAGTGCAGGTGTATATGGTGTCTGCTTGTGTCCGATATCCGCCAGTACAGACGCCCCGCCGCCAGTGGCCACGATCACCGCGTCGGCGCTGACCCATGAGCCGTCCGGCGAGAATATCGTGAGTACCCCGGATCCAGGCTCCGACTGCACGTGCGCGACCTCGAAACCACAGCGCTCCTCCACTCCCAAGTGCGCGCACTCGAGCCGCAGCACGTCGAGAACGGAGTTCGCGGCGTTAGTGACCGGATAGATTCGGCCTTCAGCGTCCGCATAGGAGAGCAGGCCGAGTCCCCTGAAGAACGACCGGATGCTCTCGCATGGGAACTCGCCGAGTACTGCCGAGACGAATCCTGGATCGTTGTACGCCGCTGGCGCCACCCCGAGGTTGGACAGGTTGCAGCGCCCGTTACCCGACGCGAGTATCTTCCGCCCAACGCGTGCGCCTGCTTCGAGCAGTGTGACGCGCGCGCCGGACCGGGCTGCAGAGACTGCGGCCGCAAGACCCGCAGCTCCTCCACCCACGATCACTACCCGTCCCTCGCGCATCGGATCCTCCACCCTGTCGCCTGATTCATACCGATTGTAGCCGCCACGCCCGCACCGCGTACCGCCTCACTGCTAGACTTCGATTGAGTCCACACCGCACGCCGTGAAGGAGCATGACACTGAGCCACCAGGAACCAGACATCCGTGTGATCGAGCGCGGCGCGATCCGCATCCTGCAGGTCGGCAGAGTGCAGCAGTCGTCGATGTACCTCGATGCGCCCTTCGAGACTGACTTCGACTATCCGGGCTATCTGCACCTCACCGTAGCGGTGAAGCCCGACGCCGTGCGCGTCTGCATGGTCGGCCTTGGTGGCGGGACCGTCGCAAAGCGCATGTGGCGCGACTACCCGCAGATGACGATCGAGGCCGTGGAGCTGGACTCCCGGATCGCCGACATCGCACACACCAGCTTCGCGCTCCCGTGCGACGAACGCCTCCGCGTGCACGTCGCCGAGGGACGGGGGTTCCTCGAGAAGTCCCACGACACGTACGACATCATCATCGTGGATGCGTTCGATGACGAACGTGTGCCCATGCCGCTCATGACCGAGGAGTTTCACCGGATAGTGCTTGCACGCCTGTCCGAGGACGGCGTGTTCGCATACAACATGCACGGCTCGGTGACAGGCGACCGAAGCCACCCGTTCCGCCGGCTCTACCGCACCCTTCGCGTGTCGTTCGCTCACGTGTGGCCGTTCCTGGTGGGGATCTCTCGCAGTAGCGGCGGCCCCGCCTCGCACAGCGAGATCATCATCCTCGCCACCAATGCTCGCCTCACCACCGAAGAACTACGTGCCCGCATCGCATCGCGGGTCGATGGGCGAGTCTCCGTGCCTGAATTCCACGAGTTCGGCCGCGACCTCTACGACGGGCCGATCCGTGGCGGCGATGTCGCATCATACTGCGATAGCAGAGCGTGACCCTAGAGTACGAAGTTCATCGCCAGACCGGTCGCAAGTGCGATCACCAGCATAAGCCCCGTCGCCTTGAGCGTATCGATCCACCCGAGCTCGCGGAGCATGACGGCGTACGTAGCGATACAGGGAAACGTCAGCGCGAGCATGACCGAGGACTTCACCAGTTGGATTGCCGAGAGGTTCAGCGGGGCGAGCATGCCGATCGCCACGTCCTTGCGGAGGAAGCCCACCGCGATCGCCAAAGCGCTTTCAGGCGGCAACCCGAACAGCGTGTCCATCATCGGCCCCGCGAGCCGCGCGATGAGCTCGAACGCACCTGTCATGTAGATGAGGTCGATGACCAAAACGCCGAGGAACACCACCGGCACAGCCTCACGGAAGAACCCGCGCAGCCGCATCGACAGCTTCTGCCAGAGCGTGCGCAACGACGGACGCCGGTACGACGGAATCTCGAGGATGATCTCGGGAAGAAAGTCACGACTCGTCATGCGTAGCACGGTGCCGAGCACGAACCACACGATCGCCAGGATCCCATACACGAGCAGTATGTACTGCACACCGTGCGGCCCTAGCAGTGCGAAGATCATCGCCTGAAGCGCAGCACACGGCACCCCGACCGATATGAGCGTGGCCGCGATGAACCGCTCTCTGCGCGTATCGAGCACGCGGGTAGCAAGGATGCCGGGAACATTACAACCGAAGGCGAGCAGGATAGGGATCACCGCATAGCCGTGAAGGCCGAGGCGATGCATGACGCGATCGAGTAGCAGAGCCAGCCGCGGCAGATAGCCGATATCCTCCATCAGGCCGAGCACGAAATAAAACGCGGTCACGTACGGCATCACCATGCCGAAGACAACGAAAAGTCCCGTCGTGAGCAAGCCGAACGACTGCGCGAAGTCTAGAACGCGCGCACCGTCGATGACCACATAACTACCGACAAGCAGGTTATGGATAAAACCCGTACCGCCGAGTGCTTCAGAGAGTGCGGTCACGACCGGCATCCACAGTGTCTCGAAAAGCGGCTCCATCACATAGGTGATGATCGTCTCGCCAAAGAATCTGACCGTCACAAACGCCGTAAGGAGTGCGAATATCCCGAACGGGATACCGGTGATCGGTTTGATGCTGATATCCTCTAGAACGTCGCGCCACGTATGGCGCCGGTCCTCCAGATGCTGCACCTCTTCGATGATCGTACCGAGGCGGCACCAGACGTCCCCGGGCTCCAGCGCCTCGGGCGGCTCACTGTAAGCCACGCCCTTGACGGCCGCGACCAGGTCTTTGATCCCGACGCCCGCGACGGCGGATGTCGGCACCACCGGAACACCCAGCAGCTCCGACAGCCGCTCGACGTCTATCTGGATGCCGCGGTGCCGGGTCTCATCCCACAGATTGAGTGCCACCACCATCGGCAGACCACGCTGCCGGAGCTGTAGCGTGAGAGCCAGGTTGCGTTCCAGATTGGTCGCATCGACGACGTTGACGATAACCCCGCCGTCATCGAGGATCTTGCACGCGACATCCTCTGCAGGACACGTGGCCGAGAGGCCGTACGTTCCCGGCACGTCGATGACGGTCGCCCGTCCATCGCCGAACCGCATCGATCCTTCAAGGAACTCGACCGTCGTACCCGGATAGTTGGAGCACATAGTCCCGACGCCGGTAAGGCGCGAGAAAACCACACTCTTGCCCACATTAGGGTTGCCGACGAGCAGGACGCGCGGCATCCGCCCGTCATCGTCACTCGACGCCACTCCGGCGTCGGCCCTTTCGTCAGTCATACCGCTCACTCGTTGGATTCCGTTCCGGTCGCCGCCGATGCCCCGACACTCCGTACGCTGACGTGCTGGGCGATCCCGCGCCCGAGCGCGACGCGGGTGCCCCCGCACTCCACCATGATCGGACCTCCGGAAGGCATCGCGCTCAGTCGCGTCACCATCTTACCCGGACGCAAGCCCATGTTCTCGAGGCGAGCCTGCATCTGGACGCCGCCCTGGACGCTCTCGATAACAGCCCGTTCGCCGTCACCGAGGGTCGCAAGCACCGATCCCTGGACCACTGCCGGACACCACCTCGGCCCATGTCGACCTCGTCGTCCAAACACGATGCACCTCGCCTCCTCTCTTATAGCAGACTTGCTCTCGGCAGCTATCAGAAGCCCGACTGCCTAGACCTGGCCCGGACCCTGCCCGCGAAGACCACGCCCGAGCCCGCGAACCAAGCCCCTGCCACGGCCGAACCCACGACCGAGCCCGCGCCCGAATCCGGCGCCTCGCCCGAGTCCGCGGGGGGGTATGTTACCCGCACCGGAAGACTCTGCACAGTAACCTGCACCACGCCCGGTCATCGATCCTTGACCCATCGGTCCTGTTCGATCGCCACCTGGCATCTCGAACACCTCCCTGTAGTTCATCGGAACCTATTGCTTTGCAACCACTACTATACATGCTTAGTATCGGCGAAGTCACCCCTGGACTGAAGCATAGCCTCTTCGTGCGATGATGGACCCCGAGAACAGTCATATCCGGAGGCTCATGGAACGGAACATGACCATGCGACTGAGTACGCCACTCCCCCTCGACCTGGCCACCAGGTGGTTCGACGCGATACCACACCGGATATCAAGCCGCCGGTACGATGAGACCCCACTGGCATCCGCGACTCTCGACCGACTCGAGAAGACGTGCTCACGACTGTTCACTCCGTCGACACGAGCCCGAGCCGTCCTCGTCCGAAAAGCGCCGCCGGAGGTGTTCACGGGCCTCATCGGCAGCTATGGCAGAGTCGAAGGCGCGCCATCTTTCGCCGCACTCATAGCCCCGGATGACGGCGCCCTTGAAGCGGGCTATCTCGGTGAGGCCATGGTGCTCGATGCCACCGCCGCAGGAGTCGACTCGTGCTGGATCGCAGCGTCGTTCGACGCCGAGAGCACCGGTGCGCTCGTCGGACTCCAGGATGATGAGCAAGTTCACGCGATCACGGCGCTCGGCCACGCAACGAAGACGATCGGCACCGGAGAATGGCTGATGCGTGCAGGAGTGCGCGCCAGACACAGACTGCCACTCGGCACGATTGCTCCGGGATACGCGGACTGGCCAGAGTGGGCGCGCGAGGCCGCAACAGCCGCACGCCTTGCCCCTTCGGGCGCCAACAAGCAGCCCTGGCGGCTACAGATGGAAGACGATACGCTCGTGGTCACGAAAGCAGCGAAGACCTACTGGACCGCGCCGCTCGACCTCGGCATCGCCATGTGCCACGCTGAGATCGGTGCCGCACACGCCGGAGTGAGCGGAAAGTGGGTCGCCGGGACCGATGCGGAGATAGCGCGATTCGTGCCTGCGTAGGCACCGCCAGTCACGCAGGCTGTGCGTTCCCCGCAAGTGCCTCGAAGACAGTCTCGGCGATAAGCCGCGCACCGGCCGCACTCGGATGCACCCCATCGAGCCTGAACGCCTCGGGGTGGTCGGCTGTGGCCGCGTTGACGTCGATGAGACCGCATCCGAGCTCGTGCGCGACACGCCTGACCATGTCGCATATCTGACCGAGCGCTCGCTCATCCATGCCGTAGCGCACCTTCGAGCTGCGTCCCAAACGGAACAGCGCCGGGGGCGTCAACAGCCACACGGCCGGGTTCGACTCGAGTGACTGATAGCGGAGGACAAGCTCACGATAGTCATCGGCGAATGCACCCGGCCCCTTCCAGTTATCGCCCCTGGAGTCGTTCGTCCCGAGCATGATGAGTACTATATCGGGGCTCGAGGCGATACTCGAAGCGAACTCATCGCTATCCCGGTAGGGCCGATCTGCCGTCCTCTGAGCCGCGTGGCCGTTCACTCCAAACCCGTCCACGCGGTATCGCCCGCCCAGCATCACCTGCAGCTGCACAGGATATGCGTTCACCTTACGGCGCCAGACGAACGTGCCCCGCGTGATACTATCGCCGACGCATGCGACCGTCCTCCCAGTCTTACTAACGTAACGCCGCGGGTCATTAAATGGCATTGTGTCGAAGTCTCCCCCGGCTAGATGGTCGTTCCGTCTATCATCTCAGCTTGAGTCCGGCTTCGAGCTCTCCACCGTCATCCATGAGCTCCACACCGGCATGCAGCCCCCGACCCGCAAAGACCGGTAGGCCTCCCTGGGTCAACTTGACCGAGACACGCGCGTCGAGACTCTCCCATACGGTGCCGTCCATCGAGCCCATCACCGGTGAGCGCAACTCTCCGGGATGCGCACCCTCGATCACAAGCTCGAGCCGAAGACCGGCCCTCTCGAGGGCCAGGTGCGCTTCGCCACCATCGACTGAGAACGCACGGATCTTCGCCCCATTATAGGTGGTGAACTCGTGGAGCACACCGTCATGGAGCAGTCCTACGATGTAGCCGACGAACGATCCACCAAGCCACGGGATACGCGCCACCGAGATCGAGACAGAGGTTCCGACCGTATCGAAGTGGTTGCTCTGTGCCCACACCCAGGCACTCGGGAACGACCGGCCCCAGTCCTTCTCGACGTACCCGCGCCCGCCAGTGAAGTCGAGACTTCTGCCATCGACCTCCAGCTCGCCACCCACCGTGTGGTCGAATCCCAGCACGCCGTGGTAGGTCTCCATGAACGGCACGAACCGATACCAGCCCATGATACCCGGGGATAACAGCCTGACCGGCCAGGCGACCCACTCACCGAAGCGCAGATCGCCCCGTGCCCGACCGGCCCCATCGTCCGCATCAAGCCATATGCCTGCCGAAGAGAATCGGTTCGGCCCCACCTCTATCTCGAACCGGTCCGTCGCGAAACGGAACTCCTCGGCCGGATACTCCCAGTACGCTGTGCGGCCATCGGCCTGAATGAGCTGCACGAAGGCGTGAGACCCGACCCCGTCGCGCGCCAGCGAGATACCTGGGATGAGAGCTACTGCATGCCTCGCACTCGCATCGACGCACTTGAAGTACCACCCCTCGAAGTAGCCCCGACTCTTGCGGCCGTTCTGATGCCAGGCAGGGTGCCACGGCTTGAAGAGCCGATAGCGGATCGGCGCCGAGCGGGCGGTCGCTGTGAGAAGGTCGCTCATCGTGAGGTATCCCTGTTCGACTGTATCGGTCACAGAGAGTGTTCCCATAGAAGATGAACAACCTACTGATGTGCTCCTCAGACCCTGGATCCGGCCTGCTCCGAGTCACTTCCGGTAGCTTGGGCCAGACGCCCGCTTTGGATTGAAATGAGGGCCAGGTCGGATCGACCTGGCCCTCTATGCGCTCACGCAGCAGCCTTCGGTAAGGGGGGGGGGAATACGACGGTCTCCCACAAAGTTGCACCGGATAGCTTGGCGGGCCGTACCGGCAGGGAAAAGACAGCCGTGACAAAGGTCTGCACTGCGGACGCTACAGGATGAACGGGGCCGGACCCGCCGAACCGACCGGTCCGACCCCAGTGTGATACGTCTACGCTTCGACCACCGCGGGCTCCGCGATGCCGAGCACCTCCTCAGCCTGAGCAAGTCGTTCGGCCACCAGTGCACACGCCACCGGTGCCTGCGCGAACAGCGCCAGATCGGCGCACTCCGCAGAGATCGCCTCACCCAACTCAGCATCACCAAGCCGCTCGGTCACCCAACGCGCAAGCGCCTCGGCGGAGAACACCGGGTTAAGCCCCGTGGTCACCTTGACGAAGTCACTCGCCGAGAGAACCGGCACCGGCTGGAACCCGCCGTGCTTGCCTAGCAGGCTCACATGGATGCGGTGCTCATACGGCTGCTCCGCGCGTAGCTTCTCGGCTGCCTCTACCGTCATCTCTGTGAACTCAGCCATCACACACCTCCGAGCTTCTCGGCTTCCGCCAGAGCGTCCGCCACAAACGCCAGGTCCAGACCCTCGAGCGTCTCGCGCGTGGGCCAACCGGACGCCACATCCCAACCTTCAAGGTTGTAGAAGTGCGTCTTCCACTCTTCAAAGCCGTCACGGTCGATCGAGCGACCCAGCGTGTTGATGTAGGCCCACTCGTCGCCGACCTTGCCTGCCATCGGGTAGTAAGGACCGACGAGGCTGTTCTCCAGCGGGATGTCGTAGATGTAGGAGGCGAACTGCACCATGTCGCGGTGCCTGCCCTGCAAGATCCAGATCGCGTTGTCCAGGTTCCAGATCTTGCGACCCAACTCGATACCGTCCAGGAACGTGATGTCCTGGCCGGTGATGACGTTCCAGAACTTGGGCTCGCCGTCACCGGTGATTCCTACGTTGTCCTCACGGTTGTAGTTGGTGAAGTCCGGATACCGGAAGTCACAATAGAGGGCACTCTGCTTCCAGAAGCGGGTGTAGTGGCGCTGCCACACGACCAGCTTGGCAAACGACTCCGAGTACATGTTCTCGGTGCTGTAATCCACCATCGACATATCGTCCTGGTACGGCACCATCTTCGACGTCGTGATCTTGGCATACTCTTCAGCCGAGACAGGCATCTCCATGCCTGCCATCATGTGCTTGATGACGCTCCAGAAGTTCGCGTTAAAGCCATGCTCGTTCATGTCACGATCGCCCATGATGGAGCTATAACCCCACTCGAGCTCTGCACGGGGATCGTAGCCATGGTTCGCATAACCCCAGTACGGGAAGTCCAGGATGCCGGCGGCGTAGTCCTTCTCGAGACGACCCCACTTCTCGGCGGCGCGCACGAAACCGTCGGCCAGATCCTCGCCGATGTCCTCGCGGTTGGAGATCTTGTCGACCAGGTCGATCACAAAGTCAGCCTCTCCTATACGCGACATATCGATATCCGTGTCGATCTCAAGGCCCTTGCCCAATACACCCATCTTGCTGAGCGCGTAAAGGTATCCCATA
The DNA here is from genome assembly GCA_034007245.1 of Coriobacteriia bacterium. Taxonomy (GTDB): domain Bacteria; phylum Actinomycetota; class Coriobacteriia; order Anaerosomatales; family Anaerosomataceae; genus Anaerosoma. The sequence goes on along the minus strand of JAVERH010000003.1, from coordinate 5,406 downwards.
CCCTGCATGAGTTCGTAGGAGTTGACGCCCATCTTCTGCACCAGATCGGTGGCTATGTATGACGCGTCGGTTCCCTCACCATGCGCCAGGACGTCGAATGCCTTATACATCGACGTCTCCTGACAGCTCGACTCGTTTGCGATTCCTGTTTCGAAGCGAGCGCGACAGCCGTTGATGCATCCCTGGCACGCCTGCGGGCCCATGGGGCCGTCAGGGTTCTTTGCATAAAGGAAGACCGGAGCCGGATCCACTCCGAAGGTGGGGCCATTGGGCTCGACCTGCTGGCCGGGTGCAGCCGCATACTCATCCTTGGCCCAGATGCGTGCGTTGAACAGACCTGCCGGATCAGCTATCTCGATCGAGCCGGTGCCTACCACACTGATAGCCTTGAGGTTCTTGGAGCCGAACACGGCACCGAAGCCACCCTGACCGGCGGCATTGCCGGCGTCGTGCACCAGACAACCCAGAGCGGACTGATTCTCACCGGCGGGGCCGATGGTGATGACGGCAGGCTTCTGCGTCGTGCGACCGGAGTCACGCGTCTTGCCTATCTCGGTCCAGCCGTGCTCTTCATTCTCCTTGAGCTCCCAGATCAGCTGCTGCGTTTCCTGGGTGTCCTTACCCCAAAGATCTTTCGCGTCGCGGAAGACGGCTTTGTCATTGATGATGTCGATCCATATGGGAGAGTCGGCCTTTCCCTCCAAGACGATGCCGTCCCAGCCGGCGTACTTGAGCTGGCCGCCAAAACGGCCGCCGAAGTTGGACCGGGTGAACCAGTTGATCGGATAACCGGCAGTACCGATTCCCTGGATCTCCACACGACCCGATGCCGAAGGAGCCATCGTGCCGGAGAGCGGCGAGGTCATGAGCGTGACAACGTTCTTGGGGTCACGACCTGTGACCGTCTTGTCAGTGCAAAGCTCCCAGAAGATGGCCGAGCCAATACCATGGCCGCCACCCCACTGGACGTACTTCTCGGTCTCTATGACCGAGGATGTGCGAGCGGTGAGATCCAGTCTCAGGATCTTACCGACATATCCACCTGTTGCCATTTCACTACCTCCTGGTCAGTCACTTGGGGTCGCTGTATGCGCGTTCGCGTGACCTTTTACTCGGCCAACGCGGCTTCGGCGGGGCTGACCTTGCCTTCATCGTCGATGGGATATCCAAGAGCGGCCCATCCTTCATCACGCAGGTTGACCTCATAGCCCGCATCGGACTGCACCGGAATCTCACTCACAAAGCTGATAGCGCCCGTGGGGCACGCAGCTACGCACGCCTGCTGGCCGCCGGGGCCTCCCTCGGCATCCATGAACGGGGTGTTCAAACACAGGTCGCACTTCTGCGCGTGCTTCTCCTCGAAGTTCCAACCGGCGCGACTCACGTTGAACTCGCATGCGTAGACGCACTCCTGGCAACCGATGCACTTCGCGACGTCCACGGTCCTGACGCCGGTCTCTGTGTCCACATGCATCGCACCTGTGGGACATGCCGTCACACACTTGGGATCCGCGCACTGGCGGCACTGTGCGATGTACTTATCATCAGGGAACTTAGCGAACGGGTCCTGGATCACCTGTATGCGAGACAGCGAGAGGCTCTGCACCCCGTGGTGCGTGAGCGAGCAAGCCATCATGCAGGTGTTGCAGCCCTGGCACTTCTTGGAGTCCACCAGCAAGTAGCCCTGGGATGCCGGGATCGCGATGACCTCGTCCGGAAGCAGCAAACCGTTGAAGAGCGTTCCTCCCAAAACGATGCCTACGCCCAGGCCGCCCACGCCGGTGAAGAACTGGCGGCGTGAGATAGTGCCCGTCTTCTCAGCAGGAACGATCTCCCCTGCAGAGCTTGTGTCCTTATCAACCATCATGTTTCCTTTCGGGTTTCTCGTGCGCGCCCCTAGGCGGCGGTCTCATCCACTGCCGCTTCGGTTCTCGCGTCCTCATAGCCGAGCTGAGCCAGCCACCCGGCGTGCTCGTGCTTGGCGTACTCCAGGTCCACGTAGCCGGTGAACATGGAACGCAGGACCGGCCAGCTCATGGGCAGCACCGCTGCGAAGAAGACGTGTGCGAGGAAGAACGCGAGCATCGCCACGGTGGCGACGTCGTGTGCCGGAGTCACGATCGCCATCACGCCTGCGGGAATGTCCATCACGTGTGCCGCGACTTTGAGCAGACCCGTGATGATGATGGTGACGGTGGATGCCAGCGCGAGGATGTAGGCCATCTTCTCGGACTCGAAGTACTTACGCTCCGGCGGCATCGTGAACTTCTTGAAGCCGAGAAGCAGTCCGTAGTGACGCTTGGTGTACTCGACAGCGTCTTTGGTAGGCAGGTGCTCCCTGAAGCGCTTCGTCGCCAGAAGCGTGTTGGTACCGTAATAGAAGGTACCGAACAGGAACACGAGCACTGCCCCGAAGTGCACGTCCATCATGGTCCAGACCGGATCGCCGCTCCCGACGAGCGCGGGCAGAAACCAAACTCCTAGTGCGATACCGCTCACGAGCAGCACCGTCGTACCGATCCCATGCGTCCAATGTTCGATGATGGCCGCGCGGTCATGCCGGAGCACGCGGTCACCCTTCACGACTGGATCCTTGCGTGTGGTGAGCCCTGCCGCCAGCACGCCGAGCAGCGGCGCCAGCCACACGAGCCACGTCGCCGAGTCGAACAGAAGCTCTCGCTGCATCTACACACCCCTTTCCCTGGACGTGTGACTCCTAATGGGTCACTTGTCTTATTTCAAGCAAAGCAGGGTGTTTGCTACCCGTCAAGGCATTTCGGGTAGCAACTTGTGTTATGTCTGATATTTCGTGCCGTACCATATCTCTTTACCAGGTATCTTACGTGTTCCCATAAGCTCCTAATCTGGTCATATGGTGGGTTCAAAAGCCACTGCTTATTGCCAATGGCTGCCTATACCCACTTTCATACCTATCGCTGTCTTTTGGGTATCTGCTACTGAGAAGAGAGCCGGGACCGATAGGCAGTCGCGGTATAATCTGGCCTGGATGACTTGCTGCTACTGAATTCGATGAGAGCAGGTGGGAAGTGCCCCCTGAATTGGAATTCACTGAGGCCGAGAAAGTGTTCGAGGCCCTTGAGTCCGGTAGGCTCGACCGCCTCTTCACGGCGGCGAACACCGACTATTACGAGCGCGATGGGTTCGAATCACTCAGATTCGGCGTGGGCGTACCGCGTGAATCCGTGTGGCGTCTCATATCGGCCATCCGCCACTCGACCGGCCTGCTAGTCCTGGAGAGCGCCTGGGGCGACTTCCAGGTCCGGGTGAGCCCCACGGCCCAACTCATGGAGGCACTCTATCGGATCGACACCGCTCCAGCACGCAGTGCGTTTCGTAAGACCGACCTCCCTCCTGATGAGCGATGGATCATGCGCGACCGCCAGCTTGCTGAGGAAGCTGTCCTGATCGGCATCGACAAGACCTCCGTCGGCACCCCCTCGGCAGCTCACATCGCACAGGTCAGAGCCGAGGTCATCGCCGCGCTCTACGATGATGTGAACCCCATCTCTGAAGCGGCAACCATCGCCACACGCTTCTACGGAGCCATGCGCTCCCTTCCCCGGAAGGGACCTGACCGGCTCAGTCCCGAGTTCATCATGGGCATCCACAGCCTCCTTTGCGAGGACGATCCCGACGCAGGAGTGCTGCGAACGACAGACCTGCTTCTCGACCAAAGTGCCCCCGTGCCGCCGACATCCGCTAGTCGCATAGTGGCTGAGCTCGAGGCGATGGAGGCATACGCCGAGAGTCAGGATGTCCCGTTCGTGCATCCCCTCATCAAGACGCTCGGACTCGCTTGGTGGATCCGCCGAGTCGGCCCGTTCGATCGATACAACTACCTGGTGAGTCGACTCGCTTCGATGGCGCTCGCCCTGCGCTACGGATACCGGGTCAGGGGCATCCTGGACTCCGGACGGCGACTCGAGGAGGATGCCGAGAACGAAGGAGACCTCACACGACTCTTCATCCACCAACTCACCATAATCGCGAGGTCGAATCAGGTCGGAGAGGAAGAGCTGACGCACAGAGTCCAGCGCTACCAGGAGGTCACGGATCGTTTTAGACGACTGGACATCAACCATCGCCAGGCGCTCATCCTCGATCGAGCGTTTCATACGCCGGATACGGCGTTCACCATCAAGCATCATGCCCGGACGCGCGGGTTGGGCTACGAGACCGCACGGCAGGACTTCATCCGTCTGGTGGAGTCCGGATATCTGGAACCGCAGAAACGAGGCAAAGCGTTCGAGTTCCGACTGACCGCCGATGCCGGCAAGCGACTCGCCAAGCAGCCGGGGTAGCAGGGCAAGCCCCACTCGGCTACGCCCTGCCGAGCCAGGCCCCTCTCTGAACATGCGCTAGTGGCGGGACTGAAACAAGAGTCGCTTGACGTACATCCGCACTTGCGCCCTCACTTAGCCCCGAATATAGTTCAGCACATGAATAATTCATCTGATGAACCTATCGCGCCTTGCGACGAGGTCGGCACGCTGCTCGATGAGCTCGATGCCACCGTCATGCGAATGGCCCGTCTGATGACGGCCCGGCATGGTACCGCTGATCATGGCACCGAACTTGCGCCACCCCACTACATGTTCTTGAGTGCACTCGAAGAAAACATGCCTATGCGGGTGTCAGAGATCGCAGAGCGCCTGGGCATGAAGAGTCCTGCAGTGTCGATGGCACTGCAGGGCCTGGAAGAAAAAGGGTACATCACGCGCGAACACGACGCCGATGATCGACGCGTCGTTCAAGTCGCCCTGACCGATGAGGGCGCTCGCTGCCTGAAGCGGACGAAAGACGGCCGCCGCAAGATGATGCAACTCTACACATCAGCCCTCACCCTGGAGGATCTTCGGACCTTCGTCCGAATCAATACGACGCTCATCGAGACGGTGACCGCACAGAACGAGTGACTCGCTTACCCTCCCGCCGACGGCATGCCATCGCGAGATGCATCCACGCGAAAGGAACCACATGGACCGCATCACCCGCTTCAGCCTCAAGAACTCGGTCGTCATCATCATCGCGATCGTCATGGTCGTCGTCGGAGGTGTCTACTCGTCGACCCAGCTCAAGAAGGAGACGATGCCCGACATCTCCATCCCCATCGTCGCGATCGTGACACCGTACCCCGGTGCTGCGCCCGCAGACGTGCACGACAAGGTGACGCAACCTATCGAGCGGGCGATCGATGGAGTCGATGGCCTGAAGACGGTGCAGTCCAGCTCGAGTGACTCGGTCTCTGTGGTCGTCGCCGAGTTCGGCTACTCGACAGATATGGACACGGCGGAAAGCGCAATCAACGAGCTGCTCAAGACGCTTGAACTTCCGGACAATGTGATGGAATCCTCGACGCGTCGTGTGAGCATGGGCTCGCAGCCG
>JAVERH010000118.1:0-6846 GCA_034007245.1 Coriobacteriia bacterium | reverse complement strand
CCCGCAGTCCCTTCGAACCCTCCGAGGATCTTGCCGGCGACCCTCGTACCGCCCCGGGTGACAAGAACGAAGGCGTCGGTACCGCGGACACCGGGGATCGTCAGCGCAGTCTTCAGGACAGGCCACGTAGCGGTGAACCCATGCGTGGGCCCAAGGATGCCGAGCAACGTTCGTTCGCCAGGCTGGGCTCCATCGGCGCTCTCCGGCGTCAGGATGCGCACAGCCGCCCCGCGTGAGCGCGCGGCTTCTGCGAACCGGTCGGCCACGTGGCGGGTGTTGCCGGTACCGCTCCATACCACCAGATCTATTGAGCCGGATGCGTTGCTCCTGACAGTCACAAGTACCTTTCGTCGGGTCCGAACCTACTTGATGCCGAGAATGAGAAACGCGGTGTACACGAACGCCGGAGCGTATATCACTTCCGAGATGACTCCGAGGATCGGTTCGCACCAACCACTCCGACCGGATATACCGTCACCGGCCTCGCTCGCTGCGGACAGCCGAAACACAGCTCCCACATCCCGACCTCACTCTAGCGCTTGTCGTGTCTATGGAACGCCTTTCGACCGGTCATCACGAAGAGGTCGAACTCTCGCGTCGAACCGTCGTGACCGAACCCCGAGAGTCGCTTGACGGTGGACGACTCGACATCGAAGAATCCCGCTGCTTCCAGCCTGGCTTTCAGATCGTCGCGCTTGAATCCGTGGTGGAACACGCCCGCATGGTTCTCATGGAACGCGCCACCATCGAGATCGATGTCGCAGACGCAGATGCACCCTCCGGGCATCGTCAGGCCGTGGAGTTCCCCGAGCAGCGCCTCAACGTCATCGACGTGATGCAGCACCAGGCTGCAAATGATCAAGTCGTACTCGTCGCCGATATCATCTGAGCCGATCAGCGCAGTACGGAGACTGGCGAGTGAGTGGGTGGATATCTTGCGGTTCACCACCTCCAGCATGCCGACCGATGTATCGGCCGCAGTGATCGAGCGCACCAAGGGCAACAGCTCTACAGCGATCAAACCAGTGCCGCACCCGAAGTCTAGAACCTTCATGTCGCGGGTCAGATCGACACTCACCCTGATCGCACCTGCAAGCTCGAGCGCTGACTCGATCTCTCCGGGCTGCTCGTCCCACGAAGCAGCCTCACCATCGAAGTCGCGTTCTTCATCACTCACGTGGCAGCCCTCCAGGATCACAAGCGTGCGCCCAACGTGTTTGCGCATAGCCCACGCCCGATGACCTGCATGATAGCCGATGACACGCGAAATCGGATCGATGCACTTGCCAGGTCGATCTGCCAGCATGATGCGGTATCAAGCGTTATGTACGAAGACGTAGCCTGCGACCGATCTGCTGAAAGCGGGTCCGCGCATCTCCCGCTCGAGCCTCATGCGGTCAGGCTCCATTCCTGACCTGGGGATCATGTAGGTATCTAGTTCCTGCGAGGAGAAGGTGAAGCGCTCTGAGTATCTGCGGTAGACCGCTACAAGCTCGAAATCGGGGTCGAAGCGGGCCATACTCGCGTCCCCGTGGCTGTTGTTCGCCACCAGATAGCCACCGACCCTCAAGTAGCGTTTGCAGTCGCGTGACACGAACCCCGCGTACTGAGAGATGAGCAGATCGAACGAAGCGTCCGGCTCCGGAATGGGCGTGGCGAAGTCCTGGTGATGGAAACGGATGATCGGCTCGGAATCGTAGGCTCGCCGCTCCCGCACGAAAGCGACGGTCCCGGGATCTGCGAAGAACGCGGCGGCTCGCTTATCGGAGTCGACGTAAACGGCTTCCGCGATCACGAACGAGGGCGTGATGTGCACGAAACTGCCGGGGTACAGAACACGATCGACTCCGTAGCGCTCGACCAGACCCTCAAAGAGACCAAGACGCTCATCAGCCTTGTCCCCGTGATACTTCCGGTAGATCGCAGCTGACTTTTGGGTCACGGACAGCGACCCCTTCGGTTCGCCTAACGTGTTTCGGCTTGAGCAGACGCCCGGCGCCTTCAATCATTGTAACCTTGCGGCGTTCTGCCCGAAGCCGGGGCTAGGGCTGCGACCCAGCGCTCACATCTCGCGAATACACGAGTGTGGCCACAGCGCGCTCCGTAGGAAGGTTCGGAAACGTCGCCTTGATCGATCCTGCGGGTTCGAGAGAGAATCCACACTTCTTCAAGACGCGAGAAGAGGCCACATTGTCAGGATGGATCGACGCGTGGAGCTGGGAGAGCCCGAGGCTAGGAGCGATTTCAACGAGTGCCGAGAGCGCTTCTGTTGCATACCCGTGGCCCCACGAGTCGCCTGCCAGCACGTATCCGACCTCCGCATCATGGTCGCTGCAGAAGCCGTAGCCCGTGCTGCCGATGAGGCCGGCGGTCTCGCGCGATTCCATGACGTAAGGACCCGCTGGCCACGTCATCCATTCTGTATCGCTGAATCGGATGAAGTCTGCGGTTGCGACCAAGGACTCGTGGAGGGACCAGCTCAGGTATTTGGTCACTAACGAGTCGTTTGCCCACTTTGAGAAAATGGCATTCGCATCTTCGTCCCGGGGCCTTCGCAGAATCAGCCGCGCAGTCTCAATCATGTCCGGAGCTTTCATCAACTCTCCAGCCTTCCGTCGCCCTAACGTTGTTGCGCTTGACCTGCAAACCGTGGCCATTCATGGCCTCGGGGTAGAGCGTAGCTCTCCTGGTCTTGGTTTGTCAGTGTCGAAGCGCGGGTTATAGGCAGTCCACGTTGCATAGTCGCGTCCGGAAGATTCATGCGCCACCGTACTCCTGCTCAACGGCGTGGAGAAACGCTCGCATCTGGTGAGGCGACCTCAGGTGATGAACTCGCTTCTCTGATGCTGAATCTGCGACAAGCTGTCGGTACTTGGGAGTCAGGTGACGATGGCACAGCGGGATGACACGGTAGCTTGCGATGGAGCCGCGCCACATGGGACTGTCTTCCGGCCAGCCCTCTGGTTTCACAAAGCTTCCTTTGATCAAGCGCTTGGTCACCCACATGTAGTGGATGGGAAGGGGAAGGTCGACATAGATCAGCGTGTCGGCCGCAGTAAACCGTTCCCAAGCTGTGGGAGTCGAGCCAAATCCGTCGATGATCCATTCGTCGCGATACAGAAGGTCCGCGTGCGCCTGGAGGTACTCGCTCTCAGGCACCTCGCCACCGCCTGGCCGATACTTGAGTGAGTCGACAGAGCAGAGAGGTAGACCCGTCAACTCCGACAGCCTTCGTGCCAGCGTGGACTTGCCTCCGCCAGCATTGCCGAACACCGCAATCCTCTTCATGCCTCACCGTCTCGAGCAAACTCGGTTCAGGAACTGCCTAGCCCCTACCCATACAGTCCGCGTATACCACAGTCCATACCCTACGCTTCACGCCATACCGCCCCGGCATCCCCGGACCCGCTCTACTCCAGCCACTCCACCTCACCACTGTCAAGTGCCTTGATCGCGCTGCAGACGGTCACCCGCTCGGCCAGCCCGGGCGCCACCTCGCGCAGGTATGTCTTCACCTCGGCCATGGCTACACGCGCATTCGCCCGGACTGCGCTGTCTTCGCAGAGACCATCGTCTCCCACACTGGCCAGCCGCGCCGCGATAGGTCCGACCACCGGCTGAAGGGCCTTGTCGGTGGTACCGGACAGCGTGGCGCAGACCGCTCCGCACGCCTGATGTCCAAGCACGATAACGAGCCTGACCCCCAACTCCTGGGTCGCGTAGAGAATCGACGCGAGCGCTGCCGGTTCGAGCACGTGACCCGCTACCCGGACGATGAAGAGCGACCCGGGCGCTTGATCGAAGACCTGCTCGACAGGTACACGCGCATCCGAACAACCCACGACGACTGCCACGGGCCGATGCGGGGGGACCACACCGGACCCCCTTCCCCTCAATTCGGTTCCCCGCACGCGTACATAGCGCTCGTTTCCTGCGCGCAACTCACGCAAGATATGCTCTCTCTCCACTGTCACCCCATCACGATCGGAATCTCGTTCAGCGTGCCCAGACCTTGACACTCGTCCCTACCGCCACCCCTGCATCAGGTCACGCACCCCCGCGGCCATCACCTGACGCAGCTCACGCGCGAGCGCGACGACGATCATCCCCGTACCCACGGCGCCGAGCACGAGCCACCACCACAACACGAGCACGTCCCACGACCGCACGAGTGCGGTCAGCACGAGTGCCGCGATCCCGCCAAGAAAGTAGCCGCGTGAGCGCAACACCACACCAAGCGTCATCGCGAGCAACGCCAGCCCGACGACCGCGAACGTGTGCACCCACGAATCGATCGTTGGGATCCATGGATCGAGCATCGCAACGAAGGGTATGCCGAGTGCGACGGCTGTCACGCCGACATCACTCACCAGCGGCACGCGTCTGCCCCCGTCCCTCCCCGCCCAGCGGTAGCCACACCACGCCAGGTAGAGCGCCGCGGGCGTTGAGTAGAGCTCCACCCAGCCCGCATCGAGCGCGTGGAGCTCGGCGAACAACGCAAGCACCAGCACACCGATGCCGAGGTAGAAGGCGGGCTCCAACTGGTAGCGCGTAGCCGCTGCGAGCACGTACACACCGCCGAGCAGCAGTAGCACTGCGAAGAGATGGCCGTCTAACTGTGCCCACCCGGCCATCGACAGCCCGGTCGTTGCCACCAGACCGATCATCACACCCGAGCCGAGGGGAACGAACCCCGAAACCGCTAGCGTACGATCGAAACGCTCAGAATCAGACGGCTGTTCGCCAGTCCTCATAAGCGCCGGTGCCAGGCATGCGAACCCTGCGACACCAAGTGCAAGCACCGTGGCCCACGGCTCTACAGCCCAGTACTCAAGCGCCACGAGAGTCGCGCCCGTGCCGAGCACGACCGGCACTACGACACCCTCACACCATCCACTCGAAAGTACGGCGACAACCGCGGCCGCTGCGGTGAAACCAAGAGCCGACGCGAGTAAGCCAGTATTCTCGAACGCGAGTATTGAAAGAAGCGAGGACGTCGCCACAAGCGCCCAGGTCAGAACGCAGCCCATACCAGCGCGCGAACGCATAAGGAAACCCACCAAGACGCCCGCGAGGGAGAAGACCGCCGCAGCCACCGCACCGTCGGCCGGCGCACCTTGCCACCACCCCAGCGCCGCCGCACCGGCTGCTCCAAACACCGCCACCGGTACCAGCGAAAGTGCCTGTCGATCGATCGCACGATCGATCACCCACCACACCGCCGCAGCCCACAGCAGCACCCCGGCACTCCAGTGCATGTCAGTGAGCACAACAGCATCGACGAGCAGGCCCACGACCACGACCACCGGCGTAAGGACACGCATGCCACCCAGGAGCAGCCCCTGAGGAAGCCCCCCGTAGCGCTCGACCGGCTCGCGGACGAGCACCCACGCAAGTGCGAGACCGAGCGACGGCAGCGCGAGAAGCGTGGCCTCCCACTGAAGATCCGCGACATCGAGCACGGCGGCAAGTAGCAGGAACGACGAAGCCGCGAGGCCAGCAGCACCTACTGCACTCCGACCGCCGAACGCAACGATCGCCCATGCGAGCATCACCCACGCAACTGCGATGGTATCGGCCGCACACCACGGCCCACCGATGAGAGGCATCGTGCCGAGTGCAGGGAGAAGTGCGAACGATGTGAAACCGAGCACCACGACACCGCCCACATGCAGCGACTCCCCGGCACTCGCAGCCCCTGCGCACCACTCAGGCAACTCGATCCGTTTGGACCGGAGCACTGCGCTGCCCAGCGGCCAGAACGATACGATGACTGCGACAAGTGCTACCTGTGACCCTGCAGGCATCCCAAGGGTCACGCCAATTGCGGCTGCTGCACCGGCGCCCAGCACCGGCGACATCAAGCCGTGAGGCGCGCTGTCGCGAACGATATCGTAGAGAGCGGCCGCCAGTGCCCCGAGTAGTAACAGGATGCTGACACCCCACCCACCGGTGCTTGCGCCGATGACTCCAAGAGCAACGAACACCGAGGGTACGTGCGCCAGCGAACCAAGAGGACGCTTGAGCGAGAGCAGCTCGGCGATGGCGGTCCCCGACCAACCGACCACGAGCACAGACGCCACGATGACGAACTCCGTGCTGCTGCCCTCGACGAACATGAGCGAGCCCAATACTGTCAGCCCGACGGTCACAGGAGCGGCACGCCGAAGGACGCTCGCGAGCGGTGCTGTCGCCAGCGTCTCGCGGCCCCGCTCGGCTGCCCACGCCCACACGACCGCCACCACGGCGATGCCCGCAAGCCTTGGCAGCGGGTCCCATCCGAGGCCTTCGCCCAGCAGCCACCACCAGGCGATCTGCGCGGCAGCACCCGATGCGCCGAAGACACCGCCGGTGAGTCTGGTCTCTGTGAACCAGTAGACTGCCGAGCACACCAGTAGCCAGCCCGCCCACGGCCACGGACCGGAGAGCCCGAATGCGGAGATCATCAGCCAGCCGTCGAAGAGAAGCATCGCCGAGGCCACCACGATCAGTGCCACGCCACCTGCCGATGAGCCGAGGCGTCGTCGCACAAGCACGCCTGCACCGTAGAACGCTACCGTGAGCGATGAGAGAAAGAAGAGTTGGAAACCCACACCGAAGACGTTCCATGCAGCAAGTGCGAAGATTGCCGCCGCAACGATGACAAGGAATGCACCGGTCACCACGAGCACGGTCGTCCAGCTGAGCGGCTTGTGCTCGCGGCGTGGGACTCGCGCTACTGTAGCGGGTGCAGTATACGCCGCTACCGAAGGGACCGACTGCATAACGGCCTGTGGCTGCGCCGCGACCTGCGCTCCGCGGGTAGCAGCACTCTCGATCTCCCGCACCAGATCGGCACGGCGCTCC
>JAVERH010000002.1:0-41095 GCA_034007245.1 Coriobacteriia bacterium | reverse complement strand
TTCTTCACATCGTTCCCGTGGAACAGAAACGTACCAAGCAGCGTTCGCGCCTGCTCCTGCGTCCATCCCGGCGCGGCGCCCATCAGCTCATCGAGCACTGTGTTGTCCAGCCCGAGCGCCTCGAGCTGGTGCTGCGCAAAGTACGACACGGAGACATGCGTGCCGAGGCGACGGGTGCCACTGTCAGGCTCAAGCTCACCGGCAAGCATCCTCAGAAGCGTGGACTTACCTGCTCCGTTGGGTCCCACGAGCGCGACCTTGTCGCCCCGAAAGAGCTTGAGCGATAGTTCGTCGTAGACGATGTTGTCTCCGTAAGACTTGGACACACCATCGAGTGAGATGACCTCGTCACCGGTGCGCTCGGGCTGCGGAAACGCGAACCGCACTTTCTTGCGCTCTGCAGGGATCTCGATGCGCTCTATCTTCTCAAGCGCCCGAACACGGCTCTGCACGGCTTTGGCCTTGGAGCTCTTGTATCGGAACCGCTCGATAAACTGTTCTTGCTGCTCGATCTCGCGGTCCTGTTGCTTCTTGGCTGCCACAAGACGCTCGTGATCCGCAGCCTTCTGCTCCTGGTACGAGCTGTACCCGCCCTGATACGTCGTGATAGAGCGTAACTCGAGTTCAGCGATGCGGTCGACGATGCCGTCCATGAACGAACGGTCGTGGCTCACGATCAACAGCGCGCCTTCGTAGCTTTTAAGGAAGCCCTCGAGCCACGCGACGCTCTCGAGATCGAGGTGGTTGGTAGGTTCGTCGAGCAGAAGCACATCGGGCTCCATCAGCAGGATCTTTGCAAGCGCCACGCGCATCTGCCACCCGCCGGAGAACTCGGCGATATCCCGCGTAAGATCGTGCTCACTGAAGCCCAGGCCGCTCAGTACCGCGCGCGCCTCTGCCTCCACGGTATAGCCGCCCATGTGCTCGAAACGCTCGCGCAGGCGGCCATACTCCGCAAGTAGTGCCTCGGTCTCCTCCGGTGTCGCTGCCGCGAGTTCCTCCTCGAGCAGGTGGATACGATGCTCAAGACCACGTACACCCGAGGCGACCGAGAGGACCTCCTCCAGAACGTTGACGCCGTGCATCTCGATGGCTTCCTGCTTGAGATAGCCGATCGTCGCGTCCTTCGCCTTGATGATCCTACCCGAGTCCAGATCCTGTTCACCCGAGATGATCCCGAGCAGCGTGGTCTTACCGGCTCCGTTAGGGCCGACCAGGGCGATACGATCGCGCGCACCGACGCGTAAGAACGCGTCTTTGAACAAGACGCGCTCTCCGATGGACTTGGTCACATGGTCTACGGTGATGATCACGGGGGACAGTCTACCAGCCCTGCCGGTCAGTGCGACATATTGACTGATGATCGCTAGTTCGGCACAGAGTCCATCGTGTCTTGCCCGTGCGGAGGCAGATCCTCCACGAACGCGATCTGGCGCATCATCGTAGTGTGGCATTCCAAGATGGACTCAGGAACCCCTCCCCACTCGAGCGAGCGCTCGGAGAGCAGATTCACCACCCTGGTGAGCGTCTCACGCGACGGCCGTTCGAAGCTGCCGCCCACCTGTTGGAATGCGAGTCGCACCATAGCCTCGACAGCGGTGTCACCGCTGCAGCCACCCGTCCGCAACCCGAGCTCGCGCTCCTGAGCCGCAAAACGTTCACCGTGCTGCTGCGCGAAGCAGCGAAGCAGCACCTCTCTCACCTCATACGGGCTAATCCGGTCCATGGCCATCGCCAAGCACACCTCCAGGACCGCCGATCTTGTGGCACCTGCATCCGTGTTTGAATCGGCTCCTGTGTTCGTTCATCGGCAAACGACACAGGCGACTTTGTGACATCGTTCACACTTTGCAGATAATCTTCGCATATTTACATACTACCGCGTCGCGCGGTCACGTCTGGGGCGTCCCGGGCTCGGAACCGGTCTTCGCGCTACAACCTCAGGCCGGCAGGCACTCGATCACCGGGCCAAAGCTTGGACAGATCGACGATATACCGATGGCGTCGCCCACAGAAATCATCCCCTGAGAGTGCCACGCTACGGCCCGACTACTCGTACACCGTACCTTCGTGCTGGAGCCAGCCATCCTCGTGATGACCCTGCGGGTCGTGATGCGTCCAGTGGATCACGCCACCCTGGTCGCTATACTCGTACACACCGTAGAACTCGACGGTATCCCCTTCACGCACCGTCGGGATCCTTGGAGCGACGTCGATGTTGTGGGCGATCAACAGAGTACGGCCGGAGTCGAGCTCGAGGATGAACCGCTGGTGTCGGCTACCGTCGTTATCGTCTGCGAGCGTGCGAACGACCGTCCCCGACCCGGCGACCTGCACATCGTGGCTGTGCTGCTCGTATGCCCTCTCGATGAGATCGGCACTACCGTTGGCCCGATCGTTCACCGGAGTCTGAACCTCGACGAGGGTCTCGGGCACGCACGCAGAGCTCACCAGTAGAAGCATGGTCATGGCCAGTACGGCCATCCAGCGGATCAAGGGGTCTCCGATCGGTTCTCCCAAGCGAGCATCAGCCATGATGATCGAGCTCGGTACCTGGATCTACTTTGGAATCACGATACTGTCGTACACCTCCACAGGTATCTCGACTTCGAGTGCACCAGTGCCCAGGAAGACCAGAGTCCACTGCCCGCCGTCTTGATACGCGTAGACATCGGCGTTGTCGGTGTTCTCTGATCCATCAGGTACCATGATCGCCGATACCCACCATCGCCCTTCTTCGTCGACGGCCATCCGGATGTCTTCTATCGAATCGATGATGACAGGCGACGTCTCCGCCACTAGGTGCCTTAGAGACTCATCTACTTCCGGGATGGAAGGGCCACCATCGTCTGTCTCCACAGGTTCTACAGCCTGGCTCTCCGACGCGGACTCGATAGGCGCTGCACTCTCTTGGGATGGCGGTTCGGTACTCTCGTCCACTGCGGCACTGCAGCCACTGATCGCGACCGCGGCGCCGACGCCGAGTACCGTGATAAGCAGACCGATCCTTCGTACCATCATGACTCACCCCATCTCTCTACGGCCCTACCCGATGCGGTGTCCCGCTGCCGACAGCGCGGCGACAGCCTCAGGGAGCGCAGCCTCCTTCACCAACACGTAATCGGTGTCATAGGTGGAGAGCGCAAAGATCGAGACTCCTGCATCTGCAAGCGGCTGCGCGAGCGATAGCAGGATCCCGGTGAGACTGAAGTCCAGCGGCCCGACGACTTTGATCGCACGCCAGCCGGACTCGACCACGACATCTGACGGGACCACTGAAGCGTCGCAAACGACCGAGGTCTCATCTGCGGTTCGCGTGATCGATACCACGCCGTCCCCGATAAGCCACGCGGGCAGCGAGCCCCCCGCACAAAGGCGGCACACAGCCAACGCTCCGGGAAGCACCTCCAGGTCCGACAAGTGGCACACCCCTCCCGACTCCGCAGACAACCCTTGATTACGTCCAACGCATTTGCGCATCAGCTTTGCGCCGATGCCGCCCAGCTAAGTCCAGCGCTTGCGGCGTCCGCTAGATGCCCGGCTCAGATGCCCCGCAGCCGGGCGATCACGTACGCTATACCCGCGACAAGAGCGCCGAAAACGCAGATCCAGCCAAGCGGGACCAGGGCAAACGGCTCATGCAAGAAGCCCTCGGTGTCCACATTGCTGCCGATCACCGCATACGCGCTCCAGGAGGCGATAGCTCCTACGAATAGCGCCACACTAGTCAACCGGAAGAACCGCCTCACACCAACCTCCCTCATCAGCCCGCTTGGACTCAGAATACATCTAACGTGCATGCGCATGAGCTGCGCGCCGAAGGCATCGACCAGCCACAGGAGCCCATCTGTGATCAAGCCCCAGAGGACCCGGGCTAAAACGACCGCCATCCAGAAGCACCCCTGATCACCCGTCACATCGTCAACGAACATGGCTGGAGACTGCAGGAACATACGCGATGATGTGCGGTCTGCACTACAGAGACAGGTACCCGACAAGCCACGATCTCTGTCTCACCTCGCGTTTTGCTCAACGACTCCCCGCCACCGCCCTTCCCCTAAGAACCTCACGAGAAGCAGTGGGGTTAGGCAGGAGCATCGTGAATCGGTCGATCGCACCCCGTGCCTGCAGGCTGATATGGGCTTGCCGGGGCAGCGACGCTGCGCGAGTAGGCATGGATCGATACACCGGTACTCGATTGAAGACGACCCGACAGATACTGCGGTCGTGACGGCTGTTCGAAGGACCGACCACATGAAAGAAGGCCCCGGCATTTCTGCCGAGGCCTCGAGAAGCTGGTGGGCGATACTGGGTTTGAACCAGTGACTTCCACCGTGTGAAGGTGGCACTCTCCCGCTGAGTTAATCGCCCGAACGTCGCTATAGCGACGGCGACCATTGTAATCGAGCACCGACGACGCGGCTAGTCCTCACGTCCATCTTTGTGGGCTGAGGACTAGGACTCCGCGCTGATCGCAGCTACGGAAACACCCTCGTATCCGTGTGGATGCGTGGAGTGCCAAGCCCATGCATCGCGCACCATCTCCTGCAAGTCGCGCTTTGGACGCCATCCCAGGATCTTCCCGGCCCGATGGTTGGCGGCGACCAGCACAGGCGCATCTCCCTCGCGCCGGGGTCCTACCTCCACAGCGATCTCGCGACCGATGATATCCGAGCACCACCGTGCGACCTCGCGGTTGGAGTAGCCCTGCCCACTGCCGAGATTCAAGACGATCGACTCACCGCCGGCAGCGAGGTACTCCACGGCGCACCGATGTGCCTCGGCCAGATCGAGCACGTGGACGTAGTCTCGTACACAGCTGCCATCGGGGGTCGGATAGTCATCGCCATGTAGCGTGAAGGCCCGATCGAATCCTGCAGCTGTACGGAGCAGCCGTGGCACGATGTGCGACTCAGGTTCGTGCGCTTCGCCGAGCGAACCATCCGGCCAGGCGCCAGCCACGTTGAAGTACCGAAGCCGCACCGCATCGAGTACGCCGGTGGCCGTCGTGACCTCGACCAACCGCTCGAACGCAAGCTTGGAAGCGCCGTATACACTCACGGGACGACATGGTGCATCCTCGTTGATGGGCAGCTGTTCGGGTATCCCATACACATCGGCCGTGGACGAGAACACCAGCTTACGGACACCGTGGACGACCATCCGGTCGAGCATGCGGGACGGGTCGGCAAGGTTCTTCCGATAGCAGACATCAGGCTCCACCTGCGATACAGCGTCTTTATCGTATCCTGCACAGTGCACGACCACATCCACATCGGGCAGGATGTCGTCGAGCAACGCCAGGTCTCCCACCGAACCGACTATGAGCCAGGCCCTCGGGTCCACCGACGCTGCATGTCCGCGCTCGAGCGAGTCGAGCACGACGACAGCGTGTCCACAGTCAAGTAGGTGGCGAACCGTGATACTCCCGATGTACCCGGCGCCCCCCGTCACTAGAACGCGCATGCAACTTCCCCTTAGTTGCTGAAACATCGCCGCATAGCATAACACGGTGCTATGACAAACCATCGCCGTTCGAACCCAGATGCAGCAGGAACACGGCGGTCACTACAGGGTCGAACTGTATTCCTGCTTCCGAAGCGATGTAGTCGATCGCCTCTTGCGGGGTCCACGCTGCGCGATACGGCCGATCTGAGGTGAGCGCATCGTAGACGTCGATGACCGAGAATATGCGCGCCGGAAGCGGGATATCCTCCCCGGCCAGCCCTTGCGGATAGCCACTCCCTTCCCAGCGCTCATGATGGCAGTACGGGATATCCAACGCCGAGGATAGGAAGCCGATCCCCCGAAGCAGCTCGTAGGCGAATTCAGGGTGCTTATGCATCACCAACCATTCGCTCTCGTCCAGCGGGCCGGGCTTGTTCAGAATGCTGTCCGGTACCCCCATCTTCCCGATATCATGCAGCAACGCTCCTCGGCGGACATCATCAAGGTCGCACTCGGGAACGCCGAGGATACGGGCGAGCTTCACCGCAAGTGCCGCAGAGCGTTCGGTATGATCACCCGTGTTCTCATCGCGCATCTCGAGTGCACGCGACCAGCCAGCAAGCGTCGCATCGTATGCCTCATGCAACTCGGAGGCGACCGACTCCATCGACATATACATCCGTGAGTTGGCGACCGCATATGCGATCTCGGCGGACAGCATCTCGCAAAGTGCAAGCTGCTCGTCCGAAAAACCCGTCTGCACCGCCGAACTGCCGATGATCAGCACTGCCTCTGTCCTGGCACGCGCTATGACAGGCACGTACAGCACCGAGGTGATGTCACGTCCCTCGATAGCCGCACGCTCACCATCGGTGAGCTCCACGGCACCGAGATCCGGTACGAACACCGGCTGCCGCGTGTCGACAGCGCGGGCGACGCGCGGATGCTCCGAGCGCGGCACAGGGGCGATGAGGTGTGCGTGTCCGGGTGGCAGAGGCGGCACGGTAGCACCGAGTACGAGGCCATCGCCCTCGACCAGGTAGATCACGCCACTCGTCTGACCGAGAACGCGCACCGCACCTTCAACAGCTGCCTGGAGCACGGTTTGAAGATCGAGAGACTCGGCGAGCTTAAGGCTTACATCGTGCAGCAAAGAAAGATGGTGGCACGAATCCGACTGTTCGACCCTGTGATCCCCCATGTAGCCTCCGGCAGACGCTGGATTCAGCAACCAGGCTGTGGCACGCCGATCGGTACAGCAGCCATTATGTCACTATCTACCCCAAGCATGCATTAGCACAGTGTTACGCCGGTTCGCTGGCGCTGAAACCAGGGTGGTGCACGAACGCGGCGGTCACCTCAGGGTCGAACTGCATGCCCGCCTCAGAGGCGATGTAGCCGACCGCAGCCTCGGGAGTCCAGGCCACGCGATAGGGCCGGTCAGAGATCAGCGCGTCGTAGACATCGATGACCGAGAACACCCGCGCCGAAAGCGGGATATCCTCCCCTTGTTGTCCGCGTGGATAGCCGCTGCCGTCCCAGTGCTCATGGTGGCAGTACGGGATATCCAGTGCCGAGGACAGGAAGGGGATCCTCCCCAGCAACTCGTGGGCGAACTCGGGGTGCTTACGCATCACCAACCACTCGGCCTCATCGAGAGGACCGGGCTTGCGCAGGATGCTATCGGGTATCGCCATCTTGCCGATGTCGTGCAGTAACGCACCACGCCGGATATCATCGAGCGACTCCCGCGCGATGCCGAGGCGTTCCGCCAACTCCACCGCAAGGGCCGCGGTACGCTCCGTGTGATCGTTCGTGGTCGCATCTCGCATCTCGAGGGCACGGGACCACCCGACGAGCGTGGCATCGTAGGCCTCACTCAGCTCTCTGGCCGCCGACTCCACTGCACGATAGAGACGCGAGTTAGCGACGGCGTAACCGATCTCGACAGAAAGCATCTGGCACAGAGCGAGCTGCTGCTCACCGAAGCCTGCATGTCTCACGGCACTGCAGAGGATGAGGACCGCCTCTGCCCTGCCGCTCGCGACGATCGGCACGTACAGCACCGAAGTCACGTCACGCCCCTCGACGGACGCGCGTTCGTCGCCGGTGAGCGCTTCGACACCCAGGTCCGGCACGAACAGCGACTGCCGTGCATCGATGGCCCTCGCGACATGCGGATGCCCCGAGCGCGGCAGCGGGGTGCTCAGATGCGCGTGTCCGGGCGGCCGCGGTGGCACGGTTGCGCCAAGAAGGAGGCTGTCGCCATCGAGCAGATAGATCGATCCGCTCGTCTGACCGAGGATGTGCACGGCACCTTCGACGGCAGTCTGAAGCACCGTAGAGAGGTCGAGCGACTCGGCAAGTTGAAGACCCACCTCGAGGAGCAGCGAGAGTTCATTTTGCGAATCCGGCTGGTCGATCATCTGATCGCTCACGTACCCTCCGGTCCACGTCACGACACACGTAGCAGTCCAGTCGCACACGTGAGTGCAGCAACGATACCGCCACGTGTCGCTACTCCTGAATGTAACCCCCGCCTACCCGACCCAAACGCAAGCGCCGCCCCCGGTGATCCGGAGACGGCGCACGCAGCTCGTATGGTAAGCGTTCTTACGCAGGCAGCGTGTACCCGTAGTCGGCAAGCACGCTCTTGGGGAACTCGAAGCGCACGGTGACTAGCGGATCCACGACCTGGCAGAACTTGAGATATCCCACAAGACTCATGAGCATCGCAGCGTCGTTCACCGGAATCCCGGCGATCTTCGTGAGGAACTCGTGCATCATATCGATGGCAAGCTTGTAGGCAGCATCGGTAGACTCGGCCGAAGCGATAACCGCGACGATCTCGTCGTTCTCGAGGAACGGTGTCGGCAGGCCGGGGATATCAACGACCTCAGGTGTCAGTGTGACCTCACCCGGCGTCTCGCCGCCACAGACGACGACCTCACCGTCTCCCATAGCAGAGTGCATGTCGCCACACCCGAAGAGCGCACCTTCCACCGCGACCGTGAGATACAGACGTGAGCCACCGGTGATGATCGTGCAGTCCATGTTGCCGCCGTGCGGACCCGGCGTGGAGTTGGGTACCAGTCCCTCCGCCGGAGCCACACCGATCACGCCAAGCATCGGCTTCTGCTTCACGACGACCTTATCCTTGAAGACCACCGTATCGCCACGGTGCTCCAGGATGGCCGTCTCCTCTTCTGTGATGAGATGACCGAGAGCACCGGTATCGGGCACGGCGATCATGACCGAGGGACCGTGCGCCTTGACCTCATGGAGATCGACGCGCAGGACATCGCCCGGCTTCGCACCCTCGATGTAAATCGGACCGGTGGCCGGGTTAGTGATCGACCAGTCGAGAGTCTCGAGCGTATCGGCCGTGGTCTTGAGCTGACCGCTGAAGCAGTCGTGTGTCGTCAGATGCAGCTTCTCGCCCTGCTTCGCACGCATCACGGGCTCGTTCTCGGGAGAGAAACCAAAAAACGCAGTATCCCGGGTGAGTTCAGACGCCATGATCGTACCTCCTTGTATCGTGAGGGAACAGGTGGTCGCTAGCTCGCAGCACCGTTCGCCTCGGCCGGTCCCTTCTTCTTGCCGAGGCGTGGCAGCCGGAGTTCCTGCCCGCCGATGATGCCTGCGGGACGCCAGACGAGCACCACTACCATCAGCACCGCCATCACGAGCTCGGTGAGGCCGAACACCTCGAAGGAGAGTACATGCGCGTTGTTGATGATCGACTCGAGCTGCCGCAGTAGCTCGCGGGACAGGGTAACCATCACTGCACCGATGGTGGCACCGGACACGCCGCCCGATCCGCCGATGACGAGCATCGAAAGAAGGACGAACATCTCGCCCATGTAAAACGCCTTGGGTGAGAACGACGTGATGTACAACGACCAGACGCCACCCACCAGACCCGCCATCATGGCAGAGAGGACGAAGCCGAGATAGCGGGTGAAGACCATATCGATGCCGATCGCAGCAGCCGCATGCCGGTCGTCACGCGTGGCGCGAAGCCGCAGGCCAAGGCCCGACTCCCGGAACCAGTACGCAAGCCCCAGCATCGCTAAAGCCGTAGTGAGCGCTATCCCCCATGTGGTCCACTGGGGCAACCCGAAGAAGGTCCGAGGACCGTTGGTGACGTTATCCCACTGGGTCATGATGGTGTGCATCACGACGAGCATCGCAAAGAGCGTGATGACACTCGCAAAGTCGTTGAGACGCATGAGCGGATAGCCGATGATGACCGCTACCAGGCCTGTCACGAGGGCGGCGATCACAATCGCCGGCAGTATCGGCACACTCAGATCCACGAGCGCCGGATACATGTTGGGCACGCCCATCTCCTTGACGCCCGGCGGAGTCACGAGAATACCCGTGGCGTATGCACCGATACCCATGAACCCGACCTGTGTCCAGGCGAGGATGCCTGAGTTACCCATGAACACCTGAAGACTGTAGACCAATGCGAGGCTCACGCAGAAGTACGTGTAGATATCCACCAACAGACGAGAACCGAACGCATTGATCACGATGCCAGCGACGATCAACGGCACTGCAAGCAACACGACTGTCTGATGACGGTTGAAAAATCCGATCAGCCGATTCACGAGGCTCATCCAACACGCTCCTCGGTATAGCCGCCCTTGATGATACCGGCGGGTCTGAACAGCAGGAACAAGACCACGAGCCCAAACATGAACGCATCGCGATAACTGACCATCGACGCAGGTAGGGTGAGGCTCAGCACGTTGAAGACGAGGCCGTAGACGTACCCGCCGACGACCGCGCCGATGGTGCTATGCATGCCACCCATGACGACGCAGATGAACGCGATCAAAAGCGGGCCGGTGCCCGTGAGCGGATCGACCGATGCCGAGCGGCTGACCCAGAAGATCGCCGCTACACCAGCGAGCAGGCCACTGAGCACGAAAGCAGTCGAGATGACGACGTTGGCAGGCACACCCATCAGCCGTGTGGTTGTGAACTTATCGGCAGCCGCGCGCATCGCCATGCCCACGACCGTCTTCTTCATCAGCAGTGACAGTGCTATCAGCAGAACCGCGGTCACGACGATGACGAGCAGGTTCCGCACCGGCACCGTACCGCCCGCGACCTCCACTGTCTCGGAGAAGAATGATGGCAACGGAACCGGTTTGGCTCGCGGCGAGACCGCGATGAGCACGACGTTCTGTAGGAAGATACTTACCGCGAAGGACGTCACGATGAGCGCGTCCACAGACTTCGTTCGGACCGGCCGAAACGCGATGATCTCGGTGAGATAACTCACCACAATCGCGGCGAACACTCCGAGGACGAGCGTCAGGTACCACGGCGCATTCAGGTACGTCGCAGAAAGGAATATCGCATAGCCGGCAATCATGACGTACTCGCCGTATGCGAAGTTGACGAGCCTCAGGATGCCGTATACCAGCACCAAGCCCAGCGCCAGCAGCGCGTAGAGGCTGCCAAGCGAGAGCGTGTTGATCACGAACTCGAGATCGATCACTGTTCCACCTCGCAGCTGTCGCCATCCGTCTCGTCGCCAAAGTACACGCTTGCCACGTTCACCTGACGCTTGATCTCGTCTGGCGTGCCAGCGTGCTCGATCTCGCCGTTGGCAAGCAGATACGCGCGGTCGACGATGTCGAGTGCACGCTCTGCATTCTGCTCCACCAGCAAGATCGTGGAACCCCGCTCCTTGAGGCCGACGATAAGCTCGAATATCTGGTCGGTCATCGTAGGCGACAGGCCGAGCGAGGGTTCGTCCAACATCAAGAGTCGCGGATGGCCCATGAGCGCACGGGCAATCGCAAGCATCTGCTGCTCGCCACCCGAGAGCAGGCCACCGGCCTGATGCAAGCGCTCCTTCAGGATCGGGAAGAGCGTGAACATCTCTTCGAGATCCGCGCGGTAGCGATCACGCTTGTAACCGACGTACGCGCCCAGGCGAAGGTTCTCCTCCACGGTGAGCGTGCCGAAGATGTCACGACCTTCGGGAACGAGCGAGATGCCGCGCTTGACGATCGACTCCGGACGACGACCGGTGATGTCTTTGTCCTGGAACGTGATAGTGCCCTTTGTGGGGCGCAGCACGCCCATGATGGACTTCAGCGTAGTGGACTTCCCTACGCCGTTGATTCCGAGAAGTGCGACAAGCTCTCCCTCGGCAACATCGAGTGAGATACCGTTGAGGGCACGCACGGCGCCGTACGACGCCTCCAGGTTCTCTACCGTGAGCATGGCCATGGTCTATGCACTGCTCCCTAGGTAGGCGGTCACGACTTCTTCGTCAGCACGGACCTCGGCGGGCGTTCCCTCGGTGATCGTCCTACCGTAGTTGAGTACATGTAGGCGCGGACAGAGGTTCATCATAAGGCGCATATCGTGCTCCACGACCAACAGGCCGACGCCAAAGCGCGCAGGCAGGCCCTTCAGCAGGACGTGCAGTGCGTCGGACTCATCTTCATTGAGACCGGCGGCCGGCTCGTCGAGCAGGAGGAACTTCGGACGCATCGCAAGTGCGCGGGCCATCTCGAGCTTCCGCTGATGGCCAAAGGGTATCTCGCTTGCGAGCAACTCACTCAGGTGTGAGAGATCGAGCTGCTCCAGCAGCGAGTTGGCGGTGACGGTGGCGCGCGAACGTCGCTCGCCCATACTCACCGCAGCGACCTCTATGTTCTCGAGGACGGTGAGTTCGTCGAAGAGACGCACCGTCTGGAACGTGCGGGCGATTCCCGCATGCGCTACACGGTGCGGTTTGCGACCGGTGGTGACGTACCCGTCGACCGACACCGTGCCGCTTGTGGCTGGAAGCAGACCTGTCACCACGTTGATGAGTGTGGTCTTGCCTGAGCCGTTCGGTCCGATGAGGCCGAGGATCTCCCCCGTCTTCACCGTAAAGCTGACGTCATCCACGGCCTTCAGGCCGGCGAACGACTTGCAGAGGTGTGACACCTCCAGGACGCTTGGCGCCCCCGGTTCGCTGGGTTCCATGCACGTCTCCGTTGTTCTTGTGAACGACACTCTCAGAACTGCAGGTGAGGGGGAGAGCCCGCGAGCGGACCCTCCCCCGGTACTACCACATACAGAATGCGCGATCTTACGGCGCGGGGAGGTAATCAGGTGTCCCCCACCCGATGAAGGTGTTGACACCCCCATCAAGCTTGACCAGCGCAGCGGCCTTATTGGGCTCGTGACCCGACGCGGCGTCTGACCACTCGAGGGTACCGGTGAACAGATCGAACGTCATGGTCTCCATGGCCTTGGCCACTTCGGCGCCGTCAGTCGTGCCGGCCTCTTCCATCGCCTGAGCGAGGATCATGACTGCATCGTAACCCGGGAGCACCCACAGAGCGTCGGGCTCTTCACCGAACTTGTTCTTGTACACCTCGACGAAGTCGCTGTAGCCGGGGTTGGCTTCATCCGACAGGTAGCCGTGCGTGGCGAAGTACACGTCATCGCCATACTGGGTGCCGAGCGCCTCGAAGAACGCCGTATCGTCATAGGAGTCTCCGCCTACGACCGGCACATCGATGCCGCTCTCACGCAGGGTGCGGATGATGAGCGCAAGGTCGGGCATGTAGGACGAGACATACACGAAGTCGGGCTGCTCATCGAGCGCCTTGATACGGGCGACCTGCGCAGAAGCGTCGGCCTGACCCTGCGTGTAGGTGTCCTCGAAGTACACCTCTCCACCGAGCTTCTCGAAGGCAACGATGAAGTACTCGGAGAGGCTCTTCGTGTAGTCGATGAAGTCGTCAGTGATGACGTACGCAGTGCGGAAACCAAGCTCGTTGTACACATACTCGGCAGTCACCGCACCCATGGTGGTGTTCCACATCGACATGGTGAACTGCTTGTCGCCGAGTGCGGCGGAGCCGAACAGCGGCGAGGAAGCCGTCGGTGAGATGCCGACGATGCCGGCGCTCTGCGCCTCACGGGCAGCCGGGCCACCGAAGTCGAAGTCACAGGGGGTGATGATGGCGGATGCGCCATCAGAGATGAGCTGCTTGGCAACGTTACCGGCGGTGACCGGGTCGCTCTGACCGTCCATCGCAACGATCTCGACCTGCTTGCCGAGGATGCCACCCTGCTCGTTCAGAACATCCACCGCAAGCTGGGCGCCGCGGAGCGCGGGCTCATCGAGCGGGGCCTGGATGCCGGTCTGGCACAGGGCCGAACCGATCATGATCGTCTCGCCAGAATCACCGCTTGCTGCGGGCTCGTCGGTGGTGGTCTCTGCGGCACAGCCAGGGAGCACCAGACCAAGGACGAGGACGAGAGACAGTGCTGCTGCAATACGTTTCATATGCCCTACCTTCCGTTCTGTGAACTCTGCCATTGGAGCTGACGAGCCTCCCGATGGAGGTCCGTCGCCGGTGAGCCTTCCTGAGAAATCTCATGCCCCCCGGATGGTACGCATATTCGACAAAGGATAGCGGATGCAGGGCCAGGGAGCCAGAAAAAGTTACAGGGGACCCTGTAGGGCCCCCTGTATGCTACGGAGGTGAACGGGCCGCCCCTACCGGGCGCCCAGGGCCGTCTCGAGAGCGGCCACGACTGACGCGCTCACGACACCCGTGCCGCCATAGACGTCGACCTCCAGCACATCGTCGGCCACGTGGCTGAGATACGTCTCGGTCTCGGGCGAGAGCACGGTCGCGTTGGTCATCAGGAGCACACCACCGCGGGCGCCGATGGCAGCACCGCCGCCGAGTGCGTCGGCGAACTTCCCACCGGTGGCGATACCCACCGATGCGTTGTCGCCCCAGTGCATACGGACCGCATAGTCCGCGATCTGCGCTGCGGTGGCGTAGCGGCTGTTGCCTGCCTCGCGGTGCGTGGTCATCACGCTGTCGACCGTGAGGACCTCCGCCTCGACCGCCCCCGACACTGCCAGCGGACCGCCAGCGATCACCACGTGCGTCACGCCGATCTCGTCAGCGACGGCTGCAGTGTCTGCAGGCAGGGCGTTGGGGTCTGTCAGCAGGACCGGATACTTCTGGCTGTACGCATACGGACTCACGGCGTTGGCATCGGCGAACTTCTTGCCGCTCACGAGAAACGCGGTGAGGCCTTCGGGGTTGCCGGTGAGCTCCACCACGCGACGTGCAACGGCTGCCGATGTGAGGTAGCGGCTGCCGCCGGCGGTGCGCCGGACGGTGAACCCGGCGTCTAGGAGTGCAGTGGCGACCCCGGGGCCAACGGCCTTCTCCCCACCGACGATCTCAACGGTGGTTGCACCCAGACGGGTGAGTTCGCCGATCAAGCCCGGCGGCAGTGCAGCAGACGGTGTCAGCAGCATCGGTGAGCGAAGCGCACCGGCGAGCGCTGATGCAGACAGTGCGTCCGGGAACGTGCTTCCGGTGGCAAGCACGACGTGGCTCACCGAGCCGTCGGCGAAGGTGTCAGCCGAGACAGCGATGGCGGTGTCATAGCGGCTCACGCCAGCAAGGCGTGCGGCCTCGAGGAAGACAGGCGTGGCACCCACTGCAGCGGTGAGCGTGTATGGACCGCTCCCGGAGAAGGTGCGCACCTCAACGTAGTACGTGCCGGTGGCGGTGCAGTCAAAGATGAGCGACTCGCGAGAGATGGAGTCGTCGCTCCAGGCGACCGGCTCAGTATCGAGCACACCAGTGGCACCGGGGCCGTAAACGTAGATGTCGAAGTCGGTGCCTGCAGGACCGCGCAGATCGAGCGAAAGACGCTCACCGGCAGCTAGGCCGATGGAGTAGAGATCGTTCACGTCAGTGAGTGCGTCCAGACTCGAGCAACTGTCGCCGAGGGTAAGGGCGGTCGCATCCGTCTCATCATCGTACGCGCCTGCAGGCAGATCACCGATGGTGTAGATGAGGCTGTAGGTGCCTGCGCCCGAGCGGGCACGGACGTCGAGGTAGTAGTCGGCGGCAGCAGCGGTGCCGGGGATGTCGAACACGAACGTCTCGGTACCAGCAACGCCCACGCCCGCCGAGCCTGCGACCGGCACGCCGGTGAAGATGGTGTCGCTCTCAGGGCCGTAGAGCAGCAGGTCGGCGTCCAGACCCTCGCCCGCCTCGACGGTGACCGTGAAGCGGTCGCCACCGGCAAGCGAGACGGCAAAGACGTCATCGGGGTCGGTGACGTCGTCCAGGCTGTCGCTCACAGGCGACGCAGGAAGCGCGACGCCTTCGATGTCGTTGTCGGCCACATCGGCCCAGGGAGCGGAGTACTCGCTGATCGTGTACGCGCCAGAGCCCGCAACGGGAGTCACTGCGACCAGGTACGTGCCGGTGGTCTCCACGATGTACACGAGCGACTTGCCGAACCCATCACCGATCGTGCCGGTCAGCGCCGCATCGGGAGTGAACGCGGTGGTACCGGGCGCGAAAAGGTATGCGTCAGCGTTGAGCGTGGCATCACCGATGACGCGCAGGCCGAGGCGGTCACCCGCGTCCAGGTCGAGCGTGAAGACCTCGAGCCGCCGAGTCTCCTCGTCGAGCGAGCCCTCGTGCGAGCCGATGAGCGGCACGGCGTTCTCGATCGAGTCGTTATCGACCGCCAAGAGCGAGCGCACACCCACAGACACGGCACTCACATCGAGCGTGCGCGCGACCTTTGCGATGCGTGGATCCAGTGACGCAGCAGGAGCAGCGACCGCCCCGGGCGCAAAAGTCCCGAGGGATGCGGCCAGCAACACCGCGATAAGGAGCGCAGCGACAGAGCGTGGGCGCGACACAGACATAACAGATCCTCTCAGGCGGGGCATATCTTACGTACTGCTAGATGACCGTCACTCTATCACAGCACAGTGACATTCTCGCGAGAACGGTGATGGCCATCACATCAGACTGCGGCGCGCTCAGTCCTTCAGCGCCTGGCCCAGATCGGAGTAGACGGCGTCGCTCACAGCGCCAACACCGCCGAACACGCGGCAGTCCCGGACATCGGCTGCGCGAGCCTCGAGCGCTGCAGCCACGGGACCCGAGAGCGACTCCGGCTGCGTCATCAGCAGGATCCCACCGGCCTTACCCGCTGCCACTCCCCCGCCCAGCGCATCCGGGAACGACCTCCCCGTCGCTACGCCCACGAAGCTCCACTGTGCCCAGCCAAGCCCGCAGGCCTGGCTTGCCACCTCGGCGGCCGTGGTGAAGCGGTCCGCGCCGGACCACCGTGCGGCGGGCACTGGCGTGATGGCTCCTACTGCCGCTGCAACGTCCGGGGAGATCGCCCCGGTACCGCCGATGATGATGCACTGGCGCACGTCGTAACGCTCGAGATACTCCGCCGTGAGCGCCGGCAGCGCATCACGCTGGGTGAGCAACACCGGCATCTGCTGGCTGTATGCGATCGGCGAGACAGCAAGCGCATCGGCGAATGCGTCCCCGCGCACCACGAACGCCGTGCTGCCCGCCGGTGTCCCGGCCTTCACCATGATGTGATCGGCGATGGCCGCCGAGGTCTCGTACCGGCTCGCTCCCTGGATGCGCTCGACGTCCAGGCCGAGCGACTCCCGCAGGGTCCGCTCCACGGCCTCAGAGACCGCTCCGGTGCCGCCGACGATGATGACCTTCTTCGCGCCCAGGCCCGTGATCGTCTCGGCCACCTGGTCCGGGAGGTACGCACCCGGTGTCAGCAGCAGTGGCGCATCGTATGCGCCCGCGAGGCCGGAGGCGGACAGCGCGTCCGGGAACGCCTGACCGGTCGCAAGGATGACGGTATCTGCCGAGGAGAAGGCGCGCTCCGCGATCTCGCAGGCGGTGGTGTAGCGATCCGAGCCGTACCAGCGCTCCAGCACCGCCACCACCACCGGTGCCGATTCGAGCATGACGCTGCCGGTGAGCGTGCGCACGTTGCCCGCACGGTCCAGGTACTGCACGTGGACGCTCTTGAGCCCGTCCCCGTCCGGAAGCGTGACGGAGCGGCTGCTCGCATAGGAGAGCCACGATCCCCAGGTGAGTCCGCCGTCGGTGGAGATGCGCAGCCCGGCGAGGCCCGAATACGCGTCAGAGACCGCCGAGCCGATCGACACGAGCGGGCTGGACACGATGAGCTGGCCACCGGCGACCGTCATGGTGCCGACAGGCGCCGTCCCATCGACGCGCACAACGGCGTGCGTGACCGGTCCCAGGAGCCCCGTGGGCGTCTCCGCGCGGATGTGCAGGTACCAGAGCCCGTCGGTGAGGCCCGGTGAGAGCCGCGTGAGGGCGGTCGTGAAGGGTGCCGAGGCCGAGGGCAGCGTGTCGGGCACACGGTCGACCACGACGCGGTACCCGGCCACGGGCACGTCGCTCGACCATCCCCACGTCACGTCCCGCTGCGAATACCACGTCGCAGCGTCCGGATGCGAGGTACTCCACACCGCAGGCGCCGGCGGTGCGACCTCGCCATCGGAGCCGTACAGGTAGACGGCGCCGTTGGCGTCGGCCGCGGACAGTGTCCGATGCTCGGTCCACCGGTACGCCGACATCACTTCGGCGACGTCGCGGTACTGATCGTCGAGCCCGACGGTGTGGCCGAGCTCGTGCAGCACCACCGTCTCGACGTCCACCACGCCCGACGCGCCGTACGTGCCCCACGTGTACTCGGTGGCGCTCAGCACGATGTCGGACTCGATGATCGTCGTACCCTGGATCCAGTAGTAGTTGATGCCGAGCGCACCGGACACGAGCGGCGAGAACGAGATCGTGTTCTGATAGTCCTGGACGGTACCCGCAGTGGTGGTGGAGCCGGCATACGCCAGAGTGAACCACGATCCGGCGTCGCTCCACGTCGCCAGCGCACGCTGGATCGCCGCGCCTTCACCCACCACACCGGCGGCGTTCTCGTTGATCCGATAGCTGACAGGCAGGCTCAGCCACTTCCGCCCGTTGGTGCTGAACCCGGTCTGGTAGGGAAAGTCCGACGACGTCACACCCGACGCGGCCGTCACGCGGACGAAGAGCGCGGCCAGCTGTGGGACGGTGACGACGACGGTGGTGTCCGACCACGAGACCACGGAGGCCTGCACGACGTCGGCGACATCAAGCGAGTCGCCGCGCTGGAACTGCACGGTGCCCGGCACCGTGCCGAAGTCCCGCCCGATGATCGTCACCCGCTCGCCGATACCGGCGTT
This sequence comes from Coriobacteriia bacterium, assembly GCA_034007245.1. Taxonomy (GTDB): domain Bacteria; phylum Actinomycetota; class Coriobacteriia; order Anaerosomatales; family Anaerosomataceae; genus Anaerosoma. The sequence goes on along the minus strand of JAVERH010000002.1, from coordinate 22,548 downwards.
GGCGCCCGTGGGCGACACGGCGGTGATCACGGGGCCGCCAACCGCGGTCGGGCTCACGCCGAGCAGATCCGCAGACGCGCTCGCAGCGGCGGCCTCCAGTGACCGACCGCTCTCGATCCGCCGCGCCACCTCGTCGACACCGATGCCGAGTGCCCCGACGACCCCCCGCTCGATCGCGAGCTTGCCCTGCCACCCGCCGATCACGCGGTCCTGGTCGTCCAGAAACAGCAGTGCTTCCTCACCGGGGACGAACGCGGGGAGATCCTGCACGACGAGCGTGATGTCCCCGATGGTCCCATGCGGTTGTGTGAGCGAGAACTCGGCGGGGCGCGACCCCTTGAGCACCCGGGAGACCTGCAGCCGGTAGTCGGTGGCGATGGCGGGGCGCGCAGGGTTGGTGCCATGGTCACGGGTTCGTGCGCCGGCGACCTTGACGACCACGATGGTGTCCGCGGCCTCCGCCAACTCGTCGACGCGCATGGGGATGAGCATCGCATCAGCCTCGAGCGTCGCACCCAGGGCGAAGACGAGCACAAGCGCCGCTACCACCATCACACGAAGTACCCGCATGCAAGACCTCCTGAGAACCGACGCGTACAGCATCATATCGGTTCCACAGCGGGCCATGTTGACACCTGCCCGACGGACGGTAGGGACCGAATCGCGACAACAGGAGGTATTGGCAAACGCCGTGCAAGCGCAAGCGACCGCTCCCGTTACACGAACCCCTTGAGCGGCAGCACTCCCGACTCGAGCGCAGCGACCACGCGCGCCGAGACCTGCTCGTCCCAGCGATCCGGACGCTCCCAGGCAGTCCCCGATGCCAGCGCCTCCTCGATTCCACGCGTGATCGCATCAGTCTCCGCCGCCACGAGCCGGTTGGCGCCGATCTCCACGGTCACCTGCCGCTCGGTGTTGCGACGCACGGTCACGCATGGCGTACCGAGCATGCATGCCTCTTCCTGCACTCCGCCGGAGTCGGTGACGATCGCGGTGGCGGCGCGCTGCAGCGTCAGCATATCGAGATAGCCGACGGGGTCCACCAGGTGCACGTTGCTCTCCCCCGTGCCCGCAAGGCCCTCGAGCAGCGCGCGCGTACGTGGGTGCACCGGGATGAGCACCGGTAGCGGCGCTGCGGCAAGCGCCGCATGGATTGCCGCAAGGCGCTCGGGATGGTCGGTGTTCTCGGGACGGTGGATCGTGGTGAGGATGAAGCCGTCACTCCCCATCTTCTGTGCATGTGGCACCGCACGCGCCTCGATGCGCGGCACGTTGCGGAGCACGCTTTCCGCCATCACGTTGCCGACGAAGTGGATGCGCCCGGCGTCCACGCCCTCGTTCAGCAGGTTGCGGTCGGCACCGTCCACCGGTGTGAGCAGCATGCTCGACAGCTGGTCGGTCACCAGGCGGTTGACCTCTTCGGGCATCGACATGTCGCCCGAGCGGAGGCCGGCCTCCAGGTGCACCACCGGCACGCCGATCTTGGCGGCCGCAAGCGCGCCGGCGAGCGTGGAGTTCACGTCGCCCACCACCATGAGGGCATCAGGACGTTCGGCCTGGAGCAGCTCCTCGAGTGCCACCATCGCGGCACCGGTCTGCACGGCGTGTGTGCCGCTGCCGATGCCGAGCGACCAGGCCGGCGCGGGGATGTCGAGGTCCTGGAAGAAGATGTCCGACATGAGCGCGTCGTAGTGCTGGCCGGTGTGGGCCAGACGCGCGTCGATGCCCGCTGCGGCGAACGCCGGCATGAGCGGCCCCACCTTGATGAAGTTCGGGCGTGCGCCTACCACAACGATGATGCGCAGGGCAGCCATATCAGTACGCTCCTCTCGAGAACACGACCGCCGGCACCGTACGCATCAACAGCGCGAGGTCGAAGCCCACGCTCCAGTTCTCGATGTAGTACAGGTCCAGCCGGATCATCTCATCGAAGGTGAGCGACGAGCGGCCGGAGACCTGCCAGAGCCCGGTCATCCCCGGCGGCACCTCCATGCGACGCCAGTGATGGTCCGTGTACTGCACGGTCTCGCGCGGGAGCGGCGGGCGCGGCCCCACGAGCGACATCTCGCCGCGGAGTACGTTCAACAGCTGCGGAAACTCGTCTACCGAGAACTTGCGCATCCACTTACCCACGCGGGTCACTCGCGGATCGTTCTTCATCTTGAAGAGCGGCCCGCTGGCCTCGTTGTGCGCCGCAAGCTCCTTCAGGCGCGCATCGGCATCACGGTACATCGACCGGAACTTGTACATGCCGAACTCAGCGCCATCCTTGCCCACGCGCGTCTGCTGATAGAAGACGGGACCGCGCGAGTCCAGCACGATCGCGAGCATGAGCAGCAGCCAGATGGGCAACCCGATGAGCACGCCGAGGCCGGCGATCGCGAGGTCGAACACACGCTTGGTGCGCAGCTCGCCTGCCGATAGTGTCACGGACGCAACCGTCATGAGCGGCACACCGGCGATATCGCGCACGAGCACGCGCGAGGCAAGGATCTCAAAGAGCCCTGATGACACATGGATGCTCACGTCGATGCCGCGGAGGTCGTTGATGATGCGAGAGACGATCTCATGGTGGAACGCAGATGTGGCGACGATCACGGTGTCGATCTCATGTTCGCGGATGACCGAGGCAACCTGGCGCGCATACCCAAGGCACGGCACGAGCTCCGAGCAGTAGTCGAGCGCCAGTTCGTCACCCCGCTCCGAGGCAAGGTCTCCTACCGGGGTCAGGCCGAGTTCCGGACTCGCCAGCAGCCGCTCGATGATGCGTTCAGCTTCAGCGTTATCGCCCACGATGAGCGTGCGCCGATGCATCCGGCCGGCAAGCCGCTCGCGCCGCAACCACGTGCGCACCAGGAGCCGACCGAAGCTTACCGTGACCACTGAGAGACCGAACGCGATCAGCGTCCAGGCACGCGAGAGGCCGGGCGTCTTGAGGACGTAGGTCAAGAGGATGAAGCCCACCACGCCGATGCCGAGAGCGCGCAGTACCCGCGAGTACTCCCCTGCACCCCACGTGAGCCGCTCGAGATCGTAGAGGCCCTCACGCCACAGCATCAGGAGCCAGAGTCCTGTGACGACAAGCGCGATCTCCCAGTACGAGACGTTGACATCCATGTTCTCAAAGCCGACGCCCGCCTGGAGCTGCCCGAACCGCACCCACGAGGCACCCAGTGTTGCCACGAGCAGCGCAACCGCATCGACTACCAGCAGCGCACGTAGAACCGCACGCTTGCGGCTCACGCGGCCGAGGAACTGCGGGCTTTCAGTGTCCGACAAGTCGATCTCTCTCAGTGAAGTGGCAGCCAGGTCAAGCTTCCAGCCCGGACCCCCCGTACATGACCTACCTATGTATAGCAGAGAAGCCTCTATCGTTCATCGACCGTCTTGCCACTCACGGAGCACAATAGTCAGAAACCTCGCGTTTCCGACCAGGTACCGCTTCCACATACGCCCGGGTTCCTGCAGGAATCGGTAGAACCACTCCAGCCCTGAGCGCTGCATCCAAAGAGGTGCTCGCTGGGTCAAACCAGCCACCACATCAAAGCTGCCACCGACCCCCATCGCGAACACAGGCCCCATCTCGCGCAACTGTGCTGCGAGGAACTCCTCCTTACGCGGGCTCGATATCCCCACGAAGAGGAGCTGCGCACCGGACAAACGAACCTCATGCGCGATTGCTGCATCGTCACTGAAGTAGCCATTGCGGACCCCTGCTATAACCAAACCCGGGTTCCGTTCAACGATTTGGGCGACGCACGTCTCCACCACCTCTTGCCGCGCACCGAGGAAGTAGACAGGCCATCCCCGCCGCGCGGCCTCCGCGAGCAGGCGGTGCATGAGGTCGATCCCCGCAACACGTTCCGGGACGGCATGGCCGAGCGCTCGTCCAGCCCATACGATGGACTGACCGTCAGCATTCACGACGTCGCACCCGGCAATGATCTGTCGCAACGCCGGAATGTCCTCCATCATGACGACCTTGCCGGCGTTGATCACCACATGCTGGACCGGTCGCCTCTCCTCGATGAGTTCTACGCATCGCGCCAAGGTCTCATCCATAGTGAGCAGATCGAGCGCGACTCCGAAAATCTCTGCGCGATTACCGGACAGGGAGCATCGACCATCAGGTGCAGGTATCGATCTAGCCACCGTGTACTCCTAGCTCAGCAAACTCTGTGTTGGCGTGACATCTGGAACAACACCTAGGCTAGAAGTTCCGCCTTACTCCACAGCCAGCATCTCTGGTCATCGGAAGACGCCGCGGACATCCTCTCGCCTAATTGCGAGGACGACAACTAAGACCGCAGTGAATCCATACCGAGCCGCAGCATGGTCATAAAGCGCGGCTAGCAGCCAGGCGCCGAGTATCAAGCTCACAGAGATCCCGACCAAAGTAATAGGCGCAAGGATACGGCGTCCATCGGTCCGCCTACTGACGACGTGATTCATAAAAAGGTAATGCGCAAACGCAAATCCTACGTAGCAGAGGAGCGTCGTGTATGCGGCGGCAATGAACCCGTATCGAGGAATCATCACGTAGTTCAGGCCGACGTTTGCGAACGCTCCGACCGTGGATGCAACCATGATGAATTTATTGGCATCGTAATGGAATTGAACATTGGCAAAAATTGTGTACGCAAATATGAACACAATGCTAACAGCTATCGGTGGCACTACGTTGACGGACGCTTCATAGCGAGACCCACCCAGCAGAGAGACTAGCTCGGGGGCGACAGCAATGAACACAAGTACTACGACACTGACTAACACTAGAATCTGCCCTATTCGACTCTCGATGTCCTCCAGTCTTCCCTCCTCGAGCTTTTGATACATCCATGGCACGAGCGACTGAGTGATGCCGTCCGTCACTAGTTTCAACACGAGTCCGACGTTGACCGCAACGGTATAGAGAGCCGCAGCCGACAGACCCACCATCCGAGCAATCATAACCCGGTCAAACTGATCCATCGCATACATCGACAAGTAGTGAGGAATCAGAGGAAGATTAAAGGTGACGGCGAACTTCGCGTACTCGAACACGAAAGGCCTTGGCGCTTTCAGGATATTGCGTACGTAGAAGAACAATCCCACAACCACCTGTACCGCAACGATGGACAGGATTCGTGCGACACCCTTGTCTTCGGCCAGTACAACTGCGATAACGCCCAGTCCGGCATTAGCCACTGCCTGAAGTAGTGTGACGTAGACTATCGGTCGATATCTGAATCGGTACCGTTCGCGGGCAATCCAGAAGGAAATGGCCGGAGTCATAAGCAACTCAGCGAACATCGCCACCGTTATGAGCGTGGGCAGGCCCGTCAGTGCATTAACCCAATCTTGCGCCGCGAGGTACAGGCCGAGCCCCACAAGAGTCATGATGCTCGTAACGCCCTGCATGGTGGAGGTGAAGCCCTCCCTGTCATCACCATAGCGACTCATGCCTTTGTTAAAGACCGCATAAGTCAGACGTAACGTGGTCAGAATTGTGAGCACCTGGAGCCAGGAGTTGTAGAGCGCATACAACCCATACTGCTCCGTCGACAACATCCGAGTGAAGATCGGCATTGTGAGCACAGACACCGACTTCTGAATGACTCCGGCAAGGGTGAACCAGATCGCAGCTCTTGCTGCCAACGATAGACGAGCGTATCGGGCTGTAATTGCAGAGATAGCTGATATCAACTCGATTGTCTCCAGGATCGGCGAGGAGCGCCGCTCGACCGCACCCTGCGTTTCAGTAGACGCAGACGGCGAACAGGGCCTGACTCCAGAACCACTGCAACCAGTCGCTCTCTGGTCACCCCTGAGCTAATTAACGCACGCTCAAATCCCTGCACGGGGTAAGACTGCAAGAAGGACTCGCGGTAGCGGTGCCTAGTTGAAGGTTTCCGCAACTGGACATTACCTGAAACAGCCTCACTGAGGCTACGCTCTTCTTTGTGTATGAGCCCTGAGACAGACCGAAACAATCGTCGCCCGACTTCCGTATTGATGAGTACCAGTGAGACCCGACCCCCATCGTCTTGATGGAGGGCGGAACGGTCAAGGCCCCAGAAATCCCCGAGCGTGATATCCGAACAGCGCGCCTGTCGCGCGTACGGGCATTCGTAACAGATCTCGCGGTACGAAACCCCTTTTAGAAAAGCGTAGTAATACGAATCCATCAACTTCGATCTGGAGTACACCGTCTGATTGCCAGAATGGGCCTGGAGCCGAAATTCTCCCTCTCCCCTGAACCTCACGTCTGTTATGTTGTCGCGCCTCGTCAATACCCTATTCAAGTGCTCCTGCAGATAGCGACCCGGGGGTGCGCCATGACACACAAGATCCACAGTGGTCAGACTCTCGTGATCGTGCCGCAGGTAGGCCCTTAGTCCGGCAACCTGGCATGGACAGCCTACGAACAGGACGGGGCGACCTGCCTTGAGGTACCGATTCACATTCGCGTAGCAGAGTCCAACATTTCCGAAGACGTACTTTGATCCACGAAATCGTTGAGCCTCCTGGACTGAACACGCACCAGAGAATCTGAGCGCGAACTCGTCATCAAGTGCGGTACCGAACACAACGCCCCCCCGGCGCAACACCTCTATTGCCAGAGTGGTGGCGATGCCACCAGAAGAACAGGCAGCACGATTCTCCGGGTCTCTCGTCCATGCCGCGTAGCAATCACCCGGATCGTGAAGAGATACTGGTCTGAGGATTGGACACGCGGCTGTGCATCTCCCACAATCCACACACTCAAGCTCATCAATCACTGGGGCAGCCTCGCCCCAATCGTCTTCCACCATAGCGATAGCCGAGTGTGGGCATGCGTTATAGCACGCCATGCATCCTGTGCAATAGGGCTTTTGACACAGCTGAGCCAATGTCATGCTCCTCAATCTTCAGGAAACCGCATGCTTCAGCCCCGATGCGCAGATTATCGGATGCGCGCCGAGGGCCCTCCATTTGGGCAGCTAAGCCAAAGCGAGGCCCAGGAAGCTCATAGAGTCATTCACGTGCTCGGCCAACAGATACTCCACCGCGTGGTAGTCGATGCTACTGGCCGAGATCATTCCCCCCAGTTGCCGAGGGCATACTGCTCGATCCTTCAGCTCCAGCATGGAGAGCAGGTCTGCGATGCGGAGATCCGGGCGTACCCCAACATTTGCGTCCGACGAATATGTTGCGAAGAATTCCTTCCTGAAAATGATTGAGAAGGCTGTGCCGTGGAACGAGTTGGTGACCACATAGGATGCATTGCGTACGAGACTCAAGAAGTCCTCCGGCTTCGCCTGTCGAGACACTCGGATGCTCCAATAGTTTGGAGGCAGCACGCGGAATGCTCCATCACTGGTGAAGAGCGTGACCACTGGTAGGCCCGTTCCGGCAGCCAGTACGCGAGCAGCCTCAATGGCATCCTCGCGAAAGTTGACCGTAAAGAGAAATATGTACGGCTCGTCAACCACGGGGCTTGAGCATATGTCCTCGTAGTGCGCCGAACTCAAGAGCAGTGTGGGGTCAAGAACCTGCTTCACTGGCTTGTCATCGCCAACCAGCGACTCGAGGCGCTGCTTACCGGAACTCTCACGCACAGACAGCCAATCGAAGTCACGAAGTAGCGAGGCGTATCGAGTGCGATTCTCGGATTCGGCGAAGTCGCCTCGATTCAGACTCGGGCCATAGGCGACCTTCCTGAACCCCTGGCTGAACGGCAGCAGGTAGACATCCGAGAAGTCAGCACAGTTGACATTCCAGATTTGGTCACTGCCACAGATCACCACATCATAGCGCTCGCCCAACGACTCAAAGTCCCCGAAATCTCTATACGATTTCTCGCTGAGAGGGAGATGACGTTCTCTGAACTGCGCAAACCCCTTAGTGCGAGCACTGAGAAGCGGATAGTAGACAGCACGCCTCAGGTTTCTCAAGAGTGAGCGCAGCTCTATCGACCCCTCGAACGTGCTGTACATCTTCGCTTGAGCCGCTGGGGCGTAGTCAATCACTTCAACCTTGTGGCCAAGCGAGCCAAGAACCCTGGTCAACGCATATGCCTGAAGCACCGATCCATAGTTTAGAGATCGATGAAATGTCAGTACTCCCACCCTCAGACCTGATTCTCGCACTTTCACCTCTCCCATCAAACACGCCTGCTCCTCAATGAGGGCGTGACGCGGCTGCAGCACCCCTCGGCGCAGCATCACTCACCTGCCCGCAACGAACCAGTCACAAGCCCACGAACTGACGAGAGCACACACCTGCATGCGCAGCAAGTCCGCCGGCAGCCTCCATGAGCGGGCGCTCACGCGATCTCTATCGAACAGAGGGTCACACCTACCCACCACACCCTATGCCTCGGCGCTCAATAGCCTCTTGTATATCTCCCAAATGGCCTCTGCCTCCGAGTCTACTGTCAGCATCGATCTCGCCACTGCGGAGTCCGGGCCCAGCTCAGAGAAGACGTCTACGCACGCGTTCGCGAGATCACTGGGTGATCGACTATCAACCACGCGGCACCCGGTGAACTGTGAGAGCCATCGACGGACATCTCCCACATCGGTGGTAACAACTCGGCATCCACAGCACAGGGCCTCTCGAACGGTCACTGGAGAACCCTCCGCTCTTGATGTCATAACTACGACATCAGCATCGTTCATCCTATCCACAACAACTTCTGGGGCGACTTGATCAAGCGTCGAATACGTGACTGACAAACCCCTTTGCTGGAGCTCAACTATCACCTGCTCGAAGAGAGGGAAATCCTTCTCAGTACGCTTTGGATCGCCCGGAAACAGCAGCCTGAGCTTCCCGGGAAGTCCTGGCCCCCGCACAGCCTCCCTCGGATGCTTCGGCAGAAACGCCTTGTCAACACCGCATGCAACCAAGCTCATTGCCTTCCTTGATGGAGCAAGCGGTCGAAGGCTTTCGCTGACGATGATGCCGTGGTCCACCCTCACCCCCATGAGCAGGGATATCCGACGCTTCCACGCAACTGTTAGATCAGTTCCATGGTAGGTACAGACAACAGGCGCACGGCCGTGCGGAGCAAACCACGGTGTGAAGCCATAATGACAGTGAATTATGTTGGGTCGCCACTCTGATACAGACACTAGGACTTTCCGGCGCGAGAAAACATAATGCGCCTTGGTGCTTGGCGTATCGATATGCCAAACACGAAACTCCGCATTGGGGTGGATCAGCCGCAGAGCATCGACTTCACGCCTCACAAAGATGCCGAGATGTGGGGAACTCTCGGTTGGGAACATGTTGGACAGGACTGCAACTCTACTCAGGTCGCTCACTAGCCACCGCCCCAATCTTCAGGTAAGTCGTCGGCTGCCATGTTCCGCACATGATAGCTCGCGGACTCAACCGAATCGCACCATACGATGTCGAAGCTGCGAGCCCGCTCAACGTGATCGCACTCAGCGGACCGCTTCATCGCCGACGTCGCAGACCCACACCTTTGACTCGGTGAATCCCTTCCAGCCAGAGGAGTAGGCCCCACAATGCACCCGCTTCTGCCAGCCGACACCGCACCTGCTCCCATCTTGAGGCAGTGCCCGAGGTTCGATAGGCGCGTATGTACTCGCGGTACTCGGATTCGACGAATCCAACAAGATACGCCCGCTTCTGTAGGATCGACAAATGGCAGCCGGGCAGGGTCACCATCGACATACTCGTCAGTGCCATCATCCCAAATAGTGCGGCCAGCTTGTCCTGATTCTGCTCGAGCAGGCCGTGACGGGAGTAGAGACTAACAAGTTCCTGGTCCATCAGTCTTCGGCGATCCAGCTCATCCTGCCGGAACAGCTCAGATAGACCCACTGAGTCTCTTGAGCAGTACATGTAGAGAGAGTTCTCAATCACCCGTACCGTGCTGCAAGCCTTCCAGTAATTAGAATTGAACAGGAAGTCCTCCCCTAAGGAGACGCTCTCATCGAACTCCAGGCCTGCAGACTCGACCACTGACATGCGATAGCACTTGTTCCATACGTAGTGAAGCAACGTCGCCTTCGATGTCCTGCCAAGACTCCGGAGTAGGTCTTCCACGGCGTAGAGTCCAGCGGCGGGCGTAGTGATTTGGGCGATTTCTCGCATGCTCGCATCGACGACAGACGCCTGACAGACCACGAGATCGGCGCCAGCCTCCTCGATGGCCCTCACCAACAGGGCGCACGCATCAACCCGAAGGAGATCGTCCGAGTCGACGAATTGCACATACTGCCCTACAGCGGCTGATAGCCCGCAGTTCCTGGCTGCAGAAGGCCCACCGTTTTTGCGATGGAACACACGAACCCTAGAGTCTCGCTCTGTATACTCATCACACAACTCGCTACTGCCATCAGTTGAGCCATCATCGACGAGCAAGACCTCTAGGTCACCGAACGACTGCCCCAGAATGCTGTCGATGCAGTCGGCTAAGTGTTCGAGTGCGTTGTAGACCGGGACCACCACACTGAGCAGTGCGGCCGGTGCCGCAGTCATGGTGCACGACTTACCCTCCATCGCTAGCCCCAAGACTCGAGCCGAGGCCTCGCGACCTCATCGGGCAAACGCGAACGCAAAGCATGCAGCCCACGCAGCGCTCTGGGTCGATTTGCGGATACTGGAATCCTTCGATATCGGTAACCATCGCGATTGCATCCTGGGGGCAGACGGCCTTGCATGCAGTACAGCCACAACACCCACTGGCTTCCTGCACCAGAAGGGGCACTTCAGACACTCGGTTAGTGAGACTCACAGATTGCCCCTAAGAGCCCTGCGCGCTCTACGGAGATTGCGTCTCAGGAATCCATAGTCTGTATAGAGTCTCACCACTGCTCCATATCCTAGCTTCTGGTATAGACGCCAAAACCCATCCCTGCGCCCTGACGAAGGTGTCGGTCTCCGCAGATTCGGCTGCATGCACTGGGTAATCGTCACTGGCCAGTAAGTAAGCTGGTCTCCCACAACATTCAGTAGGTCACGACCGACTTCGGTATTCACCAATGCGATAGAAACACCCCTGTCGTCGTCCATCTCTGGGAAGTGAGACTCAATCCCCCAGTAGTCGCCAATCGTCAAGTCTCCAACGCGATCCAGATTAGCGAACGGACAGACATTGCAGCTAGGACGAAGAGCGTAATTGCCATTGAAGATGTCACGATACGCATTCACGAGGTAATCCGAATACGTGCTCTCGGAAGTGTACGCTCGGTGCCTCGATTCATGCCATCCACCGGACTTATCTCGGAAGCGGTAGTCAACCAGGTCACCTCGAACACGGGAACGCACCAACTCGACATGGTCGCGCCAGACTCGAGGGCTTGTGACGCCGTGGCAGACAAGGTCGATAGTGACCAGCCTGCCTGCTGTCTCAACGGCGGCCAGATACGAGCGCAGTCCGGCCACCTGGCATGGTGTGCCGGAGAACAGCACCAACCTCCCAGCGCGTAGGTCCGCTCTGACGCGTGAATAGGATGTCCCCACATCGCTCTGAACATACTTGGCCCCGGAGAATCGCTTACAACCTTCAGCTGCATGCGCCCTATCGTGAACCACTTGCATCATTGTATCAAAGCACGCTCCGTAAACAACCCCACCTTCAGAAATCGCCCACTTGCACAGGGCTGGAAAGAGTCCCCCCGATGAGCTTGATAAACGAACTGCATCATCGCGATTCTTCGCCGCGTAGGCGCCAATCATTACGCACACCCCACTTGATCGATGTTCGTTGCCGCCCAAGGCCTTCGTGCTCGACTCTGGTCGATGCGAACGGCTATGGCCATCGATACCGCACTGATGTAGAAGAAGAACTCATGCCAACCATAGATTCCGTTCCCCGTGAACCCATACACGATGAACCACAGCTGCATAGCTACCGAGTAAGTCGTCACATAGTACGAAATCGGGCTTTCGGCCGAACGAAGATTGCGCAGTAGACTGACTGAGAACACTAGCGAATACAACATTAGACCTACGAAAAGTGCAAACCCCACCACACCGGTCTCGGCAAGGAGGCCAACATAGATGTTGTGGGCCAGGTACTCGCCAACTCCTTTGATCGAGTAACTTGCACCCAGATACACCGCGAAGTTCCCAAATCCGATTCCCGTCAAGGGGTGGGAGCGAAAAACATCAATGGCGACTTCCCATAGAAGGTTGCGGCCGCTCGTCGCTGCATAAGCGTCTAACGAGAACAACTGCAGACGAGAGGCAAGCTCTCGGACGGGCTCTACGGTGAAGTAGAGTGGGAACACTGCACCTGTACCTAGGAGAGCCAGTCGCCACGACCGTCTCTTGCCAGCGCGTCGAGTGGAAGCCAGATACAGTAGCGCGAACGCGAGAACCGCAAGCAGGGCGAACATCCGCTTCCCGCTAACGAAGAGACCAACCAGAGCAAGCGCAAAGCCAAGTGCGTCAACACGTCGGCCGCCATTCTGAAAGTAGTCCAACAGAAAGAGAATACAGGCTACTGACATCATCATGCCGCCAAAATGGTAGCTACCGACCAGGCCCCCGGTCCTTTCGCCGGTTGCCAACGCCATGATCACGATTGATGCAGCAGCAACTCCCGAATACCACTTGGCGATCTTGATAGCCGTGAAACACACATCTATGCGCGGTATGAACACCAAGAACATTGAGAACACAAGGAATCGCCAACCGTAGGTTTGAGTGATGGTTGGCGCGTAGGCGTGTGACAACTGCCAGAACAGGAAGGCGTCGAAAATTAGCAGAGTCACAAGCGGCCACAGGTGTCGGATATTCACTAGTGCGCTCGGTCGCTTGCCAGGCATTGATACAGCCATCCATGACAAGAGTACAACCTGCGAGACGATCATGTACGGAGTCGCGAACCGGAGCAGCGAGCCGCTGAATACCGTGGCAACAAAGAGAATAACGAATACCCGGGTCTCGAACCCTAAGGCTCTAAGCACCCCCTTGGCTCGATTCGACATTTACGAGCCTGCCGACAACTCAAGGGAGTCCCGCAGGTACTCTATGGACTCCTCGACTCGGCTACGAATGCGCCCCTCAGCCGCAGTGTAGTCAACGACCGGCAGCACATCACATTCGTAGTCATCAGAACTCAGCACCTGCTGTTCAAGACCTACAGATTCAAGAAGCGACAACACCCTCGAATTCAGATCTGCCAGCTGATCCTTGAGCTGCACCTTGAAGTGTCGGTGGAACACCATTGAGAAAGCCAGCACGTGAAAGGAGTCGGTGATGACGAGCTCTGCATTCCGGATGTACCCCAAGAACTCCTCCACGCTCGGACTCACAACTCGATGGCCGACGATCTTTGCCTTCAGGCTCTGCGGCACGTAAACAACGTCGAACCCAGAGATCGCCTGTATCCGAGCGGCATACTCGTACAACTGCAACTCATGCAGGCAATACACGAAGATGTATGGTTGGGTTTTCCGTGTGATGGCGCATAGTGGCTCCCACTCTCCTGCCGAAAGGAGGAATACGGGGTCCATAACCCAAGACACGTCACGACCAAGCAAGGCCGCCAAGTGCACCCTGCTGTCTGATTCACGCACGGACACCGCGCGGAAGTCCCTCAGATGTCTCAGGTACAAGGCATCATTCGCTCCAATGGACTCCCTCTTACCTAGACTTGCTGCATAGGATATCTTCTTCGACCCTTCACCACTAAAGTCCAAGAAGTAGCTCATATCGCCGCCTGTAAGGCCCGGGTTCCACACCTGGTCGCTTCCTACGACCAGGTAGTCGTACTCCAGGCTTGCACTAGACACATCAGTCCGCGAGTACGGCCTGTTTGAGCATCTTAGGTACTTCGTTCGGAATGCCTGAAACCGTGCCCTTGACTTCACGCGAGATGGCAGGTGCGCTAGCGCCGACGCGAAACCCAGAACCCTGCGGTCGCTCATCGATAATACACGGTAGTTGCGCTCAAGCTCTTCGCAGCGATAATCGATGACCTCGCACTCAACACCAAGAGACTCGAGCGACCGTTGCAGTGCATACGCCTGAAGGACGGCACCATAGTTCCATGCCCTGTGGAAAGTCAGAGTGCCCACCTTCACTTGGGGCACCCGCCGGATCCAGATGTTCCGAGCCCTGTAATCGGCGACGCCAACTCGCGCCGACACCAACGGGGGAACGCGGCGCTCAACATCAAGCTCACGATCCACGCACCCCCAGCAGTCTCCGTTTTGCATACAACAGCTTGCGGTAGTTCGAGTCTCCGACAAGCGAATACAGTGCACGCTGCAGACGTGACCGTGCTCGATCAGCCGGCGCACCCCACGTGTGAGCGTAGTGATGTACTGAGATAGTGTTTGGGGTGACCCGCTGCCGATGCACGTCTTGGTCGTAGCCGCAGAAGAACTCGGAGGGGTAGATCGTCAGCCCAGCAACTGTCTGGAGCACATCCTCCTGGCGAAATCCGTGCTCCAGGAGAATGTTCGTGACTCGTCGATTGACCGTCTGAGGTCCACCGGGCTGACCAGAGTCAAAAGTACTAGTCTCATAAGAGTCCATGATTTCTCCGAGGAGTCCCAGAGATGGGGTGCACCCGAAGATCAGGCCCGGGTTCACGGCACCGCCTGATTCCATTCCCGCGAACGCCTCATTAGCGAGTACGTCATCCAGGATCGGCCGCAGCAACTCGACATCAGTGTCGAGGTAGATACCTCCATGGCTGCCGAGGATGTCAAATCGCGCGTAGTCGGACGCAAATGCCCACATCCGCGCGGCATAGGCTCCTGCGATATAGGGGCTCTTAGAAACGTCGTAGTTTGACTCATTCCACTCGATGATCTCCCAGTCGGGCATGAAGCGTCGCCATGAGTCGATGCAGCGAACAACCAGCTCGGGCTTCGGATTGCCTCCAAACCAGATGTAGTGGATCACCCGCGGGATCCGAGACGTGACCCTACTGACCTCGCGCTCTCCTCTCTCCATCGGATCCACCATCACCCGAGCAACCCCTCTAGGACTCCCCACCCCATAGCCTGGTCTAGGAAGTACACCACCAGCGCGGCGACAGCGAGCACAGCGAGCACAGCGAGCGCCACACCGAAGATCTTCCCGATCACCTCGGCTGCGGCGCGCAGCGGACTCTTCTTGGGGATGTAGACGGTATCTGAGGCCGTGGCCACCCTGCGCTTCGGGCTCGCCTGCTCTTCCGGCTCGGGGGCGTTGTAGTAGTCGGCATACGAGTAGTACCCACCGTAGCCGTACCCTTTGCCGTACCCGTAGCCACCACGGCCGCCGACGGCGTCCAGGCCCCACACCGCGGAGCCCACGAGACGCCCGCCGGCGCTCGCGATCATCTCGCCGGCCTTCTTCACGGCCTCACGGGTGGAGCTCGCGCCCTTGGTCACCAGCAGCACACCGTCGGTATAGCGCGCGAGCGCCGCGCCGTCGGCCACCGCCAGAAGCGGCGGGGTGTCGATGATGATCCAGTCGGCCCACACCTTGAGCTCCTCGAGCACGTCGCGCATGCGCTCACTGCCCAGCAGCTCACTCGGGTTGGGAGGCAGCTTGCCGCTCGTGAGGACGAGGAGTTCCATGTCCTCACGCGGGCGCTGCAGCGCGCTCTTGAGCGAATGTGCACCGGTGAGAACGTCGGAAAGCCCGATCAGGTTCCGCACCCCGAAGAACTGCTGCGTGGTGGGCTTGCGGAAGTCGCTCGCCACGAGCACGACCTTCTTGCCCGCCTGCGCCAGACCGGCCGCCAGGTTGGCCGCCACCGTGCTCTTGCCCTCTGACGGCGCAGCGCTGGTGACCAGCAGCGTCTTGAGATCGTGCTGGAAGTTGATGAAGTCCAGGTTGTTGCGCAGCACGCGGTAGGACTCGGCAGCAGGACCACCGGGATGCGTGAGGATGCTTGTGCGCCTGCGCTCTTCCTTCTCGTACTTCTCGGACGGGATGAGCCCCAGCACGGGCACGCCCAGGAGCTTCTCAGCTTCGTCTGAGGACTTGATGGTGTTGTCCAGGTACTCGTAGAGGAAGGCCATGCCCAGGCCCAGCACGAGGCCCACGACGAGCCCAAGGGCCGTGTTGCGCACGGGTGTGGGCTCCACCGGGGTCTCGGTCACCACGGCCGGGCTCACGACGCGGCCGCTGCCCACCTCGAGCTGCGCGTTGATGCGGAGCTCCTCGAGCTTGGCGGCAAGGGTGGTGTAGTTGCCGGTGGCGATCGCCAGCTCGGCGGTCAGTTCGTCGCTCTTGCCCTGGCTCGAGATCTCGCGCCCGAGCTCGAGGATCTCTTCTCTGGCAACGCCCAGGCGGGACTCCACCTCGTCGGCGGCAGCCTGGAGGCTCTCGCGCTTGTAGTCGCGGCTCCAGGCGACGAACTCATCGGCGAGTGAGTTGGCGATCGCGGCTGCGGCCTCGGGGTCTCCGTCGCGCGCCACGATGGTGACGATGTTGGTCTGCCCCACCGCGGAGACGCTCACCTTGGTGGTGAGGCTCTCAGGGGCGATGCCCAGATCGAGCTCACGGATGGTGTTCTCCAGCAGCGGACGGACCTGCATGAGCTGCACCTGCGTCTGCAGTCCGCGCTCGGGCTGGCTCGAGAAGTCCAGCCCCATGCTGCCAAACAGGTCGGCGCCGGAGCTCTTCTCGGAGATGAGGACCTTGGCCTCGCCCTGGTAGACGGCAGGCTGGATGAGGCTCCACACGAGCGCCACGAGGGTGACCGCCACGGCCACACCGATGATGGTCCACTTGCGGGCCATCATCACGTTCAGATAGTCGCGAAGGTCCAGCTCTTCCACGCGCATCCCCTTGCGGTCGCTCGGCAGCTACATCTTACAGTGTTCGGCCGCGCACCGAGGGGTGATGCGCGGCCGATGGAATGAAACACCCCTCAGGGGTGGACTCTACTTGGCAAACGACGTGATGAACCAGTGCTTCACGCCACCGATCGTCTTGCTCACGCAGGTGATGGTGCCGCTCGTGGGAGCAGCGGTGCCACCGGAGAGCGTGATGTTGAGCGTCGCGGTGCCGGAGCCCTGCGAGACGCCGTTCACGGTGACCTTCTTGTAGCCGCCGGAGACGATCCCGGTGGGGATGTCCTGGTTGGCGGCCTGCTGCTGCACGAGGGCGGAGACGACACCCGTGTCGCCCGAGCCGGACGGTGTGCTGCCCGCGCTACCACTGCGGCTGATGGAGCTGAAGTACCAGGTGCCGCTGTAGTCGCGGAGCACCATAGTGCCGCTGAGCGAGCCGCCGGCCTTGTAGCCGACGGTCACCGGGATGCTCGCAGTGGAGCCGCTCCGCGATGCGCTCCCAAGCGAGATCACGGAGACCTCGCCGCGCACGAGCTTGCCGATCTGCTCCTGGCTGCCCACCTGCTCCCAGTACATACGGCTCTGCTGATCGGCCGTCGGCGGGGTGACCACCGGAGGCTTTGAGGGCGCGGGGCTGGTGGCGGGGACCTTGGTGTTACTCGAGGATGAACCCGAAGAAGACGTGCTGGAGGTGCCTGATGTGGTCGACGTGGCAGGAGTGTCTGCTACTTCCTCGGCCTCAGGCGTCGTCGTGACCTCTTCGGCTACGACGTCTTCCGGCTCATCGGTATCGGTGGTTGCGTCGTCGGGCTCCTGGTCGGCACGCTCTGCCGGGTCCACAGCCGCGACGTCTTCAGTGGTAGCGTCGGAGTCGCCAGCCAGAAGCTGGACCACGGCATCCGGACCACCAAAGGCGAGAAAACCGCCGCCCAGTGCGGCGACAACGACCAGTGCGGCAAGCGCACCGATCATGCGTTTGCGACTCCGTGCGACCTCGTCGCCACTCGATTCGATGCCCGTCATGGACCCAATCCTTCCCAAATACACCACTACGTGGAGCTAGTCACAACGTCAGTATCATCGGCATCTTATCACAGACACTTGAACCTTACGTATAACTAGTGCGTGGCTCTCTTGCGCGCTACCGTGCGGTAGCGAGTGCCGCCTGCAGCTCGCTATACGCCTCCTCGGAGAGGTCGGTGCTGACAGCGTCGTAGCTGGTAGTAGCCACCAGCCGCGCGATCATCACCGCAAGCGCACCGTCGAGCTCGGCCCGCTCGTCTGCTGTGAGATACGGGGCTCCCTTGAAGACCGCACCCACCTCGGCAGGCGTGAGTGACTGCGCGCCTGAGGAGAGCGTGAAGAGGTCCTCGCCATCAAAGACGCTCATGGGGGCAGGAAGCTCGAGTGTGACGCGCCCCTCCTGCTCGAGTGCGGCAGCAAACGCGTCGCCGTTGAGCGCCACATACGGCAGCGGGTCGGTACCCTGGCTGCGCGCGAGTGCCTCCGCCACACCCGCTCCCCCGCCAAAGGGGTATGCGTCGGCAAGCGTGTCGTAGGTGGTGCCGGGGATGGTGACGGCGCGCGCAGGGCTCACCGGCTCGAGTGTGGTGGTGGCACCCGAGACATCGGCGATCGTCACCACCTGGGCCACCACACCGCCGTCCTCGTCCACCCCCGCACCCACCAGGAGCACGGAAGAGAGGTCGCCCGGCGCCACGGACGCATCGCCGAGCTGGCCGGTCACAAACAGTCCGACGACGATCGCTGCAAGCACCACGAGTGCGATCACCGCGACGCGCACCGAGCGTACCGCGCGTGCGGCTTCAGGCATCTGCGTACCGAGCGCCACTATCGGCTCACCCCCGGAGCTTCGAGTCGATGCGGTGAGCGCCAGGACGACCCACCGCCATATACGTGAGGCCTGCAGCGCGCACCGCGTCCGCATCCAGGCAGTTGCGTCCGTCGAAGACGATCGCAGGCTCCTCCATCACGCCACGCACGCGACTCCAGTCGAGCGCGGAGAACTCACCCCACTCAGTCGCCACAATCACGGCAGACGCGCCTGCAAGCGCCTCCCAGACGGTGGCGCAGCGCTCCACGCCGTCCATCTCCACCGGGACCGCGAGCGGGTCGTAGGTGACCACCGAGGCGCCAGCCTCGAGCAGGAGCGGGATCATGTCCACCGCGGGCGACTCCCGGACGTCGTCGGTGTGCGGCTTGAACGACAGTCCCAGAAGGGCGATCCGGCGGCCGTCCATCCCATCCATCGCGTCGGTGAGCCGGATGACCGGGAGCAGGCGCTGCCGGTTGTTGACGTCGATGACCGACTTCAGGAGCGAGAACTGGTAGCCGTTCATAGCGGCGATGAAGTCCAGTGCCCGCGTGTCTTTGGGGAAGCACGAGCCGCCGTAGCCGATACCGGCGTGCAGGAAGTGCGGGCTGATGCGCGCGTCCATCCCGATACCGTGTGAGACGTCGTCGATGTCGGCGCCCACCACATCGCAGAAGTTGGCGATCTCGTTGATGAACGAGATCTTCGTCGCCAGGAAGGCGTTGGATGCGTACTTGATCGTCTCGGCGCTTGCGATGTCGGTCTCGAGCACAGGCGCGACGATGTCAGCGTACAGATCGCGGAGCGGGGCCAGGTGCGTCGGATCCGCTGCGCCGAGCACGATACGGTCGGTCTCATACCAGTCCGAGATCGCCCGACCCTCACGGAGGAACTCGGGGTTGGAGACGTAGGTGATCGGGACGCCCGCCCGGCTGAGGAAGCGCTCGATGAGGCTGTTGCCGGTGCCGACCGCCACCGTGGACTTCATCACGAGCGTGAAGGGTATGTCCGCCTCAGCGCACAGCGCGGCGACCGCGTCGCGCACCTGCGAGAGGTCGGCGGCGCCACTCTCGGCCATGGGCGTGCCCACGGCCACGATGGTGATCTCCGAGATGAGCTCGCGCCAGCCGTCGTCCGGCGTGTGGAACGACAGGCGCCCGGAGGCGAGGCCCGAGGCGATGAGCTCCTCGATGCCGGGCTCGTAGATGGGCGACCGTCCCGCTCTGAGCGCCTCGACCTTTGCATGGTCGACATCCACGCCCTTCACGGTGTGGCCCGACTCGGCGAGGCACACTGCCGCGATGAGACCCACGTAGCCCGCACCGATCACGGTCACCTGCACGATTCTGCCCTCCAGAGATTCACTACGGTGTCGCGGCTCGCCTGAGCGCGCACACATCTGTGTCCTGTAGTTGGTTCGCCAGACATCTTCTCACAGCTGACGCACTCCGTGACCAGCGACTCTCAGCGACCGCCCACGCCAAGGTACTCAAGCACGCCCCGGGTGATGCCGTCGGCGATCTTGTCCTGGTAGGACGCATCGGAGAGCAGCTTGTCCTCGGCCGGGTTGGACATGAAGCCCACCTCGACGAGGATCGACGGCACGGTGGCCCAGTTGAAGCCGGCGATGTCGGAGCGCTCGGATAGCGACCGGTCCTGCGCGCCGGTGGAGGCGAGCATCTCGCGCTGGATGAGGCCGGCTGCGCGGAGGCTCTCGGCAGCGATGGGCGCCACCCAGTCGTTGCCGCCGGGATAGAGCGTGGAGATGCCGCGCACACCTGCGTTGGTGGATGAGTCGGCGTGGACGCGGAGCAGGAGATCGGCGCCGGCGTCGTTGGCCAGCGTCGCGCGCTGCGCGTTGGAGATGTCGACGTTGGCGGTGGTGCGCGTCATCACGACGGTGACGCCGTAGCGCTCGAGACGCTCCTTGATCTTGAGCGAGACGGCGAGTGCCACCTCATGCTCCGGTACGCCGGTGGTGACGCCGGTGGCGCCGCTTGAGACCTTCGCCTTGGTCTGGGTCGCGCCGGGGCCCACGGGCTCAGGGGCGGGGTTACCCGTACCCTGATGGCCAGGGTCGATACAGACGATGGGCCCCGCAGGACGCGGTGTGGCAGTGGAGACGACCGCCTCGGGATCGGCGAACGTGAGCGTGACGACCGCCCCTGCCGCCAGGCGCGTGCCGGGCTCTGGCGACTGATCGAGCACGAGCCCCGGTGTCACCTCGCCGGCCGGAGTGCCGGCACGTGTGACCGCAAGGCCGACAGCCTTCAGGAGCATCGCCGCCTCTTCCACATCCATGCCGGTGAGCGCAGGGACCTCCACAGGGAGCTGTGACGCGAGCGAGGACGACGGTGTGGCCGAGCCGGTGGTAGCGGTGGTCTCGTTGGCAAGCGTGACCGCATCGGCGGTGGACTCCGAGGCCGGGCCGGCGGCAGGCCGAAGCATGAGACCGGCGACAAGCGCGACGATGGCGATGGTGACGACGGTCGCCACACCGACGCCAAGCGACTTCCGCTTGCGACAGTCGCGCATCTTATCGAGACGCCTGGTCCTACTGTGCTTCCGCATATGACGTGTGCTTCCGTGTGAGGACAGCGCGGCGCGCCGCTAGGGAACCGCCGCTGGGGCCGGACCGGCGGACGCGTATCTCGCGCGTCACAGTATAGCCGAGCGCGGGGGCGCCGGGCGATCTCGACTGTGAACAAGCGAGTTCCTGCAGGTGCGCACCGGCCTCGCCCTGAACACCCATCAGTAGGGATTACTGACCCACTCGTGCGTGATCTCGTTGCGCCACAGGTTGTCCTCGACATGCCAGTAACGCTGGTCCAAACCTTGGCCGGTATGTCGCTCCCACTCGACGCTGACGCTGCCGATCAAGCTGCTCTTCACTACCACCAGGCTCCGGTCGCGCGCCACATACTCGCGCTCGAGCACCTCAAAGACCGACTCGGCACGCACCTGCCCCGGGGCGTCCTCCCTGAACATCTTGTCGGTATTGACGAGCGCTCGCCCGTTGGTGGACGTGTAGGCGATACCGATGGTGTAGTCGCGCCCGGCAGGAACCGTGGTGACCACGTACTCATCCACTGCATGCTCGCCCTGATCGCCACGTTTCGTGTGCCGCAGACCGATATCCACCAGCTCCCATCCCGGATACTCCTCGCCGAACAGTCGCTCCACCTCAGCGACCAACGGGTCTCCCTCGGGAGGTTTCCGGAGTCCGGGTGTGCTCACGGTCATCGCGCCGACCCGAGCGCCCAGCGCTCCGGCAGCCGTCACCAGAAGCGCAGATACGACCACCACGACGACGACCTTGAGCCACCGTGGAGCTTGTGCACCCACTGCGACCCCACTCCCCGTCACCTCGATGCTTGGTGCCACTCGCCATCACTCTCAACGTAGTAGAGAACGTCAAGGCCCCACCTCCGGGCCTGCATCAACCTAAAGGTGCGCACCTCATCCCACTCGACCATGGCCGAGCCATCAGTCGTGCTCAGGCACACGATCGACTTTCGCTGCTTGTAGTAGTAGCGCGAGAGAGCATCAGAGAGACTCTCAGCGTACTCGCGGCGTGGGCCACCGGGGCGCAGGATGTCCTCTGTGACCACCGGTTCGACCTCGTCGTCGGACGCAGTGTATGCGATACCGATGATGTACCGACCCTCGGGGGGTCTCCCGTCCATCAGGTACCGGGTGTATCGGTGACCATCACGTGAGGAGCGGTGCATCCTGATGCCCTCCACCGACCACCCCGGATAGTCATCGGCAAAACGCGACTCCACATCGGCCATCACGGACCGGGTGACGGCTATCGGGTAGTAGCCCGAGCCGACGAGTGCCGAGCGCGCGAACATCACGCCGAACGCGATCGCGCAGCAGACGACCACGGTAGTGGCGACCACGATGATGGTGGACCACCGGAAGCGGTGTTGCGTGACGGGCGCTGCCGACTCCCCACTCATCGGCCAC
>JAVERH010000117.1:0-6978 GCA_034007245.1 Coriobacteriia bacterium | reverse complement strand
CGCCGAGTCGCTTGTCGAGCCGACGCTGCGGGGTGCGACACCGGGCGACCTGTCGTTCGTGCTGCCGTACCGGCATCTGGTGGATATCGTCGAGTTCATCGATGCGCTTGATGTGCTAGTGCCGGGTGTCGCGGCCGACGAGACGCTGCTCTACGGCATCGAGGTGAAGTTCTACTCCTCTCGTGTGCAGATCGGCCCGGATCTTCAGACGCAGATCAGTGGTCTTTACACGATCGGTGATGGAGCGGGCGTCACGCGCGGTCTTATCCAGTCCGGTGCGAGTGGGCTTGTCGCGGCGCGCTCTGTAGCGCAGGTGTTCTGAGGCAGGCCCTCCCTGGAACGTGGTTTGACAGCGCGCTTCTCCGGTACGAGAATACCCTCCTGGGTATCCAGTCAGCGACCGGAGGTGTCACGCACGTGACCAATGCATCGGCTCCACTCCACCCGGTGATTCGGGCACTCGCTTCTCTGTCGAAGCGGCTTGTCGTGCTTATTCCACTCATGATGGTCCTGGGGCTTGTCGCCGGACTCGTCACCGATGTGAGCTCGTTGAAGGCACTCGTGCTTCCGATGACGATGCTCATGGTCTATCCGATGCTCGTGAACTTCCGCGTCCGTGAGGCGATCGATCTTACGGACGGCAAGGCGATCGGCCTTGCGATGTTCCTCGACTTCATCGTGCTCCCGGCGGTCGCCTGGGGGCTGGCACTCACGTTCTTCTCGGGAGAGCCCGGCTTGTTTGTGGGTATGGTCCTCGCAGGCCTCTTTCCTACGAGCGGCATGACGATCAGTTGGACCGGGTTTGCCGGTGGCAATGTCACTGCAGCGGTGAAGATGACCGTCATAGGGCTGATCGCCGCATCGCTGCTCGCTCCCGTCTACCTACTCGCTCTGGCAGGCGCGGTGGTGGAGGTAGACTTCTTCGAGGTGCTGAAGACCGTCGTGTTCGTGGTGGGCATTCCGCTGATCGCGGGTACGCTGACGCGGAGTGCGCTGGTCGGTCGGTACGGGCAGCAGCGCTACAAGACGCGCATCGCCCCGCTGTTCCCGGGTCTGTCCACTGTCGGTGTACTCGTGATCGTCTTCGTCGCCATCGCACTGAAGGCCAAGATGATCGCCTCGGATCCGGCGCTCGTGCTGCGTATCCTTGGGCCGCTCGTGATCTTCTACGCGTTCAACTATCTCATCGCGACCGTGGTCGGCAAACGCTTTCTCGACCGTGGTGATGCCATCGCGGTGGTATATGGGACCGTCATGCGCAACCTTTCGATCGCGCTCGGTATCGCGATGACGGCCTTCGATCCTGAGGCGGCGCTCCTTCTCGCCGCTGCCTACATCGTGCAGGTGCAGTCTGCAGCGTGGTACGTGAAGGCGACCGACCGTGTCTTTGGTGCGGCCGAGGTGTCAGCCATTAGTCTCCACTAACCCACGGTTTGACAGCAGATTTTTCCAGGACGACAATCGAAGTCCGGTAAGGACATTTGCCGGATGAGCCTCAATACTGTGGACGGTCTGCTCCGAGCCAGTGCACCTAAGGTCGCCGATCATGGTGGCTGGCCGAGAGGGTACCAGTGGAAACGCTGCTGCCTCCCGCGTTCGGAAAGGAGTTGACCAGTGTAGTTCTGTTATTTCAGTGATGCCCAGGATCGCTTGGGGCTACTGACAGCATGCCGTCCCTTTCCTGCAAAGGCCATGTTGTCGTAGTGAAAAGGATATACACCATGCGATTCTGTAAGACTCGTTCGTCTGTCAGTTCTACGTGTCTGCTGATGTCGAGCCTGCTAGTTTTTGCGTGTCTGGCCGGATGCTCGGCTACAGAGACTGAAGTAGAGGCAGCGCCTGAGGTCGGAGAAGCCGCTGTCGAGACACTGCCCTACGAGGGCGAGTCGTTGATGGTCTACTCCGGCGCCGGTCTGAGCAAGCCGATGGATGAGATAGCCGAGGTGTTCAAAGAAGAGACCGGCTGTACCATCAAGTACACGTATGCAGGTTCGGCGCAGAACCTCTCTCAGGTCGAGCTCACTGGTCAGGGAGATGTTTACGTGCCCGGCGCCAAGTACTACTCGGACTCTGCGGTCGAGAAGGGCCTTGCCGAAGAGGGCCAGGACTTTGCCTACCACGTTCCCGTGATCGGCGTCCCCGTAGGTAACCCGGCTGGGATCACCTGTCTCGAGGACCTCGGCAACGATGGCATCGACGTCGTCTTTGCCGATCCGGAGGCTGCGGCGATCGGCAAAGCCGGCAAGAAGATGCTTGAGAACGCAGGGCTCTGGGAGTCCGTGAGCGCCAATTTCGTTGCGCAGACCCCTACCGTGAACGAGCTCGTCGTGTACATGGCGATGGGGCAGGCGGATGCGACCATCATCTGGGAAGACAACATCGCAGGTGTGGATGATGTGGAGATCGTCCAGATCGCCGATGAGCTCAACGATATCAAAACCATTCCGGTGTGCGTGCTCACAGGTACTACCAATCACGATCTTGCGCAGGCTTTTGCGGACTTCGTCGCGGGAGAAGAGGGTAAGGCGATTTACGCTAAGCATGGCTTCAGGCCGGTTGAGTGAGCGTTATGCCGACATCTCGTCCAGCGCGTTCTTCTCGCCGATACAACATCGTCTTCTCCGCCGTGATCGCTGTGGTGACAGCAGCGCTTGCAGGTTTCATCGTTCTTGCGTTGGCCATGGTGCTTTCGCGCGGACTGCCCAACCTGTGGGTCAGCCTACAGACCGAAGAGATCCAGTTCTCCATCAAGCTGAGCCTGTATACCTCCCTTGCCTCGACGGCGCTCTGCATCTTGTTCTCGGTGCCGGTGGCATACGGTCTCTCGCGCTTTGATTTCAAGGGCAAAGGCGTGATCACCATGATCATGGACATCCCGATGGCGCTTCCGCCTATCGTTTCGGGTGTGGCCCTGCTGCTGCTTTTCGGTACGACCGAGTTCGGTCGCTGGCTGGCCGATGCCGGTCTCCCGGTGGTGTTCACCGTCAAGGGTATCGTGTTAGCACAGTTCTTCGTCAACATCCCGTATATGCTGCGTATCATGCGGTCGACGTTCGACGATATCGATCCGCGTACGGAGTTCGTGGCCCGCACCCTGGGCTGCTCCCGCTTCCAGGCGTTCCGTCTTGTGACACTGCCGCTCTCGAAGAACGGTCTTGTTGCAGGCGCTGTCATCACATGGGCACGAGCACTGGGTGAGTTTGGTGCGGCCTTGATGCTCGTGGGGGCGACACGACTCATGACAGAGACTCTGCCGGTCTCGCTGTACCTGAATATGTCGTGCGGAGACCTGCCGCTGGCTCTGTCGGCAGCGTCTATCCTTATCATCATCTCGGTGCTCTCGCTCTTCATCTTCGAGGCGATGGGTGGATCACCGGCTGCGATCACAAGGGGTGGGGGTGGAGCCAGGTGATAGAGCTCAGGCACGTACAGAAGGATCTCGGCCAGTTCCATCTCAAAGATATCAACCTCACGATCGAGCGTGGCGAGTACTGCACGATCCTTGGTGCGACGGGTACCGGCAAGACGTTGATCCTGGAGACTATCGCCGGCCTGCACAGACCTGACGCAGGGCAGGTCATCCACGCAGGACGAGACTTGGACGGCCTGCCGCCGGAGGAGCGCAACGTGGGCTTCGTCTACCAGGACTACGCGTTGTTCCCGCACTTGAACCTGGCCGACAACATCGGTTTCGGGCTCAAGCTGAGGAAGCTGCCCAAGGAAGACATCCGTGCAAAAGTGGAGGAACTCGCTAACCTCTTCGGCATCGATCATCTACTCGATCGTCATCCAGGCACACTGAGCGGAGGCGAGCAGCAGCGTGCGGCGATCGCACGCGCGTTGGTGCTAGAGCCTCAGATCCTGCTGCTCGATGAGCCACTTTCGGCTCTGGACCCACGCAGCAAAGAGAAGTTCATCGGTGAGCTGAGGCGGGTACACAAACTGCTGAAGCCCACGGTCGTTCATGTGACACACGACTTCGAGGTTGCGCTTGCTCTCGCCGACCGCATCGCCTTGATGCACGATGGGACCATCGCCCAGACCGGTACTCCAGCGGATATCTTCCGACATCCGAGTACGCAGGGTATCGCGGAGTTCGTGGGGATGGAGAACATCTTCTCGGGTGTTGTCGCCGATGGCGGGGTGGTACTGGACGGCGGACTGCACGTGGATGTGCCGCTCGGCGACCATACAGGGAGAGTCAATTTCGCGGTTCGTCCGGAGGACGTGATCCTCTCCCAGGCTCGCCTGGAGTCGTCCGCTCGTAACTCCTTCGAAGGAAAGATCACAGATATCGTGAACCGCGGTGCTTTGGCGCGCGTTACCGTCGACGCTGGGCTTCCGATAGTCAGTCTTATTACCGCTCAGTCACTCGGGGAGCTCGAGTGGACGATCGGTTCGCAGGTCTGGGCTACGTTCAAGAGTAGTTCGGTCCACGTGTTCTAGAGTCTCCACAGCGCGGAGGTGCAGTCCTGCGCGGGTGCGCAACGGGCGTCCGACATGAGTCGGACGCCCGTTGCAGTGCCTGGTACCGTCAGGCCGCGGAAATGGCGGTCGGGATGTCTCGTTGCAGCGCGCGGTCGATACTCACTAGGCGTCGATCGGCAGAAGCCTGGCGTAGTCGTCGAGCGTCTGTGGGCGGTCGAGCGTGAGGCCTTCGTTCGAGAAGACGGTGGCCCTGTCGCCCTCGATGTAGAACTCGACGGCATCGATCGTCGGGAACTGGTCGAGCGTATAGACCACCTGCGCCAGGCGGGAGATCATGCCGAAGCTGCCACCGTCGCTCTCAAACTCCCGCGAGAGGTCGATCTTCGCGATACCGTCGGTCACGGTCAGGCCGAGAAGGCGAGTCCCCTCGGGGATGGATGAGGAGACTGCCGGCCACGTAGTGAGCTCCGCTGCCGTTGGGCCGGCGATGAGTGCCTCGATGGCGGCTGTGGCCGCAGCCTTCGATTCGGGGAGCGTTCGTGCAACGCCGAGAGCGCTCTCGCCAGCGGAGACCCAGTAGAGTGTCACACTCATCTCGCCTGCGGTCTCCGGATCAGGCTCGGGAGTCGTGATCTCCGACTCGGCGGGCATCTGACCTGCGATTTCCGCTGTGGTGCCACGGGTGGCGGGCTGCTCGGGTTCATCGGGTGTGCAGCCACCGGCCAAAGGCACTGCGAGTGCGAGCGCTATACCGAGCATCACGGCGATCGTACGTATGTGTCGCACAGGAGTCCCTCCTCGATCGGGCAGTGGCGATGAGCACATATTTGCCTGGGCCGTTCTTTTCGTTCTCACGATACTATCTCTAAGACGGGATCCGTACGCGAATCGTTCCACCGTAAGCGATCCGATCATCCGGAGGGATACGATGCAAACGCCCTCGGGCGCCGAGTGTGCCCTGTACTACGAAGACTTCGCAAGATACCGCAGCGTTCAGGAGTGTCGCGCGACCCTTGAGCCCGGATCGGCCGCGTGGAAGCCCGCCGACTGCGCCGGCTGTCCGGTGCCCGGCATCCTGGCGGCGAACGGGAGCCCTGACTGTGTGGTGTGGATCCGGATCGTGGGCCGTAGGTTCGGGCGACGGCGCGTGACCGCAACCGTCTCGTGCGCACTCCATGGCGGGCCACTCGCCGATCCGTATGCCGGGTGTCCGATCTGTAACGCGGAGGCTGACGAACTGCTGCGCCGTGCGTTCGAGTGACGGGAGGTCACCTGAGACTGGCGTGAATCGCGTCGGTCAATCATACTTACCAACGCATCCTGCTTGAGAGGGATGCGTGCGTGCATCGCCTGGCTCGGCAGTGCACCCGGTCCGGGAGCGGCGGCAAGGGTCCGCGGGGCCGAACACATCGAGGAGCTCATCACATGGCGGGTATCGTCCTGGTCGGCGCCCAGTGGGGCGACGAAGGCAAAGGCAAGATCACAGACCTGATCGCAGACGACTTCGACTACGTCGCGCGTTTTCAGGGTGGGAACAACGCTGGACACACGGTCGTCCACGCGGGGAAAACGCTCAAGCTGCATCTCATTCCGAGCGGCATCATGTACCCACATATCACGCCCGTGATCGGCAACGGGTGTGTCATCGATCCTAAGGTCCTGCTCGAGGAGATGGATCGCCTCGAGGCGGATGACATCTCCACGCACCGACTGCTGATCAGCTGTAACGCGCATCTGATCATGCCGTACCACCGCGATCTCGACGGCGCGAGCGAACGTCGCCTCGGCTCGCTTGAGATCGGTACCACGAAGCGCGGTATCGGTCCGGCGTACATGGACAAGGCCTCACGCATGGGGCTGCGTGTCCAGGACCTCGTCGACGAGCACATCTTTCGCAAGAAGCTCGAGGCTGTACTCGTCGAGAAGAACGATATCCTGGAGAAGGTCTATGGCCTGCCGACCTACACGGTCGATGAGATCGCCGAGGAGTATCTGGCGTATGCCGAGCGCATCAAGCCGCATATCGCCGAGACGAGTGCGCTCATCAACAAGGCGCTCGACGCTGATCAGTGGGTGCTTTTCGAGGGCGCTCAGGGTGCGCTGCTCGACCTCGACCACGGTACGTATCCGTTCGTGACCTCCTCGAGCCCGACTGCCGGTGGTGCTTGCACGGGCGTGGGCGTCGGCCCGAGGCGCATCGATCGCGTGCTTGGCATTGCAAAGGCGTATATCACCCGCGTGGGCTCGGGCCCGTTCCCCACGGAGCTCTCGGGCGACATAGGTCGCTCGCTCATCGAGGTCGGTGCCGAGTACGGTACAACCACGGGGCGCGAACGTCGGGCGGGATGGTTCGACGGGCTCATCGCCCGCTTCGCCGTGCAGGTGAACGGCCTGACAGATCTGGTGATCACCAAGCTCGACGTTCTCTCACACCTTGAGAGCATCAAGGTGTGCGTCGCCTACGAGTACGAGGGCAAGCGCTACAATGACCTTCCTGCGCACCAGACGGCATTCCACCATGCGAAGCCGATCTACGAGGAGCTACCGGGT
>JAVERH010000116.1:0-7097 GCA_034007245.1 Coriobacteriia bacterium | reverse complement strand
GACCGGCCCGATCAAGCTGCTCTTCTACCAGAACATCCGTGGGAGCTGGGTACTCCAGAAGACCGAGTATGCCAGGTGGAGTGGATACACCGATACGGTGACCAAGTACCTCGCCGACGTTACCGTGCCCTACGAGGGCACGTGGCGGATCGGTGCTTCATACGGTGGCAACGAGATATATCTGTCGTCATACGGCTATCGCGATATGACGGTCAACGCCCGGAACACATCCGGCGTCACAAGGATCGTTGTCGATAAATCTGACTTCCGACTCTATCTGCTGCGCAACGACGATCTCATCGTCAGTTACCCGGTGGCGACAGGTCGTCCGTCGATGGAGACGCCCGCGAGGATGTGGAAGGTGGGCGCCAAGTACTACACCGACCCCGCCAGCGTGTACGGTCCGCGGAAGATGCGGCTGTACCGTAAGACCTCTTCGGGATACGAGTACACGACCTATCTCATCCACGGTACGAACGAGCCGTGGGTGATCGGGACGAAGGCATCGCACGGATGCGTTCGGATGTACAATGCCGACGTACTGACGCTCTTCCCTCAGGTGCCGCTTGGGGCACTCGTCGAGACCCGGGAGTAGCGCGCGTACGGCGGCAGGGAGTCTTGTAGGCCGTTGTTCCACTGTGACCGTTCGTCTAGACTTTAGTGAATCTCAGCGCTTGCCGACTGCGCTGGTCGTCGTTTGCAGGAGCATGCGAGGGGAGTCTTCATGCGTGGTGCTTTCATGAACACCCGGCGTGTGGCGATCGGCGTCACCGCCGTGCTCGCCATCGCGGGTGGTTTACTCTTGTTCATCGGCGCCGGTACCGGTACCGGGTCGGGCAATGAGCAGACTGTCCGGCTCACCGTCCAGGTCTCCGGACTCTTGCCGGTGGTCGCGCAGGCCGTCGAGGTGGGGGATCCGATCTATACGGATCCCGCCGGTGCGTCCGTCGGCTCTGTGGTCGAGGTGAGTGCGGGTCCTCAGATGGACAGCGTGCGCGACTCGGAGGGAAACCTGCACGCACGGGAGAATCCGACACTATGGCAGGTGGAGGTCGTGGTCGAGGCCGATGGTCGCGAGACGGCAGACTACGTGGCTTTCCACAACGAGGTCGTGCAGGTCGGGCAGAGCTACTCGCTGATCTCCAAGGAGTACTACATCAGGGGAGTCGTGGTCTCGCTCGATGTCCGATAACGTGGATATGGCTCCTTCGACCGAACCCGGGCAGACGTGGACGCGGCGGCTGCTTTCTCCGTTTGCCATCCTTCTCTATGTCTATTTCGTGTACTTCGCAGTCGCATATTCGCGGCTCTACGCATACGTTCCGATCGGGCTCAAGAACCTGGGTACCAGGATAGTTGGATTCCAGCCGAGCGCACAGACGCTCGGGCTTTACGTGTGGGGCGCTGTCGTCTTGATCCTCGGCTTCCAGATGGGTACTGCGTTGGCAGCGTGGGCCGGGCGTCGCCCGATCGAGCTTGATCCAGGGCTTCAGAAGGTGATCGCACGGCTGGGGGCCAGACTGCAGAAGTGGCGCCCCGTCCGCTCTCTCGGACTTGGGTTCGCTCTCTCCCTTCTGGGGTGGGGGGTTGCACTCGCTGCCAACGGAAGTCAGGTGCTCGCATCGGGGGCAGTGAGCCTCATCAGCATCGCCACGCGTTGGGCACAGAGTCCGGTGTTGGTTTGGATCGCGGCCTTGCAGATCATCTTCGTCCCTGCACTGATGGTCTTCGCCAGCGGGCGTCGGCAGCGGGTTCTTGCAGTGGCGGCGTTCCTGGTGTCGGTTCTGGCACTCGGGCTCCTCGGTGCACGGAATCTGCCGGCCAAGCTGATCGTGTCTGGCTTTCTGGCAGTGGTCTATGTGGCCAAGCCTAAGACGATCGTGCGTATCGCAGTCGCGCTTCTCGTGCTGCTGGTTCTCGCGATGGGCGTCATCGGCAGCGTCAGTAAGTCCGGTATCTACGGTGCGAGCGCGTCCACGGAGCTTGCCGTCGCCCTCGTGTATTCCGACAGTGTCGGTACCGCATACAACCTCGATCGCATCGTGCGGATCACGCCCCCGACCGGGGTGTATGGCGGGAAGCTTCTCGTCGACAGCGCTCTGGCGGCTGTTCCAGGCGTCGATGCCGAGTATGCGAACTATCAGCTCGGCAGCTATCTCCAGGGCCGCACATCGTTCACGATCGATGGTGAGCGTATCGATCGGTCGGTAAGCTTGGCCCCCACGCTGCTTGGAGCCCCGTACGCCGACTGGGGCGTACCGGGTGTTGCCATCCAGATGCTTCTCCTTGGAGCGTTGTTCGGGTATCTTCAGACGCGTTCGCGGGATATGCTCTTGATGGTGCCGGTCCTTGCGGCGATGGCGAGTTACGTGATCAACGGCGTGAACGCGGGCGTTCACAATCCCCATGGCATCATCATCATCGGTCTGGCCGTCATCCTGGTTCTGGGCGATCTGGCCCTTTACCCCAGAGTCACACCCGCATCCGATGCGGGTAAGGAGGTGTAGGTCCTATCAAGAAGCTACTTGCTGGCTGCCTGCTCGCTCTGATCGTTCTCTCGTATGGCTGTGCAGAGACTGTGCCGACAGAGGACGTCACGCTGGTTTTGCTTGTGAGTAATGTGCAGCCCGAGATCGCTGAGTCCTTCGAGGTCGGCCAGTCCATCACCGTCGATGGTACGGCGGCCACCGTCGGAGAGGTCATCGATGTGGAGGTCGATGGGGCGCTGAGTGCTGTTCCGGATGCCGATGGTGAGTTGCACGCCGCTCGCTCACCGATCATGAAGGACGTACGTCTGACGGTGCAGGGTAAAGGTACCTTCGATGATGGTGCAGGTTGCTTGTTCGGCAGCGAACGGGTCTACCTCAACAGCAGCCTCAACCTACGCACGCAGTCCATCCAGTTCAAGGCTGTCGTTATGGATCTCGGTCCGATCGGGAACTAGCATGACTCATGCAGCGAGCGAGGGCGCACATGCAGGGCCGCTCCGTATCCTGCTGATCTCCAATATGTGGCCGAGCGCGGGCTCGTCCGTGTTCGGGTCGTTCGTGGCTCGCCAGGTCGCTGAGCTGGAGAGGGCTGGAGCCGATGTCACGGTCGTCGCCAACACGGTTCAGCGCCGAGGTGCCGTGTCGGCACTGGCGAAGTACGTCTCACTCGACCGCCGCGCACGCACTGCCGCGCGGGCGGGGACGTTCGATGTCGTCGTGGGTCACTTTCTGTATCCCACTGCGGCGTTCGCGCGCACTGCCGCGCGGATCGCCCGGGTCCCGCTCGTGCTCGTCTCGCACGGCACCGATGCTCGCTCGGTCCAGCGCTCGGACTTCCTCGGCAGGGCCTCCCGACGCGCGCTTGAGGGTGCTGATCTGGTCGTGACCGTCTCGAACGCATTGCGTGAGACGCTCAGGACCGAGGTCGATGTCCCCGTCTGTGTCCCGATCGAGGTCGTGAACATGGGATTCGATGCGGACCGCTTCAGGCCAGATGCGAACGCACGCAAGACTCTCGGCGTGCCGGACGACGAGCGAGTGGTCTTGTATGCCGGCAACCTCGAGCCGGTGAAGCGCGTCGAGGTGCTCATCTCCGCGTTTGCACGTCTGGTACGGGAGGGGCGAGCCGACCGACTCATCATCGTCGGCGGGGGCTCACTCCGGGAGAGTCTTGGGCAACTGGTGACCGATGCGGATATTGCGGGGAGTGTCACCTTCGTCGGCCAGTTACCACAAGAGGATCTCGTGCACTGGATGAACGCTGCCGATGCATTCGTTCTTCCCAGTCGATCCGAAGGGCTGGGCACGGTCCTTCTTGAGGCGATGGCATGTGGCACGCCGTGCGTCGCAAGCCGGGTCGGGGGTGTGCCTGAGGTGCTCGATGAGTCCTGTGGCAGGTTGGTTCCGTCGGGTGACGAAGACGCTCTGCGGGATGCCATCGACGACATCGTCTCTTCGGGTAAGCATCGGTATAGGGATGCGTGCCTCGCGCGTGCTGCGCAGCATACATCCGCCGCCAAAGCGCGTGAGTTCCTCGCTCATCTCGAGAGGCTGGTTGGGGGCCATGGGCGCTGAGTATGGAGTAGATGTCCTGTATAGCGATGCTAGGGCTGCAGCAGGGGCTCTCGCGAAGGCGAGCGGGGGGATCACGCCCCGGGTGTTCGTCATCCTCGGCAGCGGTCTTGGCCCGGTCGCCGATGAGCTGGACTCTGGTGTATCGCTGCCGTTCGCACAGGTGCCAGGACTCCCGCTGACCAAGGTCGCGGGTCACGCAGGTCGGTT
Organism: Coriobacteriia bacterium; assembly: GCA_034007245.1. GTDB lineage: Bacteria > Actinomycetota > Coriobacteriia > Anaerosomatales > Anaerosomataceae > Anaerosoma. Next base: position 2,826 of record JAVERH010000116.1, on the reverse strand, counting down.
CGTGTTCGGGCATGTGGGTCCGGTGCCTGTGCTCGCCATGCAGGGACGTCTCCATCTCTACGAGGGGTATCCGGCCTCACAGGTCGTGCTTCCCGTGCGTGCGGCGCGCTTGCTTGGATGTGAGTCGTTGGTGGTCACCAACGCGTCGGGGGGCGTGAACCCTGCGTATCGGTCCGGAGACATCATGCTCATCGAAGACCACCTGAACCTCATGCATACAAACCCGCTGATCGGTGAGAACCTGGATGCGATGGGTCCGAGGTTCCCGGTTATGGCGGACGCGTATACTCCGGAGCTCCGTGCGATCGCGCTCGAGGTCGCAGCTACAGCCGGTGTGCCTCTTAGACGGGGAGTGTATGCGGGGCTTTGCGGTCCGACATATGAGACCGTGGCCGAGGCCCGTATGCTTCGCATGCTCGGTGCGGATGTCGCGGGGATGTCGACCGTACCCGAGGTGATCGCAGCGGTGCATGCGGGGATGCAGGTACTCGGACTGTCGCTCGTCACCAACGTCGCCGCGGGGGACGAAGGCGGTCACGAGAACGTTGTGGCGACATCTGCTGCTGCGGCACCACGTGTCGCGCAACTCGTGACTGGCGTGCTCGCACGTCTCTGAGGCTGTGACCGGCGTCGTCGTTCGCCCCATGGCGCTCGATGACCTGGTATCCTATGAGGTCGCGACCTCTATCGGCCATTGTTTGGTCGATGAATACGAAGGGACTCTTCATGGATAATCACGTCAAAGACCTTGCCCTCGCGGACGCCGGCAAGGCGCGTATCGAGTGGGCCGATGCCGACATGCCGGTGCTCGCGGATATCCGCAAGCGGTTCGAGGATGAGAAGCCGCTCGACGGTATCCGTGTCAGCGCGTGCCTGCACGTCACCACCGAGACCGCCAATCTGATGCGTACGCTCAAGGCCGGTGGCGCGGACGTCGTACTGTGCGCGAGCAACCCGCTCTCGACTCAGGACGATGTTGCGGCGGCGCTCGTCGAGCACTACGGCATCCGCACCTATGCGATCAAGGGTGAGGACACCGAGACGTACTACAGTCATATCGATGCTGCGATCGACCACAAGCCGCAGATCACGATGGACGACGGTGCCGACGTCGTCGGTCGCATCCACGCCGATCGGCCCGAGATCATCGAGGGCATCATCGGCGGGACCGAGGAGACCACCACCGGTGTCATCCGTCTCGCGGCTATGTCCGACGATGGTGCGCTCAAGTACCCGATCGTGGCCGTCAACGAGGCTAACACCAAGCATCTCTTCGATAACCGCTACGGTACCGGCCAGTCTACGATCGACGGCATCGTACGGGCAACGAACCGCCTCATCGCTGGTCGTACGGTAGTCGTCTCGGGGTACGGTTGGTGTGGTCGCGGTATCGCGATGCGCGCCGATGGGCTTGGGGGCAACGTCATCATCTGCGAGGTCGACCCGCTCAAGGCGCTCGAGGCCGTCATGGACGGCTACCGTGTGATGCCAGCCGTCGAGGCGGCTGCGCAGGCCGATATATGGGTCACGGTCACCGGTGACATCAACGTCATCGACTCGGGTGCGTTCGACGCCATGAAGGACGGCGCCATCATCGCCAACTCGGGACACTTCAACGTTGAGATCAACATCGCGCATCTGCGCGAGAGGGCTGTCTCGGCCCGCGAGGTGCGCCCGCTCGTTGAGGAGTTCGTCCTGGCCGACGGTCGCAAGATCGTGCTGCTTGCAGATGGCCGTCTCGTCAATCTTTCCTGCGCCGAGGGGCACCCGGCGTCGGTCATGGATATGAGCTTCGCTAATCAGGCGCTGTGCGCCGAGTTCATGGTCAATCAGGCCGCCGAGCTCGAGCCCGGTGTGTACGAGGTGCCGGTTGAGATCGACCAGGCTATCGCCGAGCTGAAGCTCGCGAGCATGGGAATTCGGATCGACACGCTCACCGACGAGCAGGAGAAGTACCTGAACTCGTGGCAAGAGGGGACCATCTAGGCGGTCTGATCGGATATACCAGATGAGAAACGGTACCGGGCAGATGCCAGGACCTGAGGGCCGGTCGGCGCGGTATACGCGTTCGACCGGTCGCTTACGCTCGGTGCTGAAGATCGCGGCGGCGGTCGTCGCCCTGGCTCTGGTCGTCCTGGCGATCGGTCTGGTCGTGCTGTCCCCGAGACTGACCGTCACGGATCGTGAGCGCCTGCGGGTTGCCCGCGAGGTGCCGTACCAGGCTGTCAATCTCATCGATCATGATGCCGAGAAACCGCGCCACTACTACCTGGACATGCGGACCATCGTAGAGAAGGTCCGGGCTGCCGAGTACGGGACCCCGGCTCTCGATACCGATGGTGTGCCGCTCGTGGACTACACGATCTTCGGCGGCACCGAGTCCGGTGTGAAGAACCCGATCACGACGGCGCAGTACGCACTGGGGCTGTACGAGGAGTATCTGGTAGATGGTGAGGTGAGTGCGCGCGAAGCGTTCCTCACGCAGGCCGACTGGCTCGTGTCGATTCAGTCCGATGATGGCGGCTTCTACTTCGAGTTCGATCTGCCGAGCCGAGCCCTGAAGGCTCCATGGCTCTCCGCCATGGCACAGGGTGAGGGGATGTCGGTGCTCGTCCGCGCTTACTACGAGACGGACGACGAGCGCTATCTCGAGGCCGCCGAGCTCGCACTCCGCCCACTTCGTCTGCCGATCGCAGACGGGGGGCTGATGCATACGGACGAGACGGGTGTCTGGCTCGAGGAGTACCCGACGGACCCGCCGGCGCACGTGCTCAACGGCGCGATCTTCACGGTGTTCGGTCTTCGTGATCTCGTCCGTGCCACGGG
>JAVERH010000115.1:0-7166 GCA_034007245.1 Coriobacteriia bacterium | reverse complement strand
GCGATGATCACGCGACCGATATCGTTGCGCTCGATCATGTCGAGTGCTGCGCGGGCGCTATCGGTGGGCCGCAACCAGGTCAGCTCTTTGGTCATGATCTCGGATATCGGTGTCTCGGCGCGGTCCTCGTACGGCAAAGCGCGTGCATCGGTCCAGCTCACGACTCCCACGAGATGGTTTTCTGCGTTCACGACCGGGAACCCATGATGCCCGGACGTCCCCACGATACGCAGCACGTCTTGCACGCTTGTGTCGTCGCGAAGCACAGATGGGGCCTTCGTCATCACTTGCTCAACCTGGACATGACGCAGGATGTCGGCGGTCTCACGGGTGGCGTCGGCATGCTGACTCTCGTAGATGGTGCTCGTACCCGAAGCGAGAAAACCGGCCGTGTTCGCCACGACGAGCGGGATGATCATCGTGAAGTTTCGGGTGGTCTCGCACAGGATGATCGCCGTTGACAGCGGGACCTTGCCAACCGAAGCGTAGAGCGCGCCCATGCCGGCGATCACGTAAAGCGTCGGATGTGCTTCCGCTCCCGGGAACATATGCATCGCCAGTGTGCCTACCGCTCCGCCCAGTGCGGCACCGATGAACAGTGACGGCGCGATCACACCGCCGGCGCCCCCGGATCCGATCGACAGCGAGCTTGCCAGTATCTTGGCGATCACCAGCAGCAACAACAAGGGCAGCGCAAGCTGCAGATCGATGATGTCCTGGATCGTGCCGTATCCCATCCCCCACACGCGCGGGACGAAGAGCACCAGGATACCCATCAGAAGACCGCCAAGAGCCGGCTTGACCCAGTCGGGCAAAGCCATGCCCCTGAAGTATCTGAAGACGCCATAGAAGACCTTGAGATACAGGATGCCTACCAGGCTCGCCAGCACGCCGATGAAGAGCATCACTCCGAGGTCGAAGACGTTGAACTCCCAGATGAACGGCGCATTGAACAGCGGCTCGAAGCCGTAGAAGGTCGAGAAGATCAGGTAGCTTGTAGCCGACGAGATCATCGAAGGCAGCAGGAGATCGTACTCCATGCCATAGATGTACAAAACGCTGGCCGCGAACAACGCACTGCCGATGGGGGCACGGAACACGGCGCCGAGACCAGCAGCAGCGCCGCACACCGCCAGCACACGCACATCTTCCTTCGTGAACGAGAAGCCAAGCAACTTATCGAGACGCAGCTTCTCGATTATGGACGACGCGATCGAGCCCAGACCGGTACCTATCAGCGCCGTAGGACACTCCCGGCCGGCGCTTCCGCCCGATGCGAGTGTGATCGAGGCCGTAAGGATCGTCACGAACGGCACCTTGGCCTTTGCGCGACCACCCTCCTCGTGGATGATGTCGATCATCGCATCGGTGGCACACGGGCTACAGAACGCCTCGGGCATCCAGAAGTGACGCATCAGCCCCACGAGTAGTCCACCGAACGCAGGTATGATCGCGATGAGTCGAGGGTCAGGCAGCGCAGTCGCCGCCCAGTCGAACATCGGTGTGATCGTGTCGAGGGTGTAGCTGAAGAGCAACGCGCCCATGCCGCCCAGCACGCCGACCAGCCCTGCCGCGATGGACCACTTGTAGAAGAGACGCCAGTTTCTTAGATAGCGCGCCCGTGCACTGATGGCTTCCAGCGCGTCTTTGACAAAATCTACCCGATCCTTCTTAGCAACATCACACTGCTCACTCTGCATTTAAGGCGCGCCCAACTCTCTTCCGCTCGTCCATGATCCATACCCCAAACTTTCTACTCTACTCTACCTATACAAGATGCGGCTCCACACTCCTGCACTCATCGAGAAAGACTCGTGTTTGTGCATGCCGGGCATCAGGCTATAATCCTCATGCGCGGAGGGGTGGCAGAGCGGTTGATCGCCCTGGTCTTGAAAACCAGTAGGCCCGCAAGGGTCTCGTGGGTTCGAATCCCACCCCCTCCGCCAATATGATCATCCGGTGACGCACCCGCCGCACCCTGCTACAATGGGCGGCGCTTCTCAGAAGCGGAGAGTTGGCCGAGTCGGCTGAAGGCGCTCGCCTGCTAAGCGAGTAAGGGGCTAATTGCCCCTTCGAGGGTTCGAATCCCTCACTCTCCGCCATTTGACATCTCGTGCGCGAGCAGGCAGGATACTCTAACCTCGCGCACATGCGCGCCCTTAGCTCAGCTGGATAGAGCGTCTGACTACGAATCAGAAGGTCGCAGGTTCGAATCCTGCAGGGCGCACCACTTGAATCATCGAAAGCCCCGTACATCACGTGCGGGGCTTTCTCCTGTCCAGGCGCGAACTCCTGAGAACGGGTATCCGTCTTACTACCAGTTGCCATACCCCGGACTCGAACGATCCGCTCACGAGGAGGCGTCATGAACACGAAGGCCGCTCTCGCACTCGGGCTCACGCTTGGTGTGCTGACTCTTGCCGGATGTACCACGAAGGTCCTCACCACCGAGGACGCCACTCCACTACATACGGTGACCGCAGGAGGCGTGGGCGTGACACTCGCAGCGCCCGATATAGCCGAGATGCACTTCGGTACGACAGTCCTAGCGCAAGATGCGAAGACCGCGCTCGGTCAGGCGAACGAGACAGCCGAGAAGATCACCGCTGCGGTCAAGGATGCCGGCGTGGCTACCGAGGACATCCAGACCGCGAACGTGAACGTGTGGCCGGAGCAAGACCACGATGGCGAGACAACCACCATCACCGGCTATCGCGCAAGCATCCAGGTCCGCGTGAAGATCCGCGACATCGATGAGATCGGCACCGTGATCGGCGCGGCAAGCGACGCGGGCGCCAACGAGATCGGAGGCCCGAGCTTCCTCCTCGACGACGACGCTGCAGCCCGCAGTGAGGCGATCGCGCTTGCGATCGCAGACTCGCGCATGCGTGCTGAAGCGATGGCCAAGGCTGCCGGGAAGAGCCTCGGTGAGATCATCAGCGTTAGCGAGACCGGAGCGAGCACGCCGGTCTACTATAGGGCGGACGCTGCGGTTCTGGGGGCTGCTGCAAACATCGCCATCGAGCCCGGCCAACTCGATATCACAACGAGCGTGACGGTTGTCTTCGAACTCAAGTAAGATGCAGGTAGAGGGAGGGCCCGCACATCCACACACACCTGCCACGATCATCGAGGGCGGCCCTCCTGGGGCCGCTCTTTTCATAGACAGTAGAAGTGTCGATGGGGGGTGACGATGGACAACTACCGGGGCCGCAAACGCGGATCCAAGAAGACCTTTCACGGACGATATCTCACTATCGATCCCGTCCGTCGGATAGTCGAATCACGCGCAAGCGACGTGGCACGCTCAGGTCGCGCCCGAAAGAGCCTGTACCTTTCCCGACCCGTCCACACCAGACGTGGCGGTCGCGGACCTCGCCGCACACCGACTGCCAGTAGTAAGCGCATGATCGTGATCCTCGTCCTGATAACGATCGCCGCAGTGGCCCTCGGCCTCTTCTTTCTGACTCGTCCATCAAGCGTACGCGCCTCCGCAACACCTGCTGATGTGGTGACCATCGTCGGCAGCTCCGTAGCAGCGGCTGACCCGCTTGAAGCCTGAGAAACCTGAAAGTAACGCCACTCAGACCTCCATTTCAGCCGCTCGGCTCGAAGCTCATATTCGTTAGCAAATAACGGTATTCCGCTCGTAAGTCCCCTGCTATGATTCACCGATACTTCGCCGCCCGATGTGCGGCGAGGACGAACGGGGGACCAATGCCGATCACGCGCCGGACTGACTATGCCGTTCGCATGATGTACGAACTCGCGCAGTTGCCGCCGGGTACCACGCTGTCGATCAAGGATGTCTCTGAGGTCGCGGACATACCCGAGAGTTTCGGCTTCACCATCGCCGCGTTCCTCGTGGAGTCCTCTCTTGTAGCTGCGACGGGATTCCGCAACCATCTGCTCTCTCTTGCCCGCCCTGCCAAAGAGATCACCATGGACGAGATCATCTATGCCTGCGAACCTGAGTTCTCGCTCTCGACCTGTGTCCGGGACCCGCTCTCCTGCAAGCGCTCATCGCACTGTGGCGTCCATGCGATGTGGGTCTCGCTCGACACCATCATCATCGAGCACCTCAGGTCGATGACACTCGCGGAGGTCGCGCAGAACAACAGCATCTCGGCCGACCTGCTAAACAGCAGGGCTATCGCCCGCAGCGTGAAGAGCGCTACCTGCTGACGGAGATGAGCGTCGTTCCATCAGCGGCGATCTCGATGTGTACGGGATCGATCTCCTCGGCAAGAAACGCAAACCGGTATCCGCCCAGAGAAACCGTATAATCGCCGTCCGGGAACGCATCACGCATGGCCTCGTCGACCGAGGCCACTGCCCGTATCTCGCCTTCGCTTCTCGCTGCAGCCCCAGCGACCTGAACACTCTCAGCAGGAGTCCAGATGATCGAACCACTATCGAATGCACGCGGGTAGCTGTATATGTTGTGCGCAAGACCGTCAGCACGAACCTCGAAGAGCGCCACCTGGGCATCGAGCTCCACGCGCACGAGATAGGCGATCAGCCGCTGATCCGTCTTGAGCATCTCACGCTGCTCGGCTGAGAGGTCCGAACCCGATAGCTCATCGAGCTCGCGTATGGCTGCACCGGCGGCCGCTGCCTCCCCGGCCTCGTCTGCCGGCATCGCATCGTAGCCCTCTAGCGGGCCTGTGATCGCGGTCGTGACTGCAGGTGCAGCGGCATCGGATGCAGGTTCGCCCGTGTCGCCACAGCCTGTGAACAGAGCGCCGCACGCAAGGCCGACCACACACAGGACTGCGAAGCGCCTCACTGCTCGGCCCTCCGGATGATCTCCTGGCCGCCCATGTAGGGGCGCAGGACTTCAGGCACCACTACGCTACCATCGGCCTGTTGGTAGTTCTCGAGCACCGCCACGAGTGTACGGCCCACAGCAAGCCCACTGCCGTTCAGGGTATGCACGAGCCGCGAACCCTTGAACTCGCCCGGAGAACGATACTTGATGCTGGCACGGCGTGCCTGGAAGTCACCGCAGTTGGAGCAACTGGAGATCTCCTTGTAATCATCGTAGCTCGGCAGCCACACCTCGATGTCGTAGGTCTTGGCGGCGCCGAAGCCCATATCGCCTGTACAGAGCACGATCGTCCGGTAGGCCAACCCGAGTTGCTGCAGAATGAGCTCGGCGTCGGACACCAGGCCCTCAAGCGCATCCATACTCTCCTCGGGCCGGGAGAACTTCACCAGCTCGACCTTGTCGAACTGGTGAACGCGGATCATCCCGCGCGTGTCGCGACCGGCCGCGCCCGCCTCCTCGCGGAAACATGGCGTGTACGCCACGTACTTGAGCGGCAGCTCGGTCGATTCGATGACCTCATCGCGATGCAGGTTGGTGAGCTGCACCTCGGCAGTGGGGATCAGATAGAGTCCCTCGTCGGTATGGAAGAGATCGTCGGCGAACTTGGGCAGCTGACCCGTACCGAGGAGCGTCTCACTGTTCGCCATTGCCGGCACGGCCCACTCGCGATAACCGCGCGAGCCATGCGTATCGAGCATGAAGTTTATGAGCGCCCGATTGAGACGCGCGCCATCTCGGTCGAGCACCACGAAGCGACTCTTGGCGAGCTTCACGCCACGCTCGAAGTCGATCGCACCGAGCGCAGGACCGAGGTCCCAGTGCGCGACCGGATCGAACTCGAACGCCGGCGGTGTACCCCAGCGACGGATCTCGACGTTATCGTCCTCATCGACCCCCACCGGCACGCTCGCATCCGGGATATTGGGGATGGTCATGAGCATCTCGTGCACCTCGGCATCGACCTCGCCGCGACGCGCATCGAGCAACGATATCTCATCGTTGACGGTACGCACCCGCTCCTTGGCCGCCTCAGCTTCGTCGCGCTGGCCGGCCTTCATCAGCTCGCCGATGCGCCGTGATGCGTCGTTACGCTGTGCCTGACGACTCTCCACCTCGCCGATGAGACGGCGACGCTCGTCATCGAGTGACACGAAGCGGTCGAAGCCCCAGCCTTCTGCGCGTGTGCCCATCGCGGCACGGATCGCATCCAGATTGTCGCGGAGATAGCGGCCATCAAGCATAGTGACCTCCGATGATATGCGGGACGAACGCCCCGTTCGTGTGATCGCAGATGTGTTGTATCCCACATGAGAGTATAGCCGAGGGGATGAAGTTCGAACTGTCCGAACCGCCTCACTGCTAACGGGTGCGATCGAGTTCCCAGCAGTCTCGCGTCTGAACTACCTGGAACCCCATGCCGATGAACAGCTCGATCATCGGCTCGTCTACCGGCATCGTAGCAAGACGTACCCATGTCGCTCCGGCATCAGCAGCCGCACGAAGTGCCCGGCCGAGCAGCATACGGCCAAGGCCACGCCCTTGCTCGGTGGGAACGACGCCGAGAGTCTCGATCTGCGCAAGGGTCGCCTCGTCCGGATGGCTCACCGTGAGCACCACACCTGCGGGGACACCGATGCGGCGCGCTATGAGCGTCCCCTCTCCGATCACTCGCGACCGGGGCAGCAGCACCCGCGCCTGCTCCACGCTCATGAAGTGGCGACACGGGAAGTCCATGAACGCCGCATTCACGACCTCGGCCCACATCCCTGCCGTCAGCGGGGAGGCCGGGCCCACGGTGACGCCGACAGGCGGATCCAGAAGCGGTGCCGCCGACGGAGCCCTGTTCTCGAGTACAAAGGACCGCCGCGTCGTGCTGAAGCCGGCAGTCGTGGCCGCCTGGACCGCGTACCCATCAGTAGCCGGAAGAAACGCGAAGACCCGCTTGGTCGCACCCGAGAGTCGCGAGAGCACCTGCTCGATCAGCAGCGGATAGGCGATGAAATCGATGGCATGCAGAACACGAAAACGTGCACTTGACTTCTCGACGTACCCTTCCCACATCACCGATGCGGCACCCACCACAGAGCCTGCAGCGTCGAGCGCTAGAGCTGCGGGCTCGTGGGCCGGATCGAAGCCGAGAAGGTCCTCGGCTGTCGTGAACGAGTCATCGTGCTCCGGTCCATGCTCAACCACATACTCTACGAACGCATCACGGGTCTTGGGGGTGACATCGACGACCTCCACACGCATATCTACGCAGCCCCCTTGGCCGTCCGGACACCCACGCCGTGGGCGATACCGTCGACCACAGCCGCGCGGACCTGCTCGTAGTTCT
>JAVERH010000114.1:0-7168 GCA_034007245.1 Coriobacteriia bacterium | reverse complement strand
TGCAGACCACTGACAACGTGAAGTACCTCACACACGCGGCGGATGGCGATGCCGACGCGCGTGGCGCGATCTTCGCCGACTACCGCTCGCCGCGCTATGTCGGCGACAGCTCGCGGGAGACGCTGCTCCACGGTCACAACATGCGGGACGGCTCGATGTTCGGCGTTCTCGCCTCCTACGGAGACGCGGACTTCTGGGCGGCGCATCCCTTCATCCAGTACGTCGACGCCGCCGGCAACGGCGGGACGTGGCTCGTCTACTCGGCGGGTGCGGCCGATGGCTCCGACGACGCGTTCGCGTTCCCGGTCATGCGGCCGTACTCGGATCGCATTGCGCGCTGGGCGGACCGCTCGTTCCTGGATCCAGGTTTCCGGCCGGATCCCGCCGGCCGGACGCTTACGCTCTCCACGTGCGCGTATCACGTTGAGGACGGCAAGCTGCTCGTGCATGCCGAGCTGATCGACTAGAGGCCGACGACCGCCGGTCGGGGGAACACCCCGGCCGGCAGTCCTGCGAGGGGAGTGTCATGGGCGAAGCGCACAGTGTTCCGGACTTCTGGACCCGGGGTACGGGTGACGTGACCGGATGTGACTACCTTGTCCGGCTTCTCTCGCCACGCTGCATCGTGTGCGTGGCCCAGCTGGATCCAGATCGCGCCGTGTGGCCTCGTGGAGCGCTCTGAGCGCCCGTGGCGTGGGATTCAAGCGCCAAGGCCGGCAGATGGTCTCTCACGCCGTCCACGTGCACGTACGGTCGAGCGGATGGCACCGGCCGCATCCTCGTGCAGGGTGAGCTGCTCGAGAGCTACTCGAACGGTGACGCCGGCAACTGACGCCCCCTCCCGGGAACCCCCGGCGGTCCCCCTCGGCCGCGGGTTTCAATAGTTCGAAGCAACACCCTCGGCTCCCCCGCCGGGGGTGTTGCGCTTCGTTCGAAACGCGACCGCGGACAGAATCTCAATGCCGAAGAGCTTTATGTCAGTCCGAGGTGCTAACCTTCGAGATGGGATGAATGGGGGATTTGTGTGATGCTGCCCGCTGGTCTTGAATACGCCGACGGTGATACCGGGGCTTGGCACGCGGTCCCGGCATGGGCCGGGTTTCACGAGCTCGTTGGGAGACTTGCGGCGAGAGGGGTGATGGAGAGGTCTCGCCTCGTCATCGCCCTCGCTGTGCCCGATCGGTACATGGCCGCGCCAATGCTTGGTCTGGGAGCGATTCTCGCTGTGTCAGAACGCGAGCTCTCGGGTGTGACGGCCAGTCAGCGCTTTTCTGAACTCAAGGCACTGCCGAACACCGCGGTCTTGAGGTTTATCAGTCCAGGCGGGGACTCCCCGCGCCTCGGGACGTTCGGTGGGACACAAGTGATCGGCGGCGTTGAGTATGTCAAGATCCACAGCCGCGAAAAAGGCAAGCCATGTGCGTTCTACGAGCCGCTTCACTACGCGACCAACATCCAGCGGACGACTCTGACTCCTGACGAGATTCCAAGCAACGGCAGGGGACGCAAGGCGAGGACGGCGTCACACCAGTTCTGGGTCAGCTTCTTGCCACACAGCGACTTAGAAGCTTTCAATCGAGATGCGAGAGTTGAGTGCGTTCTGTTTGGTAATGGACCGCAGCTCAGGAGTGAGTTGTCCGAAGTGAGATTCCGTGTGCCTCTCGATGCGGGCAAGTTCGCTGAGGGCACGTTCAACGATCTGCTGCGTGTCCGCAAGTACTCAAACTCCACCGACCCTAGCTGGAGCGACGTGTACAGCACGTCAGGCGCCAAGAGCCTGCCGGAGCGAATGAAACTGGCCCCCCGTGTCGTCGTCTTCGACGGGCCGAAGGGCTTTCTACGATGGCGAAAGTACTACGCCGATTCTGCGTGGATCGTCGTCCTGGACAAGAACGACCCGCAGTACGGCGAGGGAGTCGATGAGCTTAATGCGGAAATCGCTATGAATAGCAGCGATGAGAACGTCCTGTGCATAGGCGATGATCTGCCGCCCGGCGTCACGATACCGCCGGGCGTTGAAGTGACAGCCTTCTTCCTAGCCCAAGCGGGGTGAGCGGAATGGAGTTCGCCACCGCGTCCGCCGTCTACGAATGCTCTCGCGGGACGGCGTACACGCGTCTGCGGCTGCATCACCCCGGGTTCTACCGATTCTCTCGAGATATCAGTCGTTTGAGGCGCCTTTGTGAGGCGGAGGCCGCACTTCAGGACGTATACGTCGACCGGTTCCTTCGCACTGCTGAACGCTATCGCTACTACGTTTCTGCTGCACCGGTCTCTTTCGCCCGTTGTCCGTTGAACAACTCCGAAACGATGCAAGTCCTGGAGGGCGATGCCAAGACCCTGGGGGTGGGCTGGCCGGCTCTGCGAGAGACCAGTGCCCAGATCATGTCGGTTCTGATGGAACTGATCGAGGAGGATTTGGCTCCGTACCTCGAGTGCGCTGCGTGCCTGTTCTGCAAGCCGACAGTTGAGCGGGAAGCCATGGTGGTTTGCCCGACCAACCTGCTGGCCGCAGCACGCGAGACCGTGGATGAGCTCATCGGTCCTGACGCACTCCCGCTACTTTCTCCCGCGGAGCTGAAGAGTGGCGCGACGTATGATCGGCTGCTACTGGCGGGGCCGTTTTCGTGGTTCACCCGCTACGCATCACACGTATTGACCGCGCCTAGGGCTCACCAGATGGTCTCCGTGTCGTACGATTGGCTGCCCGACTCGTGGAGACCTGAGAGTGCTTTTGTCCATTCCGAGGCTTGCTCGGCCTACTTGCCTGGGCTCCCCGGTGCGATAGCCTGCAAGATCATGGCCCCTCGGCCTGACATCCAAGTGCTCGATGAGGGCGTTCTTCCCGACTCTGCCGTGTTGTTCGAGGCCGTCACGGTCTCCGCCGCTCGCGAGCGGGCGAAGGAGGAACTTGATTCTGATCCCGTTCCCACACGCGGGTTCCTACTTGAGCCTGCGAGCCTGCTTCTCGTGGAAGACGACCCTGACGCCCGCATGCTCGTGATCGACTTCGCGCGCGAGATTGGGAGCCAGATAGTCAAGTTGCCGATCTCAGACATCGAGTCCGGAATGTTCTTGTTGCACAGGTCGACTGGCGGTGGAGACTATGTTGTCGATGTGGCCAATCGAATCATGGGCAGACAGTGCGAGCACTTGAGAGGCCGTCAAGCATTGTGGAAGGCTCGGCTGCGAGCGCGTGCGGCGCGGGATGGCTACGAGGCGGTCGCACTTGATCTGCTGAGATGTGGCTCGGCAATCGCGAGCTATCAGAACGTCCGCAATTGGCTCTCCACAAGGAACATCATGACGAACGCGCGGACGGACTTCGACGCAATCATGATGCTGGCGGGACTCGCGGAGGAGTCAGAAACGCTGTGGCTCGAAATGAAAGCAATCCGTCGCGCACACCTGCAGGCCGGTGTTCAGATCAAGAAGTTGCTTCTACGGCAGGTTGCTCGCGCAGACTCCGTGGAACTGTTGCGCCTCGGGTATTGGGACTTCGATCTCGGCAACGATGATGGTGGTGTCTTGTCCGCACAGCGTGTGCTTGAGATTGTGGACCACACGCCGACGTGTCCGTCGGGCGCCCTTCCTCTCTACAGGGAGATCTAGAATGGCGCAGATGATGCCCGCGTTCTGCCCGCCAGAGTGTCTCAGCCCTGCGGAGCCCGAGATCTTTGCTCGTCTGCGCGATTCGCCCGAGACTGACGACTGGGTTGTGCTTCACTCGCTCGACATCGCGCAGCACGTTAGTCAGCTGTCGGGTGAAGCGGATTTCTTGGCCATCGTCCCAGGAATGGGGGTCTTGTGCCTGGAGGTCAAGGGAGCGAAGACTATTCGCCGAACAGCCGCGGGCTGGCAAATCGGTCGAAACGCGAAGCTGGATGTTAGGGGTCCGTTTCGGCAGGCGGCCGATGCCATGCACAGCCTCCGCAGGACACTTCTTGATAAACGCCCGGACCTGAGCCCTGTGCTATTTGCATCTGCGGTCGTGATGCCGTTCGTGCCCTTCGATGAGAGGTCTGGAGAGTGGCACGACTGGCAAGTCATCGACAGCCAGAAGTACAAAGCGAAGAACATGCGCGGGCTGATTCTCGGTGTGCTGGCAAGCGCCCGGCAGTTCGCGGCATCTTGTCCGACCGGGGCATGGTTTGACCAAACCAAGAGCGCTCCAACGGCGCAACAAGTCCTCGACATCGCGCGGGTCTTACGCCCTCAGTTCGAGATCAATGAGAGTCCGCGAGCACGTGCGCGACGTGAGACAGCTGAGATCAGGAAGTACACGCAAGAACAGTATGTCGCGCTTGACGCGATGGAGGCGAATCCCCGGGTCATCTTCGAGGGGCCTGCAGGCACGGGGAAGACCCTGCTTGCGATTGAGGCTGTGCGCAGATCCTCATTGCGAGGCGAACGTGTCTTGTTCCTGTGCTTCAATCGCCTGCTGTCGCGCTGGCTTGCGGCGGAGTGCGCCCCATTGGGTGAGACGGTCACGGTTGCCAGCCTCCATGCCTACATGTTGAGAATCGCTGGCATGCAAGCAGCGCCGCCGAACGCCAGTTCTTCATTCTGGGAGCAGGGACTTCCGGAGGCGGCTCTTGCTGCCCTGGTTGAAGGCAGCGAAACAGTACCGTTCGATTCGGTCGTGCTCGATGAGGCTCAAGACGTCCTCAGATCGCAGTACATCGACGTGCTTGACCTGTCTCTGCGCTCCGGCTTGTCGGACGCTCCATGGTTGATGTTTGGCGACTTGCAGGGTCAGGACATCTACGGCGCGACCACCTCACTTGACGTGATTCGGCAAGACAAACGTCTTGCGGGGACACCGCGATATGCCCTGCGCAAGAATTGCAGGAATACCCCGCGGGTCTCTGCGCTTGTGGCGCCGTTTGGCGGCATCTCGCCTGACTACTCTGGAGTCTTGAGGTTGGACGACGGCATCGAGCCGGAGTGGCGCTACTATTCTGACGCTCAGAACCAAGGTGAGCTGCTGACCAACGCGCTCGACGGACTGCTCCGTGAGGGCTACAGACGACACGAGATTGTCGTACTGTCGTCACTATCGGATACGCGCTCGGCCGCAGCCTCGCTGGCGAGCACTAGGCCCGACCTAGTGCCATTCGAATTCAGTGTCAACGGCAAGATTCGCTACTGCTCGGTTCATGCGTTTAAGGGGCTGGAGTCCCGCGCCGTTGTAGTTACAGATGTCGGCAACATAGATCGTAGCGATCAGCGCGCCCTCCTCTACGTGGCCGTGACGAGGTCCACGGGCCGCTTGGTGATGTGTCTCCCAGAGGGCGAACGTGCGGAGGTCATTCGAACAATGCTGGAATCGATGACGACAGGGGGTATGGGCTGATATGCAGACTGCCATCGACGCCAGGCGCGCGCTCCTTGAGGCCTTGAGGCGAGAACTTGTGGGTCCCGATCCGCAGGGCGCAGAACTCGATTGCACTGTCTCTGTGAGGTTCCCCGCTCCGAGTGGAGGCCAGCGAGGAAAGACGGGCGGTTCTGCGGACACGCCCGAGGCCTACAGACCCTACCGTGAGGCTGGAACAGGCGAGGAGATCCTCAGCCATAGGTATCGGCCGCTGAGGCGATATGGCGTGGGCGTCTTGTACCCGCTGCAGACCGGTGACCGGGTTCTTGAGTCGGGCGACTCAGAGGGCCTCGAGTCGGTTGCAGAGGCGAGTGAACAGGTTGGCGCAGACCGGCAGGAGGCTGTGGCCGAGCGAGTCGCCGAGATCTCGGGGCGGTTGCGGAAGGCGAGAGCCTCGCAAGACTCAGAAGACTTTGACGTGTCGCTGGCCAACGGCTTTCAGCCCAGCAGCATGGGCCTAAGCTTCCTCGCGGATCTTGCTCCCGGCTCACTTCTCTTGGTGTCAGCCCGTGGCGGCAGGTACGTCCCGCTCAAGGTTCAGATCGGCGAGGAGGACTTCGTTTGGCGCAAACGAGTCACATGGGAGATTGAAGCCGAGTTTGCTGCGTCTGGCCTCCCCGACACCTCTGCAAGATCGCGCTGGCAGCCCAAGAGCAGCAGCTCATCCAACATGGAAGACCTCTCTGGAGGCATTGAGGTGTTCGTTCGGCCTAACCCGACTCACGGCCCCGGGCACCTCATCACGGCCATCCTCGTGAACCGGCATGCCGGTGGCGTCCGCGCCGTTGACGAGAAGACCCTCTTCCAGTGCGAGCTCAACGTGGCGGTTTCCGGCGGAGGCGAGATTCTCCCGTACCCGACTCTACGCGTGGGGAAGTACGCCCACGCCGACGACGAAGATGCCGGGCTAGAGCTGCTCTACAGAGATCGTCTGACCTACGCCGTTGGCCATGGATGCGCAGCGAATTGGCGGCAAGACGCGACCACAGGCGACATTTCACTGTGCGCCGATGTCCTGCCGTCGTTTGAGACCCCGAGCACCACGGCAGGGTCGGGTGATGGGTCCGATGGGATACCCATCTCGAGTCTGGCTGATCTGTCCGACGGCGTGGGCTTGCGCCGGTTGACTGAAATGGCAGACTCGTACCAGACGTGGATTTTGGAGTGCCGACGCGAGGCCGAGGGCCTGGCAGACCGGCTGGCCGACGCGGCAGGGCGACACCTCGATGCCTGCGACGAGGCTCTCGTCCGGATGCGATCAGGTCTCGCCCTGCTTGATTCCGATTCCATTGCGCGCAGGGCATTTGAGTTGGCAAACGCCGCGATTCTGCTTCAGCAGGCGGCCGGCCTGAACCAACTCCGTGCCGCCGTATCTGACCGGACTCACCGCTATTTGTCATTCACAGCGCCCTATGCCGCCCCCAATCCAGACGCTCTTGAGGCTGAAGGAAGAGGACGGTGGTTTCCATTTCAAGCCGCTTTCTTACTGCTGGCCTTGCCCTCGGTCCACGATGCAGATGACGAGTACAGGGACTGCGTAGACCTCATTTGGTTCCCGACCGGTGGAGGCAAGACTGAGGCATATCTGGGTGTCGCCGCCTACCACCTGTTCTTGCGTCGCATGCGTCGACCAGATGACGCAGGCACCGGCGTGATCATGAGATACACCCTCAGGCTGCTAACTACGGACCAGTTCCAGCGGGCCTCGAGGCTTTTGTGCGCAATGGAAAGCATTCGGCGACGTGTGCCTGGCGAGCTGGGGGGTTCTCCGTTCAGCATTGGGCTTTGGGT
>JAVERH010000113.1:0-7176 GCA_034007245.1 Coriobacteriia bacterium | reverse complement strand
GTCACGTTCCGGCGCCGTAGCGCCGTGACCAGACCGAGAGCAGCAGGCCGACGGCACCAAGATTGGTGACCATCGCCGAACTGCCGAAGCTCATGAATGGCAGTGGAATACCCGTGATAGGCATCATACCCACTGTCATGCCGACGTTCTCCAGTATCTGGAACATCCACATACCAAGCACACCGGTTGCGATGAGCGCACCGTACAGGTCACGCGAAGAGTTCGCAATCGCCAATGCCGTCAGTAAGAGCGCCAGATAGAGTCCCAGCAGCGACACCGCGCCCAGGAAGCCGAGTTCCTCTCCGAGTACTGAGAAGATGAAATCCGTATGCCGCTCGGGAATAAAGTGCAGGTTCGACTGCGTACCCGACCCGAGACCCTTACCCGCCAGGCCGCCCGAGCCGATAGCGATCTTGGACTGCGCCAGGTTGTACCCCGCATCGTGTGGGTCAAGATCCGGATCGATGAAGACGAGCAGCCGGTTCTTCTGGTAATCCTTCAGCCCGACATCGCTCCCGGCCATCTTGTCCAGGACCGGGTCCAGACCGAGAACAGCTCCGATCAGGATGACGGAGGCGACCGCGAGCACCGCGAAGTAACGCCCCTTGAGACCGCCCACGATAAGCATGATGAACGTGAGTGCGACAAAAACCATACCGGTGCCCAGGTCGGGCTGCATCATGATGAGGAGTACCGCACCCGCCAGATAAGCGAACACCTTCATCGCCCGGCCCGGAGTATCCACCCGCCCCTTCATGCTGGCGATCACAGCAGCCAGTACCACGATGAAGACCAGCTTGGCAGGCTCGGACGGCTGGAATAGGCGGACATCGGCGATCTGGAGCCACGATGTGGCGCCTTTGGCAGTGGTACCGAGTCCGGGAACCCGCGGGCTGATCAGCAGGAACGCGCCGAACGCGATGAGAGGACCCTGCCAACCGCGAAGCCGTGTGTAATCGATAAGCCAGGCGATCACGAGCGGCACGAGCCCGACTCCCACGCCCACCAGATGCCGCGTGAGCAAGCCACTGCTCATTCCTTCGGTGGCAGAGGCGACCATCACCGTTCCGTATATCAGAAGAGCTCCCACCCATGCCATCAACGGGACGTTCACTCTGTCGAGGATGCGCTCCGGGATCGTCTTATTCATCACGCATCACCTCGATTCGTCCGTCGTATGGATGGTCTTCTGTTCTTCGCCGAATATGTAGGCGAGGATGTTACGGGCTGCGGGTCCGCCGATCGCGCCACCGCCTCCCCCTTCCTCGACGACGATCGCGATCGCGTAACGCGGGTCGTCGATCGGAGCGTATGCAGTGAACCAGGCGTAGTCATCCTTACCCTTCACCTGTGCGGTACCGGTCTTTCCTGCAACCGTCTGCCCGAACCCCGCGAACGCCGCCCTCGCCGTACCGCTCTCTGTGACGTCCACCAGCCCGCGCTCCACCACGCCAAGCATCTCGGCAGATACACCGGTCTCGTACAGGACCTCGTTCTCGATGGTGCGGATGACCTCACCCTCGCTTCCGAGCACGTCTTTGAGCACGTGCGGCTTCATGATGGTGCCGTCGTTCGCAAGCCCTGCATACACGAGTGCCATCTGGAGTGGTGTCGTCAACATGTCACCCTGGCCGATAGCCATGTTGACCGTGTCTCCCGGAAGCCACTGCTGATACTCCGGATAGTTCTCGTTGTACTGCTTCTTCCACGCAGCATCGGGCACGCGTCCCGCGGATTCGCCGGGTAGATCGATACCGGTCTTGGATCCGAGACCGAACTGGCGGGAGGTCGCCTGCAGCTCCTCGAGCTTGCGCTTGTACAACTCGTAGCCGATCTCGTAGAAGACGGTGTCGCACGAGTGCTTCAGGCCACCGCGGAGGGTGACTGTCCCATGACCCGTCCGTTTCCAGCACCACTTGGGCCACTGTTTGCCCATATCGGTCCAACGGCCGGTGCAGTTGTAGGTCTTGTTCTCAGAGGTGATACCTGCTTGCAGTCCGGAGATCGTCGTGATCACCTTGAACGTCGAAGCCGGCGGATACGCTGCCATGACTGCACGGTCGTTCAGCGGGTACTCACTTTCCTTGGCGTTGAGCGCCTCCCACTCCGCCGTACTGATACCGCCAAGGAACGCCGAGGGGTCGTACGTCGGTCGACTCGTGGAGGCGAGGACCTCGCCGGTCTTGATATCGAGGACCACCGCGGCGCCCGCGCGCGCACTGCTGTAGCCCTGGCGGTGCGACTCGGCGATCGCAAGATCCAGCTGCTCCTCAGTCGCCGCCTGGATGCCGGCATCGATCGTCAGACGGATGTCATTCCCGGGCCGTGGCGCCTGCTCGCTCACCACTCCCTGCGACCTACCCGAGGCGTTCACCTCGATACGTCGCCACCCCTTGTCACCCTGTAGTACTCCCTCGTACTGCCGCTCGACACCGGCCTTGCCGACCGTATCGCCGAGCTCGTAGCCTGCGTACTCGTCCGACTGCTCGTACTGCTCCTCCGAGATCGCGCCGGAGTAGCCGAGTAGATGTGCTGCAAGATTGCCGTTCGGGTACTCCCGCACAGCGATCTCTTCGACAAGCGCCCACGGAAAGTCCGTCTGGCGCTCCATGATCTGCGCGATCGCCTCCATCGGCACATCGACCGCTATCACGCGCGGACGCAGCGCCTCCTGCTGGACATCGGTCACCCGCTCCCAGATATCGGCGGTGCTGACCCCGAGCAGCCCGGATATCTCGCCGAACATCTCGTCGAGCTCGCGGCTGGTAGGATCGTCCACCGTGTCTGCACTCCAGGTCCTCACCAGAAGCGCGCGTACATCCTCATGGGACGGGTCGACACTCACGGCAAGCGCGGACCGATTCGTGACGAGTGGGATGCCGTTACGATCGAGTATGCGTCCCCGTGGCGCCTCCAGCGAGATCTCGCGCACCCGGTTGTTCTCGGCCTGCGCAGCATAGGACTCACCATTCAGCACCTGCATCGTCCAGAGCCTTACCAGCAACGCCGAGAGCACGACGATCACAACGATGCCAAGGACACCGAAGCGGGACCTGTACTCCTGACTGATGGTTGGCATGAGCTCGCGGGACTCCAGAGGGGCTGGGATGTGGAATGGACTACCCGAGACGTCCGAACGACTTGATCGAACGGTCCGTTCGCAAGAATCGCGCCAGCCACGGGTATAAGAGCATGACGAGGACCGCATTGTACACTGCACGCGGCAGCACCAAGCGCCCGAGCGCGGGCCAGAACGCAGGCCCGACACCTATCACGGTGACGACAACGAGGTACGCGAAGTCCGCCACGAGAGCGGTAACGACCCCGACCGTGACCGGAGCCAGCCAACCCTCGGCAAACAGGTTCCGTGTGAGCGAACCGCTCAGGTAGCCGGTGACCGACATGACGAGCGCCCAGGCTCCGATAGGCCCGCTCGAGAGCAGATCCATGAGGATCCCGGCGATGAAGCCCACCGTGGCACCGGCCGAGGAGCCCTCAACGAACGCCAGAGTGATCACCACGAGAAGCAACAGGTTGGGCGTCACACCGATGATCGCCATGTGTGGCGCGATCATCACCTGGAGTATGAAAGCGCCGAGAAGCGCGCCTGCTGTCGTCCACCACCGGGTCATTCGACCTCACCCGCATCCGTCTCAATCGCTGCGCCGACAAGCACGAAGACCTCTTCGATCGAGTCGATAGGAACCCGCGAGGTAACCTTGATGCGCGGATAGAGCTCTCCATGACGATCGTCCACCGACACCACATCACCGACGACGATGCCGCCGGGGTACACGCCGCCGATGCCGCTGGTGATCACCACGTCACCCGCCACCGGCAGGAAGGTGCGATCTATGAAATCGAGTGATAACGAACCGTCCACGGAGCCCCGCACGACACCCGCAGTCCGCGAAGACTGGACGATCGTGGCAACGCCGCTCATCTGATCCGTCACAAGTCGTACGGACGAGGATCGCACAGATACGTCAGCGACTTGACCCACAAGCCCCTGCGCCGCGATCACAGGCATACCGGGCTCGATGCCG
Source organism: Coriobacteriia bacterium (assembly GCA_034007245.1). Lineage (GTDB taxonomy): Bacteria > Actinomycetota > Coriobacteriia > Anaerosomatales > Anaerosomataceae > Anaerosoma. The sequence continues at coordinate 3,130 of JAVERH010000113.1, read as the reverse complement.
TCCTCCGAGCCACGATCGATCACGATCACGCCTTCCCAGATGCTGATCGGACGACGTATGACCTCCGCGCCGAGTTTGGCGAACTTGCGCTCCTCGGCGAAGTCGACGAGCGCGCGGAGCCGCTCGTTCTCCTGCCGCGCCTCTTCGAGTTCGGCCAGACGCGCCCTGAGCTCCTGGTTCTGCTGCTCGAGCGTCTGAACCCGCTCGCGCGACGCTCCGATACCATCGAAGAACGACCCTATGGAGCGGAACGGCGTCGTGATCACCGTACCCGCCCTGGCAAACGGTGCCGTGATCTCGAGGGTGACGCGTCGTGCCCCATGAAGAAGCCCGCCATCACTCTCGCGAAAATACGCAGTGAGCACGACAAGGGAGATCACCACGAAAACGATGAGGATGGTTGGACGCGCCTGTTTCGGCTCGGACTGCCCGATACGCATGAGCGGCCTCCGCCGTTACCTTGAGACTGTCAGGACTTTCTTGAGAATGTCGATCTCCTCGAGTGCTTGCGCGGATCCGAGCACCACGTTGATGAGCGCGTTCTCGGACACATGGACCGGCATGCCGGTCTCGACACGCAAACGCTCATCGAGCGAGCGAAGCAAAGCGCCACCACCGGTCAGCACGATACCGTACTCCATGATGTCGCTCGCCAGCTCGGGAGGCGTCTTCTCAAGAGTGCCCTTGATGGCCTGGATGATCGCAAGCGTCGGCTCCTCGATCGCAAGCCGGACCTCCTCGGAGGAGACCTGGAACGTCCGCGGCAGACCGGTCATGAGATCCCGGCCACGCACTTCCACGTCAAGCTCCTCGGAAAGAACGAACGCGGAGCCGATCTCGAACTTGATCTCTTCGGAAGTACGCTCGCCGATAAGGACGTTGTACTCCTTCTTGATGTGGGCGATGATCGCCTCGTCGAACTCGTCGCCGCCGATGCGGATCGACTGCGCGACGACGATGCCACCGAGTGAGATGACCGCCACCTCGGTCGTGCCACCACCGATATCGACCACCATGTTGCCGGTCGGCTCCTGGATCGGGAGGCCCGCCCCGATCGCCGCGGCCATCGGCTCCTCGATCAGGTACGCACTCCGGGCACCAGCCTGCATCGTGGCCTCGAAGACTGCGCGCTTCTCAACCTCCGTCACGCCTGACGGCACACAGACGACCACGCGAGGCTTCGGCTGCCACGGGAAGCGCTTCACACGCGTCTTATTGATGAAGTAGCGAAGCATCGCCTCGGTGACCTCGAAGTCTGCGATCACACCGTCTTTGAGCGGACGGATCGCGACGATGCTTCCAGGCGTCCTGCCAAGCATGCGCTTAGCATCCACACCCACCGCGAGAACACGCTTGGTGTCGCGCTCGACCGCGACCACAGAAGGCTCGATGAGCACGATCCCACGCCCACGCACGGACACGAGCGTATTGGCGGTCCCGAGGTCGACCGCCATGTCTCCGCCCCACGAATCAAACAACATATCGACAAGCGACAAGTCGCTTCTCCTCTCGCAATGACCGGACCACCCTCAACAGAGGGGCCGACCCTAGAGGGATGTGCGTGTTCAGATAGACACACGGCACAACCGCATATCTCCGGAGAGTGTACCAGACATAGCCCCTTGGAACACCGTACGCAAAGGTTCCAGTTTGTTAACCCTGCAGGTCGGAGTGGGTGTCAGGACTCTGTCCGGGTTCGGAGCGGATTCACATGAGACCCAGGTCTCGCAAGCTCCTGTGCGCGCCGCCGTCGCCGATCACGACATGGTCGAGCACCTCGATGCCGAGCACGTCACCGGCCTTCACCAAACGCCGGGTGAGTTGGATATCGGCGCCCGAGGGCGTGGGATCACCGCTTGGGTGATTATGTACCACGACCACGGATGCGGCGGAGACCTTCACGCACTCCTTGAACAGCTCGCGCGGGTGGACGATCGATGCATTGAGGCTCCCGACAGACACCTCGATCGTACGCAGTAACTGGTTCTTCGTGTTAAGGGCAAGCGCCCAGAAGTGCTCTCGATCCGAGCCTCGGAACTGTGGACCACACAGCCGGACCACATCGTCCGGACGAGTGATGCACGGCCGGGATACCGGTGTCCGCAGTGCTGCCCTGCGGCTCAACTCGAGCGACCCGAGCAACCGCGCGGCCGCTGCCGGGCCCACACCCGGATGGATGCACAGATCATCCGCACTTGCCCGCCACAGTCCGTCGGGCATGGGATGATGTTCGAGCAATCCGCGCGCGACAGACTCCTCACGGCACCCGAGTACGAGCGTCACCAGGCCTTCGTCAGAGACCGCCTCGGCCTGACCACACAGTACGAGCCCCCGTGCGTACGGGCTTCCACAAACCAGCCGTGGCGCCACTGCGCCCCCTCCCCGTCGAGATCACACGATCCGGAGACGGGAGACGACAGAACGGGCGAGCTGGCCCGTGAGCGCACCGAGGGGTAGCGCCAAGAGGATGGACAACGGTGCGAGCGAGATGATCGCCCACGATCCAAGCAACCAGGCTGCGACGACGAACTGTGTGGCCATGTGCGCTGCAGAACCGGCGGCAGACCAACCAACCGGACTGAAGACCGCACCCGCCCCGGAAAGCGCCCACATCACCACGAGCGAGACGACCGCCCCGGCAGCGCTGATGGTGAAGGCGGGACTACCGAGAGTCCCTGCGGCCAGACCCACGATGACGACCCGCCCGATACTGACCACTGCAGCGGTACGACCACCCTGGAGCGCAAGCGCTACGACCACGGCGATGTTCGCGAATCCGAACTTCAACCACGGCGCCACAGGAATCCCCGGAAGAGCTGCCTCGACAAGCCCCAGCACGGACGCCAATGCGATCAAACCTGCCGTCACCGCGATCGGCCGCGATGCGAGCGGGCGCATCCCGGGATGTGGCTCAGCGGATACGAGCATCGAGCCCGCCATCGCCATCACCCCCCACCCGAACCACTACCCTGTTGGGAACGCACGCGATGACCGATCCCGGCGTGGAGATCGCGCCCGTCCGTACGCATGTCTGGTCTGGACAGCCCGACTCATCGATCCGCACCGCACCGTCCGCCACGCGAACGACGACGTCACCGAGCGCACCTGCGATGCGATACTCGGCATCGCG
>JAVERH010000001.1:0-42772 GCA_034007245.1 Coriobacteriia bacterium | reverse complement strand
AGATCTCCATACAAACACCCCCCCCCGGTTTTTGCTGACACGCATCATCCTCAGAACCGAATCTGCGGGGATCCGCACCTTCCGCCTATGCGATCAGGGAACCAAGGCTCAGTTGTAGGAACCAGCCGAGCGTCACCGGAAGAAGAACAGCCGCAGTTGAACGCCGCCATGTGAAGCCAAAGCTGCACGACGCCGCAATGACCAGAAGTACAAAGTTCCAGATCGCGAATGGCTCGACCGATCCCAACACAGTCGCCACCGCTCCCCGAGCGTGAAGTATGGAAGCGAGTGTCGGAGCGACCGGCATGTGCCCCGTGACCAGGACCACAACGGTGAGAGTCGCCGACTTGATGATGCCGGGGGCAGCCGCATAGCCGATGATGGTCAGTGCCTGCGGCATCGAGGTCCGCGCACCCAGAGCCCAGAACGACACGTAGAGGGCTGTGACCCATGCAAACCATCCGAACATCGTGATCACGATAGCTACAAGCAAGCCGGCCGCACGCAGCCCCGCTAGAGCAGTGGTGCTACTGAAACCGACCAGCTCTGCTGCTGCCGAAGTGGGAACTCTCAGGATCACTGCGAACGAATAGGCACTTACTACCGCCAGCATGAACGACAGCGGTCGCAGCCAGTCGGAGTCCGACGCCAGACGCATGAATGTCGCGCCCGGGCTGACGAGCACCCCGACGAACCGACTGATGACGCGCTCACGCCCACACGCCACCTCCTGGAACGGCGGTGCGTCATCGTCTTTTGTTTGCATCATTTACTATGCAACATGCATATACATACATGAACGAGTCCCATATATCCCCTCCCCGCGAGGAGTGTATACAGATCATGCGGCACCGTCAACGGCACATCACGGAACTCCTCATCCCACGAGCACATCTCGGGTCGAAAGCACCAGCTTCTCACGCCGCCAGGAGGCTTGCACCGACCACGACTCCGAATGCGAACAGCCCGAGTGAGACGATGCCGAGAACGATGCCCTGGACTCGAACGTCGCGGCGGCCGCCGCGCAGCAGAACGATGGCGCCGGCAGCACAAAGCGCAGCTACAGCGATCAAGCACACAAAAAGCGTGATCGATGCAGCAAAGGGCATAGCGTCCAGCACGCCAGTGTCGGCCACCTCCACCCCTCCGATCAGTTCATCGTCCAGCCCATGACCCGCATGAACGTCTCGGTCGGCGACGTGAGTTCATCACCGACGACGAACGCCGTGATGAACTGGCCGACGAACATGCTCAACAGCGTTCGTACGCGCAGGGAGACATCTCCGGCGTCTGCCTCGATCCCATAGTACGCGTCCACCACGGGGACCAGGCGCTCAAGGCGAACAAGGATCGGACCTGCCACACTCTCGCGGAACGCCGTGCGGAACACCGGGCTGTGCATCGACGCGATCATGACGGTCCGGACCACAGGCAAGTAGCTGCCCACGGCCTCGGTACGGTTCACGAAGATGGTCTCGAACGTCTCGGCGATACGCGATGGCTCTGCTGCATCCAGCAAAGGACCCACCTCGGACTTGATCCGTGCACTTACGCCCGTGATGAGAGCGAGGCAGATATCCTCTTTGCTCGAGAAGTGCCGGTACAGCGCGGGCTCGCTCACACCGACGATCTCGGCGATCTCACGCATGCTACCTGCGTCGTAGCCCTTCTCGGAGAAGACCGCCACGGCGGCGTCTAGGATCTCGCTCTTGCGATCGTCAGTGGCGTCTCTGAAGAACCTGGGTTCCGAAGCGAGTCGCTCCACTTCAGATCACTCCCCTCTCGCTCCGCTCGCGTGTGACGAGGTGGACGAAGACATCTTCGATCGACGGCTCGATGGACGTCGCGGACGTCCCGGGTAGGTCAGCTCGTACGATAGCAGCATCGAGGCGCTCTGCGGCATTACCCCCAGAGCCCATGTTCACGTGGAGAAGGGCACCGCTCAGATACACCTCCTGAACATCCTCATCGGCTTCGAGTGCGGTAAGGATCGCATCGACATCGGAGGACTCCACCTCGAATATCTCATCGTGCATCTCACGCACGCGAATATCCTCGGGTGTGCCGATGGCGATGATGTCGCCGCGGTAGATGAAGGCAAGCCTCGAGCAGTTGGCCGCCTCATCCATATAGTGTGTGGTGACGAACAGAGTGACCCCGCTGGCGGCCAGCTCGTAGAGGAGCTCCCAGAAGTCCTTGCGGGCCAGCGGGTCCACGCCAGAGGTCGGCTCGTCGAGAAAGACCAGCTCGGGCTCGTGGATGATCGCGCAGCCGAGCGCGAGACGCTGCTTCCATCCAACCGAGAGGTTGCGCGCCAGCTCGCCTTCACGCCCCACCAGATCGGCCATCTTGAGGATGTACTCCCGTCGGGCGGCGAAGCGCTCGCCATCGAGGCCGTAGACGCCGCCGTAGAAGCGCAGGTTCTCGTCCACCGTCAGATCCTCGAAGAGCGAGAACTTCTGCGACATGTAGCCGATGCGCGCACGGACCGCCTCGGCATCGCCCGCCACGTCGAGACCGAGCACACGGGCACCTCCGCCGCTGGGTGCGATGGTGCCACACAGCATGCGGATGGTCGTGGTCTTCCCACTCCCGTTGGGGCCGAGGAAACCGAATATCTCGCCGGCCCCCACCTCGAAGGAGACGCCGTCGACTGCGACGAAGTCGCCGAAGCGCTTGCTGAGGCCCTGCACCGAGACAGCCACACCGGGCGCACTCGGCGCAGGTGGCTCAAGCTCGATCTTGCGTTTGAAAAACGACATCTGTGGTTCCTCTCTAGTCCGCAAGCTGCTTGCGGAATCGTGATATCCCGAAGCCGAAGACGACGATAGCGAAGACGGCCATGGCGACGAACTGCGGCCAGAGTGCGGACATGCCGGCACCCTTCATGGCGTTGCTCCGCGCGATGACGAGTATGTAGCGCATCGGGATGAAGTACGTGAGTGGCTGGATCGCTGCAGGCATCGACTCGATGGGGAAGATGAAGCCTGAGAGCACCATGGTGGGGATGAGGATGAACATGGTGGTCTGCTGCGCCTGATGCCGCGTATTGGAGATCATCGAGATGATAAGCCCCTGGCCGATCCCCGTGAACAGGAACAGCAACAGGCCGAGCGCCATGATCCACGCGGTCCCGTAGAACGGCACCTGGAACCACAGCACGCCTACGACCATCACCGAGAGGGTCTGGATGATGGCGATACCCACGTACGGCACCACCTTACCGATAACGTACTCGGCGCGACCGATCGGCGTGACGAAAAGCTGCTCGAGGGTACCGCGTTCTCGCTCACGCACCACCGCCTGGCTCATGATCGCCGAGACGGAGAGCATGAGGATCATCGCGACGAGGCCGGGAATCATGGCGTTGACGCTCCTGAGCGACGGATTGAACAGCACCCGCACCCGGGCGTCGATACCGGGACCATCGGGCACCGCGCCAAGCGCAGTGAGCCGCTCACGCTCGTAGGACGCCACGACCTGCGCGGCGTAGCCGCTGGCCACCGACGCGGTCTTGCTGTCGGACCCATCGACGATCACCTCCAGCGGAACCTGCTCGCCAGAGGCGATATCGCGCTCCATGCCCGGCGGCAGCAGCACGGCCACCATCGCTGTGCCCTCGTCGATGGCCGGCTGGACATCATCTTCCGAGTCCAGTCTGTCCACTATCTTGAAGTAGCCCGAAGCCGAGAACGCCTCGGTGATATCGCGCGACATGACCGTATGGTCCTGGTCCACGATCACCGTCCGGATGTTGGTGACATCGGCACCCACCACGTAGCCGAACATGATCAGCTGCATCACCGGCATCAAGAAGATCAGTGGAAGCATCATCTTGTCACGGGACAGTTGCAGGACCTCTTTCCACATGAGCAGTCCGATACGACGGAGGTTCATGTTAGAGCCTCCTTGAGTATGCGAAGGATGCGAGGGTCAGGGAGACCAGCGCATAGACCAGCAGTGCGCCGAGTTGTGGGAGCACGGTAGCCACATCGGCTCCCTTGAGGAAGACCGAGCGTGCGATGACCACCATGTAGCGACCCGGGAACAGGTACGAGATGAACTGCAGGGCGGGTGGGATGCTCTCAAGCGAGAACGCAAACCCGGAGAGCATGAAACCAGGGAGGAAGCTCACGAGCAGCCCCGCCATGTTGGCGAACTCTACCGAAGAGGCGCGTGCCGAGATGAGCAGCCCGATCGCGAGTGACGAGAAGACGAACAGCACGCTTCCCAACGCGAGTGCGAGTACGCTACCACGGAGCGGGACCCCGAAGAGGAGCACTCCCACCGCCACGATGACCGCGGTCTCGACGAATGCGAGTATCAGCCATGGGAGCACCTTACCCACCATGAGCTCCCCGCGCCGGATGGGCGAGACGGTGAGTTGCTCGAACGTCCCCTGGTCGCGCTCTTTGACCAGCGAGACAGCCGTCTGCTGGATGGTCACGATCATGATAATGACGACCATGAGTCCGGGGATCAGGAAATCCGCCGAGCGCCGGTCGGGGTTGTACCACGTGCGGATCTGTGGTGACAGACTCCCCATCGACGTCACATCCATGCCCCGAGACTCGGCCCACCCGACCAGGATCTGCCTGTCCTGGGTGGACGAGAGCGCAGAGGCGTAAGCGCGCCCGAGCTGTGCGGAGTTGGGCTCGCTACCGTCGATCAGGACCGCCACGTCGGCCTTGTCACCGCGAGCGATCGCATCGGCGAACCCCGGGCGGATGATGACAGCTACTTTGGCACTGCCTGTGTCGAAGGCGCGATCGGCCTCGACATCGCTCTCGATATGATCGACCACGCGGAAGAACTCCGAGTGCTCGAACGACGCAAGGTAATCGCGCGACTCAGCCGAACGGTCCTGGTCCAGGATCACCGTGGGGACGTCGGTGACGTCGAAGGAGATCGCGTACGAGAAGAGCAGCAGCTGGATGACGGGCAGCACCAGGATGCTCGCGAGCATCCTGGGGTCGCGCCGGATGTGGATGAACTCCTTGCGCGTCACGGCGGCGATACGGCGCAACAGGGACATCATGCGTTCGCCTCCCCGGACCGCGCCTCGGCTATGACATGCGCGAAGGCCTCTTCCATGCAGACGCGCTCTTCACCGGTCTGCGCGCAGACGCGCTTCTTGAGCGCACCCGGCGTCTCGTGCAGGAGGATCCTGCCGTTATCCATGAAGGCGACTTCCGTGCACCGCTCGGCCTCGTCCATATACGGCGTAGCTACCAGCACCGTGATGCCTTCGCAGTGAAGGCCGGCGATGATGCGCCAGAACTCGCGGCGAGCCACGGGATCCACACCTGTGGTGGGCTCGTCTAGGAGCAGTAGATCGGGGTCGTGCATGAGCGTAACGGCAAGCGCCAGCTTCTGCTTCATGCCACCGGAGAGGTGCTGTGCCTGGCGTCCGGCAAACTCGGTGAGACCACTGAACTCCAGGAAACGCTTCGCCCGCGAGTCCATCTCCTTGCGCGGCACACCACGTAACTCGGCGAAGAAGTCCAGGTTCTCCCGTACGGTGAGGTCCGGGTAGAGACTGAACGCCTGCGACATATAGCCGATGCGTGGCTTGATAGCGTTCTGCTCGTGGGATATCGAGTGTCCAAAGACAAACGCGTCCCCTTCACTGGGCGCCAGCACCGTGGCAAGCATCCTGATGAAGGTCGACTTCCCGGCCCCGTCCGGCCCGAGCAACCCGAAGAGTGAGCCGCGCGGGATGGACAGTGACGCGCCGTCCACGGCGTTCAGGTCCCCGAAGCTGCGCACCAGGGAGCGTGTCTCGATGGCGAGAGACCCGTCACCTGCTACGCACTCGCTGCGGAGTCCTTGCCGTGTGAGTACGGAGGTCACTGGAGTTCCACGTCTGCAGGCATGCCGGGCTTGAGCACATCGCTGGAGTTGATCACACGCAGGCGCACCTCATAGACGAGCTTCACCCGCTGCTCCTTGGTCTCCACGTTGCTGGGAGTGAACTCGGCGTTGCTCGAGATGAACGTGACCTCGGCGTCGAACACGGTGTCCGAGGAGTCCACGTATACCAGCGCCTTCTGGCCGAGACGGACCTCGCCGATGCGGGTCTCGGGGATGTAGACGCTGACCTTGAGATCGTCGAGGTCGGCGATGGTGGCGAGCGTCTTGCCCGGTGCAGCGTTCTCGCCCACGGACCCCACGACGCTCGTGATCGTACCGCTGACGGGCGCGGCGATGCTGGTGTAGGACTGCTGTGCCTGAGCCATGGTGAGACCGGCCTTGGCCTGATCGACGCGCGCGGCGGCCTGTGCGATCTCCGCCTGTGTCCCGTCGTCGTTGGTCACCTGGGCAAGCATAGCTTCTGCGGCGCGAACGCCAGCCTCGGCCTGTGCCACCTGCGCGTCGATGATGTCGCTGCTCAACATGAACAGTACCTCGCCGGCTTCGGTAGGTGTGCCCTCGGTCACTGTGGCAGTGGCGATGCGTCCAGCCAGGAGTGGCGAGACCGAGACCGTGTCGGCTTCGATCGTGCCACTGCCTCCCAGGGCCACGACGTCGTCGTCTCCGTTGGTGATATATGTGGAGTAGCCCCACCAGGCTGCTCCAGCTATCGCGATGACCGCGATGACGACAGGGATGCGCTTCTTCATCTTTGCTCCTTAGTTTCCAGACGGCCTAGCGGCCAGTACTCACGATGATGCTTACCGGCGCTCCGGGCGGGAGCCCGTCGCCATCCACGCGTATACGCACACGCACGCCACGGGCCATATGAAGTTCTCGCGTGGCCTGCGTAGTGGGCGGATAGAGATACTCTGTCCCGACCTTCGCGACCGTTCCTTCGAGCGGCTCTTGCAGGTAGTCCGCCTCCACGAGGACCGGGGTCCCTTCTGCGAGCAGCGCTGCATCCGACCAAGACGCATAGGTCTCGACGAACGTGTCTGCATCCGGATAGATGGTGACGAGAGGCGCTCCGGCGTAGACGGTCGTGCCGGCCACCGGCCCCTTGGCGATGATGCCGTCGACGGGCGAGCGCACCACGACGAGATCGAGCCTCGCCTCGGCAAGCGCTACCCCTGCCTCCGCGCCGGTTGCGGCGTACTGTGCAGCGGTCCGCACGTCTGCGAGGACCGCGAGCGCGTCGGTGACCGTGGCATGCGCCTCGTCGAGCTTCGCCAGGCCAGACTCGGCCTCTGCAATCCCGGCATCGAGCTTGGCCAGCGCCTGCTCGAGCTGCGCGACGATCGCTGCGGGGTCTTTCTGGGCGGTGCCGGATGGCGCGGTAGGGGCAGCACCTGGCGGCATCGTGGCTGGCACGCTCGGCATCGACTGCCGTGCGGCGACCATCTCACGTGCCTGAGCGAGATTGGCCACCACTTCGGCACGACGTCCCCTGACATCGGCGAGCGTCGTCCGGACCTCGGCCCGCTTGGCATCGACGTCATCGCGATTGGCGACAGCGTCGTCGGCCTTCTCGCCGAGGAAAGCCACTGTGGCGGATGCCTCTGCCGCCGATGCCCGTGCGAGCGATACGGCGGCCTCCATAGGTGCAGAGTCGAGCGTGGCGATGATATCCCCCACAGCGACGTGATCGCCGGTGTCCACACCCACTGAAGCCAGACGGCCGGCGACCGTCGGCTGGCCCGGGATCACAGTCCCCGTAGGAGTGTCCGAGCGGAGCAGCGGCACCGTGACGACCTGCTCGTTGACGTAGACCCGTCCGGTGACTTCGACGGTGTCCGGGGTGGTGCGATCGGTGGCGACACGCCAGGCGGCGACACCGACGAGCGTGACGATGGCGACGATGATGACGACCGTTCCCAACAGACGCTTCAATGGGGCTCCCAGGCGGTAGGTGAGTTATCGCTCACTAACATGCGCCGAGGGGACCGCGGTGTCAAGGATTATCTTGGAAGAATGTCCGGCGCCGTGCCCTGCACGCACGAGGACGTCCTCGGGGGTAGCTACAGGGCGGAGTGGCTCCGCTCGCCCAACCGGGGTTTCCGCGGCCAGGCCCCCATCAACCTCATCCTGTCAGGACAGCCCGGTACGATCATCACAGCGCTCGAGAAAGTGGCTGATGGTCGAGCAGATCCCATCACGGCTACTGGTCTCGGTCCGCGTCAGACTCGCGCCGACCTTGTGGTGCCCGAGGACAACACGCCGTCTCCGGACTCACTCGAGGTGATCGGCTTCGATGACCACATGGACGGCGGGATCATCGGCGTCGAGTGAGTGCTCGACTGCCTACGCTCCCGCGATCACACTCAGGAACTCATCCCCGTACCGCTCAAGCTTTGCGGCACCGACACCGTGACACTCGAGGAGCTCCTCGAGCGAGCGAGGCTTTCGCGCGGCCATCTCCATGAGTGACCGATCGCTGAAGACCACGAACGCCGGGACCTGCTGCTCGTTGGAAAGCTCGCGACGCAGGGCCCGTAGCTCCTCGAACAGCGACCGATCCGCATCGGGCAGGGTGGCGACCGCTACTGGCGCCTTCTTGTCCCTCCCTCGGCTGAGACGCTCCTTGGGGCGCGCCAGCCACACGCTGGTCTCCCCGCTCAGGACCCCCTCGGCAGCGGGCATCAGCTTCAGCGCCGAGTAGTCACCGATGTCTTGTCGCAGGTAGCCGTGGTGGATCACCTGGCGAACGATGCTCGCCCATGCATCCTGCGAGTGGCTCTGCCCGGCACCGAAGACCTCCAGCTCGTTGTGGTTCCACTTGCGTACCTTCACCGTGTCGGCACCCCTGAGCACATCGACCACATGCGCCACGCCGAATCGCTGGCCCGTGAGGTGCACCGTCGAGAGCGCCTTCTGCACGTCGGTCGTCGCGTCGTACAGCTCCGGCGGGTCGAGGCAGACGTCGCAGTTACCGCAGTCCCCCTCGAGCGCCTCGCCGAAGTAGCCGAGCAGCGCGCGGCGTCGGCAGGTCGTCGCCTCGGCAAAGTCGGTCATCGCTTGAAGCTTGTGGAGCTCTACCCTCACCTGCTCGGCATCGCGGCCACTCCCGATCAGGGAGCGTGCCGTCACCACATCCTGGAGGCCAAACAGCAGCAGCGCGGCTGCCGGCAAGCCGTCGCGGCCAGCGCGGCCCGTCTCCTGGTAGTAGCTCTCGATGCTCTTAGGCATGTCGTAGTGGACGACGAAGCGCACGTCGGGCTTGTCGATGCCCATGCCGAAGGCGACCGTGGCCACCACGACGCTCACCGTATCGCGCTGGAATGCGTCCTGGACCCGCATGCGCTCCTTGCTGCTCAGGCCGGCGTGGTACGCGGCGGCCGAGATGCCGGCGGCCACCAGCCTGGCTGCAACCTCCTCCGTGCGCTTCCTGCTGAGGCAGTAGACGATGCCCGACTCCCCTGCATGCCCGGCCAGAAAGCGCTCGAGCTGCTGCGCGGGGCTGTGCTTCTCGACGACGGTGTACGAGATGTTCGGGCGGTCGAATCCCGCTGCGAAGAGCGGCGTGTCTTCCAGGTGCAGCTGGACGCGTATGTCCTGGAGCGTCTGCTCATCGGCAGTGGCGGTGAGCGCTATGAGGGGGACCCCCGCGAATCGCTCGCGGAGGCTGCCGAGCTGGCAGTACTCCGGCCGGAAGTCGTGACCCCAGTGCGAGACGCAGTGCGCCTCATCGATCGCGATGAGCGCTATCGGTAGCGTCTGCAGCAACTGCAGGAGCCCACCGTTCATCAGGCGCTCCGGCGCCACATAGAGCGCATCGAGCTGGCCTGTGCGCAGCTGACGGAAGGTGGACTCGGTCTCCTCCGACGTGAGGGACGAGTTTATGAAGGCGGCTCTGACGCCGTTTGCCTTGAGGGCGTCCACCTGGTCTTTCATCAGAGCGATCAGCGGGGAGACGACGATCGCCGTGCCCTCCCGGTGAAGCGCCGGGACCTGGTAGCACAGCGATTTCCCGCCGCCGGTGGGCATCAACACGAGGGCGTCACCGCCGCCGATGATGTGGTCGATGATCTCGCGCTGATGGGGCCGGAAGGACGAGTAGCCGAACACGGTGCGTAGGGTCGACTCGACCGTCTCGGTGGGAGTGGGGTCCGGAGCCGAGGTAGGCTCGGGCTGCAGAACCAGCATCGAATCCCGCAACAGGACAGCCATCTCACGGATGACGTCGCTCGATACACCCGCAGCCTCAAGGGCCTCGGCATCACAGCGATCGCGCAAAATGGCGAGCGCCGGATCGACAACCTCCGATGACTCGTCGTGCAGGAGTCCCAGAAGAAGCTCGACCACCTGCCGACGAACCTCCAACGATGGATGCGCAGCAAGCGCCTCAAGACTCAAGACGTCCTGTGACTTACTGTTTCCTATCATCAACTCCCCCTCATGGTGCAGGCCCGTCGAAGCACACGGGCTAGAGTACCTGAGTACGCAGCGGGAGGGTGAGGGGTCGCGCTCCCTTTGTCGCCAGCCTACGACAGTCCGATGCCGATCATCGTGACGATCTCATCGTCGTCCTATCCCGAGCGCACCCAGCGCTCGAGTTCGCCTTGCAGGTAACCGCATCCTTTCTTTGTGAACTCGTACGCGAGTGCGGCGTCCGCATCTGCGACGGGCTGCGCCGACACATAGCCACCCTCGAGCAGCTCCTTCACGAAACGCACGGCTATCCCTCGGGAGACACCAGTCTCACGCGCGAGGCCATCCGCCGTCGAAACCCCGGCGAGCAGATATGCCGCCATATGGAATCGCGCCCGAACCGCATTACCTTGCGTGACACCAAGGAACATCATTTCGACACCTCCTCGGGTGCTCGGCCGCTTATCGCGGCCGGAGGCACCGGAACCGGCTCGTGCGACATCCCATCGTCCGAGAGGTAGTAGGTGCGCACGCCGAAGACCTCGGCTGTGAACGGCTCAAGGCAGAGATTCCAGTGGAACGCCGTGGAGAGCACTATCGCCGAGGGTGGTGAATCCGGCGGTAGCGGAGCCTGCACGCGGAGCGCTCTGCCCAGGCCGGAGAGCTGTCGAGCTTCGATCACGTGGACGGCCACCGGGCGAAGCGTCTTGAAGACGACGAGGACGACCCAGTCAGCGACCACCCGCTCGGGATCGACCACCATGCCGAAGTCGTCGCCTCGGTCATCGGTCGCCACCGCTATCAGGGCGCATCGCCCGTCCGGGAGCGCTATCCGCGTGCCGCAGACGCTCGGATCGGCTACACCGCCGGTCAGGCCCGCGACGAACGCGCCGGAGAACGCACCAAACATCTCAAGTGACGGCCCCGGCACAGTGTCACCGATCTCGACCATGGCCTCCTCATAGGCATCGATGAAGTCCAACCACGTATCGAGGATGCATGGGGGTTCTTGCTTGATCTGCATGAGTGCCACCTCCACGAGAAGTGTGGCAGGTGGGTCTGACATGCGAGTCTCAGGCGAGGCTGGACTAACCCTCCCACCCCGTACGCTCCTCTGCGGCCATTGCAGACCCACCCGGTGCCTTCAAACCGAGCAGGAAGTCCTCTTCCTCATGCTTGCCTTCACTCCGGCTCTTCTCCACGCGCACCATCACGGGTATCCGCGTGAACAGTCCGGACAACAACGCCTCGCCTGTGTTGAGATTCGGTAGCGCCTTCGCCTCGTCCTCGCCCATCGTCTCAACCACATCGCGGATGTACTTCTGGTCGTTCGGGTTCACGATGCGCAGGATCAGGTAGCTGTTCGCCTGCGAAAGCACGGTGGCATCGATACGGTTGGGGCGCTGCGAGATGAAGATGAGCCCCATGCCGTACTTGCGACCCTCGGTCGCTATCTGCTTGATGACCGGCAATGACGGCACATCGGTCCCACCGCCCGCGGTCCATCCCGGGATGAAGTTGTGTGCCTCCTCGATGACGGTCAGAAAGCGTGGCACCTTCTCATCGATCCTGTCGCTCAGCAGTCGGGAGAGCACGCCAGCCACAATGGACTGCCGCAGCTCGTCCGTGTAGCCCTCGAGCGAGACGATGGCCACAGCACCACCCTTGATGATCGTGTGTATGTCCTTGGATGACGGCAACTTCGTGGAAGCAGCCGAGTATTTCCGGTTCGTCTTGATCATGCTCCAGTACTGCCAGCCAGCACGTCGTGTCTGCCGGCGGACCGCGTTTGCCGTAGATGATTGAACGTTCAGGCCTGCCGAAAGACGAGCGATCTCCTTAGGCAGCGGAGCGCGATCGTCAACAGCCTTGAGCATCGCGATCTTCTCCGCCACCTCCGCAAGCGCATAAAAATGGTCGTTGTCGAGTGTCTTCTGCAGGCCGCCGACCTCGTTGTCACGCAGCGCCGCGTCGAGCACAATGCGCTTCGACCCATCAACCAGCACTTCGAGGATCCCGGTCAACAGCTGCTCCTGAGGCGGTGAGATGATCTCGCCGGACATCCCTCGGATGTAGCCGAGTACCTGGTCGAACTCCTCGTCTGCAAGGCGGATCTCGGGCAAGTACGTCGTCACTTCTGTGTGCTTCGCGATATGCAGTCCCGAGTAGTCACCGTGCGGATCGAAGATGAGGATCGGGTAGCCCTTGACCATGAGCTCCTCAAGGATCCTGCGCGTGGCTACCGTCTTGCCGGCACCTGTGGATGCCAGAACCGCGAGGTGCCGCGACACGACCATGTGAGCATCCACGAACACACGCACGTCCTTGTTGCCGCGCTCTGTTCCGAGGTAGAGGCGACGATGCTCGGGGGTATCGCCAACGAGAAACGACTCGATCTCCTCCGCAGGCGGGACGTACACGCGACCTGCGGGCTGCACCGGGTACTTAGGCGGCTCGAGCCGGCCGTTGCGTTGCACTCCTACCACACTGCACGTGGCCGTGATCATCTCGCGCGACATGGAGACGACCGAATCGACCGGATCGCGTCCCTGAAAGGCGAGCTCCTGCGCAGCCTCACGCGGGAAAAGCGGGTTCAGCCGCTCGATAGTGCCCACCTTCGCCCACACACGATAGGTCTGGCCAGCCTCGACCGTATCGACTGCCACTAGGTCCTGGGCGCGTACGGCATCCGGTCGTACCTGCATCTGGAACTCAGTCGTCGAGCTCACGCCGACGACGGTGCCCACGGGGGTGTTCACGGGAGTGTTCACGACATCCGTCACGTCTCAGACCTCCGGCCTCGTCTGGCGGCTGCGCTTGCCGCTTCCCTGCATCATGATCATCGACTTCAGCGCCTCCGTATCCGTCATCTCTACAAACTCACCTGCGAGAAGTCGCCCATACTCCGCAAGAATCAGCTGACGATATGCTTTGGTCATCCACGCGGGAATGGCTGCATACTTGTCGACGATGTCGAGCCCGATCGGGAATGCATAGCCGGGCAACATTGACGCATACTCGTATGACCGCCGAAGCACCTCCTCGCACTCCGCGCTGCCGTAACTGGACGGCACCTCGATGCGCATAGGGTACTTGGCCGATGTGACACGCACGAAGGTGTTCTGCATACTTGGGAAGAGAGCGACGCGGTCGTCCGTGATCTTCAGCCGAGAGCTCATCGGGTACCAATCGAGCGCCTCACCCCTGCCGAGCGCCAGCGACAGAAGAATCGCGTCGTTATAGCGGGTCGCATCCAGAATGGCGTTTACCTGTATCCTGGTACCGCGTCCGCGCATGCCGAGCGCGCCGAGCAGGCGATCGAAGACCTCGGGGCTCTTCTCCAACATCTGGCGCACAACGTATCGCGTCACGCTGCGACCAAACGATCGCTCGACCACACCACAGACGAGAACGTTCTTCTCCGCCGCACGCCCCAGCACGTAATGCTGGAGGAACGCCATCATGCACACGGCGGGAAGATGCTGATCGCCGATATCATGCTTGCAGCGCTCAGTGCCATGCAGTTCACACCCTGCGCACCACCCTGCAAACTGGCCGAGAACCTTGAGTACGTGGTCTCGCTCGCCCTTGCCGAGCATCGCCTCGTAATCCTCGGGAAAGAACCAGTGCTCAAAGAACGGGCCACTCACGAACTGGAGGGGGCCGTGCAGCATAAGCATCCGGATGTCCGAGAAGCGGTCATCCTCAAGAGCGGTCACAAGCGCACCGAGCTCCACGAGCTGACGGACCGCATCACCAAAACGCGAATTCGCCTTCAAGCCGCCACGGAGTTGGCCCAGCATCAGTGGGAAGTGATCGAACGTCTCCCGCTTTTCGAGGTCAGCCTCCCCCTGCTTCACCCGGAAGATGCCGGCCCTGACGATGAGGGGGGTGGCGATACCGACGTCGATCTTGGAGATACCGCCATCAACAAAGGCAACCGTACAAGGTTCGAGCGGCTCCTGGGGCACGTAGTTGATGCGATACACGCCATTGCCCTCGCGAAACGCACTGCGCATCTCATGCGCAATACCAAGCGTGGACTGGAAGTAGTCCTGACGAAGATCCTCGGCGACCAACAGCGCGTTCTCGGCGATGCGGACGAAGAGGTCCGGATCAGAACCCAGGCGGTTTGACGGCTCCAGCTTCCTACACTCCCCCAATGTAGATGGCACGTAGTCCTATGGTCGGCGTTATGACTGGAAAGGTAAAGGCTGCTCCCCTGATATCCCTACCAGCATGCCTGGCAATTCGACTCCTGAATCAGCTCTACACTCGATCGGTTCCGGCTCTTCGGCTTCCATCAAGACGCACTCAGCCGGCACTGAGCCCGAAGAACCGCTCGAAGAACTCGCCAAGCATGGTCAGCACACGCTGCTTCTTCTCACCATGTTCACCGTCGGGCGAAAATCGTGAAACCGGTGGCAAGACCTTGGTGATCGCAGTCCCAGTATTTTGGATAGCGCCGTCGCGGAACGCGGTTTCGATGAACATGCGTGTCTCCTCGGGGTGAAGCCCCTCAGACTCAATGATCGCGGCTAGCTCGATCTCACGCCGAGCGCGGATGAACTCTCGCCACTCCTCATCGATCTGCCCGCTAACCGAGATGGAGTCAACGAATGCCTCGATTAGATCCTTTTTGTTCCGCAGACTGGGGCTCGCGTCAACGGTGCGGCTGATCGCAGCTCGGACCTCTACATCGGAGCCATCGCCATGCGACTCTCGCCACTTCTCCACCATGATAAGGATGTAGTCGACGTTGACTTCCACCTGCTTGATCAGTTCGATCTCAAAAACGATGTCGTCGTTGATCGACTCTTTCTCAGCATCCGCCGTGCGCCGGAACTCGGCATACAGATCCAGGTACACACTGCGGTAGTCCTGCTCCTGGCGCTCCGTGAGGAGCTCGTTGCCTGCGAAGCCATCGAACGACGTAAGGATATTCTGCAGGCGCAGAATCGCCCCCAGCAGCACGATGAACGCCTTTTGCTCTGATTCGCCCATGATCGGCGTGCCGAGCGGGAAGTCCTCGAGTAGTTCTGTGACCTTCTCCGAATACTCCGCGTAGTACTCGGCGTACGGTTTGAGCAGCACGATCCCGCAGGCGTCTTTGTTCCCAAAAAGCGCTATCGCATCGTTGGTCTGCTGCTCCAGATCGCGGAAGGACACGATGTTACCGTAGGTCTTCACTGAGTTCAGGATGCGGTTCGTGCGCGAGTACGCCTGAATGAGGCCGTGGGAGCGCAGGTTCTTGTCTGCAAAAAGCGTATTGAGCGTCGTTGCGTCAAAGCCTGTAAGGAACATGTTCACGACGATGACCAGGTCGATCTCACGGTTCTTCATTCGCTCCGACAGATCCTTGTAATAGTTCTGGAACTTCTCGCCAGAGGTGTCAAAGCTCGTGCCGAACAGCGAGTTGTAGTCCTGGATCGCCGCCTCGAGGAAGTCGCGTGACGACTGGTCGAGCGCGTCGGTCTCGAAGCCCTCATCATCAAGGTAGTCATCTACCGCTTCGTTCGCTGCGTACGAGAAGATGATCCCGACTTTGAGCCTGCGGTCAGGGACAAGACCTTCTTGCTGATCTCTGAACTCGCCGTAGTAGCGCTTGGCGGCTTCGATCGATGCCGTAGCAAACAGGGCATTGAAACCCCGCACCCGCTTGCCCGACAGCGAGTAGTACTCGGCGCGCTTGGTCTTCTGGTCAAAATGCTCCAGCGTGTAGGCAACGATCTGCCTGATTCGCTCGGGAGCAAGCAGCGCCTTCTCCGTGTCGATCGCCGAGACCTGCTCGTCAGTGATGCTCTCCGGCAGCTTGATGGTATTCACGTAGTCGATGCGGAACGGCAGCACGTTCTTGTCACTGATCGCATCGACGATCGTGTAGGTGTGCAGCTTCTCGCCAAACGCCTGCTCCGTGGTCTTGAGCTGCGGATTGCCGCCGCTGCCCGCGTTTGCCGAGAAGATCGGCGTCCCCGTGAAGCCAAAAAGATTGTAGCGCTTGAACGCCTTGGTGATCGCGGTGTGCATGTCGCCAAACTGGGAGCGATGGCACTCATCGAAGATGATGACGACATGTCCGTCATAGATGCTGTGGCCTTTGTTCGCAGCGATGAAGGTCGAGAGCTTCTGGATGGTCGTGATGATGATCTTCGCCGAGGGGTCTTCCAGTTGGCGCTTGAGCACGGCCGTCGAGGTGTTTGAGTTCGCGGCACCCTTCTCGAAGCGGTCGTACTCGCGCATGGTCTGGTAGTCGAGGTCCTTGCGGTCGACGACAAAGAGCACCTTGTCGACGCTTGGGAGCTTGGTCGCCAGCTGCGCTGTCTTGAAGCTCGTGAGCGTCTTGCCACTACCGGTCGTATGCCAGATGTAGCCACCTGCGGTGACCTTGCCGAGCTGACGATAGTTCGTGGAGATCTCGATCTTCTGCAGAATGCGCTCCGTCGCGACGATCTGGTACGGTCGCATCACAAGCAGCATCCGGTCGGCGGTCAGCACGCAGTACTTAGTCAGGATGTTCAGCAGCGCGTGTTTCGCAAAGAACGTCTTGGCGAACGCCGGCAGGTCCTCGATGGGCCTGTTGGTCGCATCGGCCCACCACGAGGTGAACTCGAAGGAGTTCGAGGTCTTCCGAGTCCGCTTGGATCCGGCCATCTCGCTCACGTGCTGACGACGAGTCGTGTTGGAGTAGTACTTCGTGAGCGTGCCGTTGCTGATCACGAAGAGCTGCACGTAGTCGAAAAGGCCTGACCCCGCCCAGAAGCTGTCACGCTGATAGCGGTTGATCTGGTTGAACGCCTCGCGCACATCCACGCCGCGCCGCTTGAGTTCAACATGCACCATCGGCAAGCCGTTGACCAGTACCGTCACGTCGTAGCGGTTCGAACGGGCCGCGCCGCCCTCTCCCTCGGCGACCTCGTACTGGTTGATGACTTGCAGCCGATTGTTGTGGATGTTCGCCTTGTCGATGAGGCTGACGTTCTTGGTGGAACCGTCGTCGCGCTTCAGAAGCTGGACGTGGTCCTCTTGGATGCGAACCGTCTTCTCCGTTGGGCCTTCATTCGCGCCGGCGATCCTCTCCGAGAAGAACCGCTCCCACTCGGCATCGCTGAACGTGATTCCATTGAGGGTCTCAAGCTGAGTGCGCAGGTTCGCGATAAGCTCGGATTCGCTCGTGAGCGGCAGGTACTCATAGGCTTGAGACTCAAGGAGCTTGATGAATGCCTGCTCCAAGGCGGCCTCAGACTGATACGCCGTCTCCTCCCCGGTCTCTGGGTAGTACTCGGAAACGACCGTACTCTCCGCGCTTACGGCGATCGGGTCGTAGCGCACGCCTCGTACGTCAAGCATCCAGTCCCCCAAAGATCCGCTGTGCTGACGAGCGTCAGCCCTTCTTCTTGTTCTTCTTGAAAAGCACCATCACGCCCAGCCTGTCGACGGGTCCCACATTAGAGCGAACTGCGTTCCCGAGGCAGCAGCAATCGCCGGTGGCATGATGAACGTGACGATCGCTGCGCAAACGGCCGCGAGGTCACTTGGTGCATCAACCCGCTTGGTCATCAGGAACGAACTCCACCGACTCCGTGCCGCTGGGTTCTCATAGAAGATCTTGGTGAGGCCCAGCGGGGTCTCGGCGGTGAGTGGCGTCCCGCGATGTGCAAACGTTGCGGCGATAGCGGCCGACAACTCAGACCCAAGGATCGATCGGGATTCTGATACAAGCCATATGTCGTAGTAATCCCGCAGACGGCTGTTATCAACGTCTCTGTCTACGATTGTCTCGTACTTCTCCGCGAGCGCCGTTGTTGGCTGATAGGCCAGGATGCGCGGCGCGGCAAGATCCAGAAGGGTTGGATACTCGATCCACGCAGGATCCGGTACAACCGCGTCATCGATCCCGATGTCGAGCTGAAGCTTGAATGTGGCTCCATCTAGGTTGCCTCGCAGCACCACCCTGACTCCGGGATAGACCCGTTCCGTGTTGATTGCGACCGTCTCAAGTTCACGGTCGAAAACAATCCCGTCGTCGGGATACTCAACCGCGAGACACTCGCGCACCACTCCTAGAATAGCTTCGGGAGAGTTGTCGACCCGGCCGAGAAAGTCGATGTCCCGTGTCGGCCGCCCAAGCGATCCGCCCCAGGCCCGGAGCATGGTGGCACCCTTGATAATGAAGCGCTCACTCCAAGCGGTCCTCGACAGACGATAGAGAAAGCGTTCGATGGCGAAGTACTGGAGCACTTGATCGAACGAGTCACCGCTTGCCCTGGCTTCGTTGAGCAGAAGTGCACGAACCGAGGCGGGCACGTTTCTGAGTTCGCGCCGACTCATTCCATCGCCTCCAGGTACGGACGAACAATCTTCGTGACTCGATCGATGGCGGCGTAGTGCATGATCTCGCCACGCGTTGCCTTCCGGCTCCGAAGCGTCTCCCGAAGCGCTTCAAGTGCGACGTCCAGCCCCACCTTGTTCCTGAACTTGAAGCAGTCGGCGACCGTCTTCGCCGGGCTGAACACCTTGACCGGAGTTCCATCGATCGTGTGCTCTTCCACACCCGCCTTAAGAGCCTCACCCGACATCCGATACACCCGAACGGGTGGGTATTCGAACTGCGGATGCCAGTCCTTGGGTCCTATTGCAATGTTCACCAATGCAGGTATCTGCGTTCCGATCTCGTGGAAGTCGAGCGCGCTTATAAGACAGAGGACCGCGTCCGGCACACGCTCGGCCACCGCTACGACGTCGTACTTGCCTGGAGCCGGGAGCTCCGCAAGGCGGTAGACCCCCCGCGAAAGCTGCTCGAGAAGGCCGTCATCCCGCATCCCGTAAAGGGTCGAGTAGTGAATACCGCATGCGGCAGCCTCGCGAGTGCGAAGTGTACCCCCCGCCGCGCGGAAGATTTCCTCTGCAGCACGCACAGCGCTCTCTGACGGTTCTCGTCCCATGATCGCATTGTGATAGATTCCTCGGAGGTTGTAAACATTCTCCGAGGTTTCTATCGCAACTCCTCTCGCCCCTTACTCCACCCCGCGGTTCTCCCAGTCGCCGTACGAGCTCCCGTCATCGCACTTCCACTCAACGCGCCCGTTGCTCGACCGGCCGAGAGCGACTGCTGCCGCGGTTGAGGGTGAGCCAAAGGGAACGTCGCGCGTTAGAATGCCAACATCGCCTCGCACTTCGATGGAGCCGTCCGCGAGGAGCTTGCGATGCTGCTCCCGATAAGAGGCGTACGATCGCTCGGTGCTTTCAGCCTTGCCGGTCTCAGCCCCTCTGGCGACGACCTGCGACCCCTCCAGCATTGTGAACTCGTCGCCGAGCTGCTGCGCCCGTGCGTCGACCTTGTGCTTCTTGTTGGTGAGCGTGAACACCGGTGAGTCCACGGACGCAGTCGACGATTCGGGCGCCGCCTTACGGACGCGAATTGCGTTCACGCCGAGTACCGGTAGGACGATATGCAACTGGTCCAAAAAGGCCTCCATGTCCGAGGCCTGCGCCTCGGAGAGCCTCCTGCCCCGCGGGTCGTTGCCGTTGGCCAGCGTGACGCGAGCTGCCAGCTTCGCGAGTTCCACGAGCCGCCACTCCAGATAGCCCCAGTGTCCCTCGGTGAACGAATCATCCTTGGAGGTGATGAGAATGACCCGGTCCCAGAACTCCTTCTTGGCGGAGTGATCACGGAAGCGGTTGATGAAGTTCTCCGTGCGCCCGATGTAGCAACGGACGCCACCCAGCGCCTCCTCATCATCGCCGAGAAGAAAGTAGGCCCCGTTCCGCTTTGCCTCCGGACGCTTGAGTATGTCGCCAAGGTCAGAGCGCGGCCCCGCGAGCACGTGGCCCGTCCAGCCGGCGATCTCCGCCGTGGTGATCCCGCCCGGTACGCCCTCAACGAGGAACATCTCGATGTGCTTGCCTGTCACGCAACCGCCTCCTCAAAGGTCAGCAAGCGGTCACGGTAGTACTCGTACTGCTTGCGCCGAGCGGCGAGCTCGGCCGGCAGACCGATCGAGAGGTCGTTCACGAGCCCGTCGAACTTGTCGAGGATTGCGACGATGCGAGCCTGCTCTTCGAGGGGAGGGACGGGAATTCTGGCGCGGCGGATGTTCTCGTTGTAGAGGCGCTGGATAGTCCCTCCGTCAGTGGTCCAGTTAATCACCCGGAGCCAGTGGCGCAGGAAGTCGTTCGTGACGAGCGACTCATCGTTGTCGATCCAGACAATGTTGGAGTCTTGGAAGTACGCGGGCTCGCCATCGTACGGAATAACACGTCCGATTGTGCCAGCGGCAGAGATTAGGACATCCCCTCTCTTGGGGAACGAGTAGCGGTTTCGATACTCCTCGTAAAGATCGCGCGAAATGAAGGCGTCAGGTGTGCCGCCGAACGTCCCAATCTTGAAGAACGGGATGTCGCCACAAGGTCCAGTGTCACTCTTGAAGACACGCTTGCACATGGAGACTCGGCCCAAGTCACCCAGCGTCGCCCACCGGACCCCCCCCTCGGGGAAGGTCAGGAGCGAGTCTCGGTAGTGGGCATACTGACGCCGCCGGGCTTCCAGCTCCGCTTCCAGCTCCGCTTCCAGCTCCGCTTCCAGCGTCGTGAACAGATCAAGCACCCGCACGATCTCCTGCTGCACTTCAAGAGGCGGAACGGGGATCGTTTCGTGCACCAGCTCTCGCGATGATAGGTGCTTCACAGTGGACTGCTGCGTGCCTTGCTGCACTCGATTGAGGACGCCCTGGACGTAGTAGTACATGAAGTCCGGGAGCATGGCCTCTGCGAAACCCTGAAGTCGGCAAACCCGCTGGTTGAGCAGCGCCCTCCCATGGCGCCAACGCACGGCTCTGAAGTCGCCGTCCATCCCGATGAGCAAATCCCCGTTGTTAACGACGTACCGAGGGTCGTACTGACCGGAGAAATAGGTCTCCGAGAACCCGGTGTTGATGTCACGGATGCGTATAAGTGGAAGACCGATTCCAGCGGAGTTGAACAGGCGGGATTCAAATGCACATCCGCTGAACACATCGCATAGTGACCCGAGCGGTTTGTGCAGCACACCTTCCGAGCACAGTTGCTGGATCAACTCGTCGATCCGGCTCACGATGCGCTCTCCAGGTCCGCGACGATCATGTCAATCTGCGTCCGCAGCTCCGTCTGCCGCTCGACGATTCGGGCAATCTCGGCATTCAGCAAGGTGATGTCCACCGCGACGCGCATGTCCTCCTGCTCGACGTACGACGACACCGCAATGTTGTAGTCGTTCTCGGCAATCTCAGTATTCGGAACGAGGCGAGCGAAATACTCGGCGTCTTCGCGAGCAGAGAAGGCATCGAGAACCTTCTGCCGGTTCGCGTCGGTGAGTTTGTTCTTGTTGCCGCCCCGGACGAACTCGGCAGATGCGTCGATGAAGAGCGTCGCGTTGTCGGTCTTGGACTTCTTGAGCACGATGATGCAAGTCGCGATCGTGGTGCCGAAGAACAGGTCCGGCGGGAGCTGGATGACTGCATCCACGTAGTTGTTATCGATGAGGTACTTGCGGATCTTGCGCTCCGCGCCGCCTCGGTAGAGCACGCCGGGGAACTCGACAATGGCCGCAGTGCCGTCCACCGAGAGCCAGCTCAAGATGTGCATCGTGAAGGCAAGGTCAGCCTTCGACTTGGGCGCGAGCACGCCGGCGGGCGCGAAGCGCGGGTCGTTGATGAGCAGAGGGCTGGCGTCGCCGTCCCACTTGATGGAGTAGGGCGGGTTGGAGACGATCGCCTCAAACGGCTCGTCGTCCCAGTGCGCCGGGTCGGTCAGTGTATCGCCGTGCGCGAGGTCGAACTGCTCGTAGTTGACGTCGTGGAGGAACATGTTGATGCGCGCGAGGTTGTACGTTGTCAGATTGATCTCCTGACCAAAGAAGCCCTGCCGGACGTTCTCCTTACCCAGCACCTTCGCGAACTTCAGCAGCAGCGACCCCGACCCGCACGCCGGGTCGTAGACCTTGTTCACCTGCGTCTTGCCCACAACGGTGATCCGTGCCAGCAGCTCGCTCACTTCCTGCGGAGTGTAGTACTCACCGCCCGACTTGCCGGCGCTAGACGCGTACATCTGCATGAGGTACTCATACGCGTCACCAAAGGCGTCGATGGTGTGGTCCTCAAAGTTGCCCAACCCAAGCTCGCCGATGGCATCGAGCAGCTTGACCAGCTTCTCGTTGCGCTTGGCCACCGTGTTGCCAAGCTTGGCGCTGTTCACGTCGAGGTCGTCGAAAAGACCCTTGAGGTCGTCTTCACTGCCAGCGCCCACTGCCGAGCCCTCGATGTTGCGGAAGACCCGCTCAAGCGTCTCGTTGAGGTTCTCGTCGTCTGCGGCATGCTTGCGGACGTTTACGAACAGTTCACTCGGCAGGATGTAGAAACCCTTCTCGGCTACCGTCTCGGCGCGGCCGAACTCGGCATCAGCATCAGAGAGCTGCGCGTAGTCGAAGCCCGGGCGTCCCGCCGCACGCTCCTGTGTATTGAGATAGGCGGTGAGATTCTCAGAGATGAACCGATAAAAGAGGATTCCAAGCACGTAGGACTTGAAGTCCCAACCATCAACGGAGCCGCGAAGGTCGTTTGCAATGCGCCAGATCGTCTTGTGGAGCTCGGCGCGTTGGGCTTCCTTGGTCGATGGGGTCATAGAGGCGTCTCTTCTCTCGGTGGCGGAACACGGTGACTCTGGTCATTCGTAGGCATCACAAACCTGAGCCTCATCTTACCGGACGGGACTGACAGTCAGTTCCTGTCACTTCTCTGTTTGTATCGGAGAAGAGCACCGCAACACAAAGAAGGTCCTCTTCGTTCGCCGGCAGACGGCCAGAAGCCGCCGAGGTCACAACCTGGCTCGACACCGTCTACGGCCCGGGCGGACTGATAGCACTCGCGGCTGGGAGTCGTCGTAGACGTTCCTTTCTCAACAACCGTCGCATGCTCATCATCATCACCTATCAACCGCACCTTAGAAGCGGCAAGCAACCATCGCCCCGTGTGGCGGACTCGGCGTCGAGCCCGTAGACTGCAGGCAGCAAAACATCCTATGGAGGCTCCGTGGAAGACACCCTGATCAGTCAGAGCCCTGATGCGTCGATGCCGGCCAGGAACATTCGCCGCTTGCTTGTTTCGGGCCCCCTCGCCGGAGAGGTCATCATGCTCCTGGGTAGCTCCCATCCCAGCCTCGAGACACGCGAGATCCCCCAGGGCCCGCTCTCAGACGAGGACCTGCAGTGGGCGGATGCCTATACCGGATTCCAGCTCCCTGACGGTATCGATCGCTCGCGAATCGTGTGGGTTCATGCGATGAGCGCGGGTGTGGATACCATGGTGCCGACCCTACGGGAGACCCCCCGCACCGTACTGCTCACGCGGACGGTCGGCGACATGGGACGGAAGATCGGGCTCTACGTCCTCACGCATGTGCTGGCCGACACCCACCGCCTGGCCGACTATCGTTGGCAGCAGGCGAACCATGAGTGGCGTCGCCTCGACGCAACCTGCATGGACGGCGCGATTGCGACGGTCCTCGGGACCGGTGCGATCGGCGCGCGAGTGGCCGAGGCGCTACAGAATGCAGGCTTCGTGACCTGCGGGGTGAACCGTACGGGCCGAGAACACCCGTCTTTCTCGCACACCGCTGCCGCAGCCGACCCCGAAGCCGTACCACGTAAGACGACCGTCCTGGTGAACACCCTCCCGCTGACGCCCGAGACCAAGGGCAGCATCGGGATGACGCTCTTCGGGCGGCTGCAGGGCACACTCTTCATCAACGTCGGCCGCGGGGCATCCGTGGTCATGGACGAACTCCGGCATGCGCTGGAGCTCGGACATCTCCGCCGAGCGGTGCTCGACGTACTACCCGTCGAACCGCCTTCCGCGGACGCCTGGTACTGGGAGCACCCGCAGGTGGTACTCACGCCGCACGTGTCGGCGGTGACCGATGCTGAGGAGGTGGTCCACGCCCTCACGAGTGCGCTCAACGACCTGCGGGCAGGACTCGAGCCGCGTGACGCCGTGGACCTCAAACGCGGGTACTGACGCCCTAAAACTCCAGCGCCGCCGCACGCTCCAGCACCAGATCGGCTCTCGCCAAGAACGCGTGCGGGTCGAAGATCGCGTCGAGTTGCCTGGCGGTGAGCACGCACTCCGGGTCCGCCTCGAGCAGCTCGCGATAGGTCGCGCCAGCGCGCGCATGCTGGATGTCGTCCCACACTGCCATCGCGTTGCGCTGCACCACGAGGTACGCGTCCTCGCGGAGCATCCCGGTGTCCACGAGCTCGAGGAGCACCCGGCTGCTATAGATGAGTCCGCGCGTCTTCTCGAGGTTGGCCTGCATGACCTCGGGATACACCACGAGGCCGTCGAGGATCCACTCGAGCTTGCCGAGCAGGTAGTCGGTGGCGATGAAGCTGTCGGCGAGCACCACGCGCTCGGCGCTGGAGTGCGAGATATCGCGCTCGTGCCACAAGGCCACGTTGTCGAAGCCCACCTGCGCGTTGGCTTTCACCACACGCGCCAGGCCGCAGACACGCTCGGCGGTGATCGGGTTGCGCTTGTGCGGCATCGCGCTCGAGCCCTTCTGGCCCTTGGTGAACGGCTCCTCGGCCTCGATCGTATCGCTCTTCTGCAACGCGCGGATCTCGGTGGCGATCCACTCGGCGGTGGCGGCCACGGTACCGAGCACCGCAAGCACGTGCGCATGACGGTCGCGTGCGATCACCTGCGTGGAGGTCGGATCGGGCGCAAGCCCGAGCTTCTCGCAGACGTACGCCTCCACGTGCGGGTCGATGTTGGAGTAACTGCCCACCGCACCGGAGATGGCGCCCCACGCGCACGAGAACTCCCGGGCGGCCACGAGTCGCTTCTCGGCGCGCTTCAGTGCCTGCGCCCACGCAGCCCACTTCATGCCGAAGTACATCGGTTCGGCGTGGATACCGTGCGTACGGCCCACGCAGAGCGTCTTGGAAAACTCTTGCGAACGACGTACGCAGATGCGACCGAGGCGACGCACGTCCTCGATGATGATGTCTTGCGCCTGCGTCATCTGGTAGCACAGCGCGGTATCGCCGAGGTCGCTCGACGTCATGCCGTAGTGCACCCAGCGGCTCGGCTTGGGGTCGTCCGGAGCGAGGCCGGCGTCGATATGCTCGGCCATGTTGGTGAGGAAGGCGATGACATCGTGGTTGGTCTCGCGCTCGATCTCCTCGATGCGCCCCACCTCGAAGGCCGCACGTTCGCGGATCACCGCCACGTCCTCGGCGGGCATCACGCCAAGCTCTACCTGCGCCTCGCAGGCAAGCACCTCGATCTCTTTCCATATCTCGAACTTGTTCTCGAGGTCCCAGATGCGACCCATCTCGGGGCGGGTATAGCGCTCGATCATCGTCGTCTCCTCGGAGAGTCATCGGCAGAAAAACGCGGGACGGGCAGCGTGCGCTCCTGGTCTTGCACAGGTCCTACCCCACGGGACCCTCATTATCGCCGAGCGTGGCCGGACACGCGAGTTTGAGTGCATTTGCATTGAGGCCATCCGGCTAACGGGCATGGACTTCGTAACAAACTGCACAAAAGGAAACCCTTTTCGCATATTCTACGAATAATCTGTTGCCATTGTGGTATATTCTTTTGTAGGGGGGCTCACTCCATCATGCAAGTGCAAAGACTACTTGGGAGAGGTGAGCTACCGTGTCAGGAACTACGCTTTTGTTTGCAGGCATTGCCTGGGTACTGGTTCAGTACGGGATTCCGCTGTTGATGTCGCTGTACCTGTTCAACTTCAAAGAAGGGACCAGCTTCATCACCAACGAGCCGCTTCATCATCGACACATCGTTCAGCATGCGTGACGATGGGCGCAGTATCTGCGCTAGACAAGGTGGCCGCGCCTCTACGAGACGCGGCCACCTTTCGTGCGTGATACAATCCTCCACCTGGAGCCCGGATCGTGACGCGACCGCTCGCGCGGCGTGTACCCGAGGGAGCACAAGAGATGAAGCGCACTATGCTCGGCGGCAAGATCCACCGCGCCGTCGTCACCGAAGCGAACGTGCAGTACGAGGGCAGTATCTCGGTCGATGAGGACCTGCTCGACGCCGCCGACATCCTGCCCGGCGAGCTCGTCCACGTCTGGGACGTCACCAGCGCCGCCCGCCTCACCACCTACACGATCGCCGCACCGCGCGGCAGTGGCGCCATCTGTATCAACGGCGCCGCCGCACACCTCGTGAGCACAGGCGATCTCGTGATCGTCGCATCGTTCGTGGAACTCGAAGACGCCGAAGCGCGCGCCTGGAAGCCGAACGCCGTCTTCGTGGATAGCGACAACCACGTACTCGCGGTCCGCGGCGAAGAGGCGTTCCGCGCCAACTGATGCAACCGCCCGGCCGTCGACGCCCTCGCGCTCGCACTGTATATCGGCTATCATTTTTCGCCGAAGGGGAGTAGCTGCCCGGTGCCATACCGGGAGGCAGGCCGTCATCACGGGTGCGTCCACCCCGGTCCTGCCACCGAGACACCTCGTGTGCGAGACCTTCAGGAACCGCAGTGTCCTGACCCGCTACGCACAGGAGGAAGCATGGCTAAGCCCGTCCCCGGCGTCTCGGGTGATCTCGACCCGAAGTACTTTATCGAAGATGCATGCACGCTCGAGTCGGACGAGGTGCTGACCCATCTCGATACCTCTGCCGATGGCCTGACCGACGCCGAGGCGGCGGCCCGCTTGGCCGATATCGGCCCCAACGAGCTCCCCGAGGGCGAGAAGTACACCATCTTCCAGATGATCGTGGGGCAGTTCAAGGATTTTCTCATCCTGCTCCTGATCGCCGCCGCACTGATCTCCGGCCCCGGCTTCATGCTCCTCGGCGAGAACCCCGAGTGGGCCGACGTAATCGCGATCCTGGTCATCGTCGTCCTCAACGCCACCATCGGCGTCTTCCAGGAGTACCGCGCCGAGCGCGCGATGGAGGCGTTGCGCGAGATGGCGGGCACCGTAGCCTCGGTGCGCCGGGGCGATCGTGTCCTGGAGATCCCTGCAAGCGAACTTACCGTCGGAGACATCGTGCTGCTCGACGCCGGTCGCGTGGTGCCGGCCGACCTGCGGCTCATCGACGTCGCCTCGCTCAAGATCGCTGAAGCAGCGCTCACGGGTGAGTCGCTGCCGGTTGAGAAGTCCGTGCGGCCCATCGAGGACGCTGACGCCCCGCTCGGTGATCGTACATCGATGACGTACAAGGGCACGCAGGTCGTCTACGGTCGCGGCGTGGGCGTCGTGACCGCCGTCGGCCTCGGCACCGAGCTTGGCAAGATCGCCGGGCTGCTGGGCGCCAAGACCGACCAGACCACACCGCTGCAGAAGCGGCTGGCGGCTTTTGGCCGCACGCTCGGACTCGTAGCCATCGGCCTCACCGCGGTCGTGTTCTTTGTCGGCCTGATGCGTGGTGGAGACGTCCTGACGATGTTCATGACCGCCGTCTCGCTCGCTGTGGCCGCCGTCCCCGAGGCGCTTCCCGCCATCACCACCATATCGCTCGCCTTCGGCGCGAGTCGCCTGGTGAAGCAGAGCGTACTCGTCCGCAAGCTGCCCGCCGTCGAGACACTCGGCTCGGTGACCTATATCTGCACCGATAAGACGGGTACGCTCACGATCAACAAGATGACCGTGGAGCACGTAGCCGCTGGCGACACCACGCCCGGCGCGCTCGAGACCAACGGCTCGGCCGCCGAGGGCTGGCGCTGGCTCGCACACGCATTCTCGCTCTCCAACGATGTGAGCGGCGAGGCCGACGCGCTCGTGGGCGACCCCACCGAGGTGGCATTCTATGTAGCCGCTGAGAAAGCCGGCTTCACTCGCGCGAAGCTCGACACCGAGATGCCACGCTCGGCCGAGATGCCGTTCGATTCAGACCGCAAGCTCATGACCACCGTTCACAAGCTGCCCGAGGGCGGCTATGTGTCGTTCACCAAGGGAGCGGCCGAGGCGATCGTCGAACGTGCGGTGGATGCGATCGATGGGGTGGGCAACCGCACACCGGTGGATACCGTGAAGTCGGTTGCTCTGGTGGAGCAGTGGTCGGAGCAGGGTCTGCGCGTTCTCGCCTTCGGCATGCGCAAGCTCGACGCACTACCTGACGACTACGAGATGGCCGACCTGGAGAGCAACCTCACCGTGATCGGCTATGCCGGTCTGGTCGACCCGCCGCGAGAGGAAGCGCGCCACGCTGTCGCCACCTGTAAGGCTGCCGGCATCATCCCCGTGATGATCACGGGCGATCACCCGGCCACCGCGCTTGCGATCGCCAAGCGTCTCGACATCGCGGACCACAAGGAACAGATGATCACGGGCCCAGAACTCGACGCGCTCACGCTCGAGGACTTCGAGAGTCGCGTGGAGGGCATCCGCGTGTACGCGCGGGTGGCACCCGAGCAGAAGCTCAAGATAGTCCAGGCACTCCAGGACCGTGGCGAGTACGTGGCCATGACCGGCGACGGCGTGAACGACGCCCCGGCGCTCTCCAAGGCCGATATCGGCGTGGCCATGGGCATCACCGGCACGGATGTGGCCAAAGAGGCCTCAGACATGGTGCTGCTCGACGACAACTTCACGTCGATCGTGGGGGCGGTCAAGGAAGGCCGCCACATCTTCGACAACATCCGCAAGTTCATCAAGTACGCGATGGCAGCCAACTCCGGCGAGATATGGACGATCCTGTTCGCTCCGCTCGTGGGTCTGCAAATCCCGCTGCTGCCGATCCACATCCTGTGGATCAACCTGGTGACCGACGGTCTGCCAGGCCTGGCACTCTCAAGCGAACCAGCCGAGAAGAACATCATGCACCGGCCACCAAGGGCCCCGCGCGAGAGCATCTTCGCCGACGGCCTCGGCATCCACATGGTCTGGGTCGGCCTGGTCATGGGCGCAGCGACGCTGTTCACCCAGGCGGCATTCCTCGATCACGGTTACCACCACTGGCAGACGATGGTCTTCACCGTGCTGTGTCTGAGCCAGATGGGGCACGTGCTTGCCGTGCGCTCCGATCGCGAGTCGTTCTTCAAGCAGGGCTTCAAGACCAACCTGCCGCTCACCGGCGCGGTCGCCCTCACATTCGTGCTGCAGATGGGGACCATCTACATCCCGGTCGTGAACGAGAAGGTGTTCAAGACCCAGCCGCTCACGTGGGACGAGCTGCTCGTGGCACTCGCCATCTCCAGCGTGGTGTTCTGGGGCGTGGAACTCGAGAAGCTCATCAAGCGCCGGATAGATGCAAGGGCACTCGCAGCAGCCTAGACCTCGAGCCACTCCGGTAGCTCGGCCACGCGCCGCTCGTCAGCCTCCTCGACGAGCGGCGCGACACGTGCGGCGGCACCGACCGCCCCACGCTGCTGGTGCGCCTCGATCGGAAGGCACCAACCAGGCGGACGCGTCACACGTCCACCCGTTTCAGCATCCACGCACCACCGGCTGCCGAGCCCACGAGAAGTAGTACCCACCACGCATAGCTCGACCAGAGCGGTAGCGGATCATCGACCACGGCAGCCGAGTGAGCGGCCTCCATGAGCCTGTACGGCAGACTCACCCACGAATACCACTGCGCATGGATGAACCACCCCAGAATGCTGTCAGCCAGCAGGACCGCCACTACCGCCAGACCAGGAAGCCAGCTCACCGGATAGCGCACGGTGAGCGCAAGGACAGCAAGCCCGACGGCAGCAAAGCCCAGTGCCAGATACAACGATGCACCGATCTCACGTAGAAGCATGTCCATATCAGGCTCAGCCGGTGTGAAGAAGAGCTGGCTGCTGGCATCGCCCACCCCCGCCTCCCCGAGCGCGAACATCGATGGCATACGTGTGATGGCGGCACCCTCGTATGCTGCCGCTGCAAGCGCTCCCCCGAGAGTGCCTGCTTGGAAGATGACCGCCGCAAGCAGCATCGGCACTACTTTGCTCACCCACCACTGCCATCGGTTGCCCGCTCGCAACACTACGATGTGCGCCAGCCGGGTCTCCCGGTCCCGGGCGAGACCGTCACACGCGATCAGCACAAAGGTCATCAGCAGTAGAAAACCAACGAAGAATCCGTTGTTCATCAGAGCAGCGTGCGCATCGAAGACCGTCCAGGCGCCAAGCCCGGCACCGAGCACGTAACCGCCGACCTCATCGGCAGCCATCTTGCCCACAGCACCCCACATCAGCACGCCTGCAAACCATCGGCGCGAGGTGAACAGCCGGGCAAGCTCGAGCCGGATGAGTGCAGCAGTCTGTTTCATCGCGCACCGACCGTCTCCATGTATGCGCGCTCGAGACCGCTCTCATCGCGGTGGATCGCCTCGATACCCACACCTGCGCCCACCAGCGCGCGAACCACCTCGGGGACCGCCTTCTTCACCCGGATGCGCATCCTCAGCGGGGCGTCGATGCCGATCACTTCGAGGGTGCGGACTGCAGCCACCCGCTCGACATCATCTGGAGCGGCGACCTCCAACACCATCACTGCCCGCGCGTCGGCGTCTTTGGGTGAGTACACGCGCTGTGCGCGGCCACCGTGGATGAGGATGACTCGATCGCAGACCGCCTCTACCTCCCCCAGAAGATGGCTCGTGAGCAGCACTCCCATACCGTCCCTGTCGGCAAGCTCACGAACGAGTCCTCGCATATCGATGATCCCCCGGGGATCGAGCCCGTTCGTGGGCTCATCGAGTACGACCAGGGATGGCAGCTCTCCGATCGCTTGCGCGAGCGAGAGACGCTGCCGCATCCCAAGCGAGTACGCGCGGACCGGCTTGCGATCGGCAGGATCGAGCCCCACACGCGCCAGCACGTCGACGGCTGTCGCGCCGCCTACCACTCCACGGATCCCGAAAAGCAACTCGAGATTCCGGCGACCGCTGAGGGTCTCGATGAACATCGGGCGCTCGACCATAAGGCCGAGGAACGGCACATCACCGGTGGTGGATGTGATATCTCGCCCGAGCACACGGCCTTCCCCACGCGTCGGCCGGGACATCCCGGACAAGATACGGATAAGCGTCGTCTTCCCCGCTCCGTTAGGACCCACCAGGCCGACGACCTCGCCAGGGTAGACCGTCATCGCCACATCATCGAGAACCGTCTTCGATCCGTAGACCTTCCCGATACCACGTACATCTACGAGCAACCCGGCGCGCTCATCAGGCTGAACAGCGTTCATCGGTTCTCCCGTACTCTCAAGAGGGCATAAGTCAGGGTGGTCGTGAGACCGAGGACTCCAGCCCAGTAGGTGACGGTCGCGATCGGCGTCGCCCACCCGGCGAAACAACTCAACATGGACGCTCGATCTCCAGGATTGACAGGGCCGGGCAGCGACACCATGAACAACAGATACAGCACCGTAGCGCCGACCTGGGAGACGGTGCGCCCGGCCCCAAGAGCGGAAAACAGCATCGATGCCGCACTTGTGGCAGCAGCAGCGAGCCCGAGTATCAAGACGACCACAAGCCCCAGGACGAGTGGCGCCGAGGTTGCCAGCTGACTGCCCCATGCGACGACACCACCTGCATGTGTGGGGTCCCACGGAGCCAGGACTGCAGCCACGATCAACCAGAAGACCGCTACGAGCAAGAGCAGCAACGTAGAGCTGATATAGGCCGCCCCGATCTTGGCGCCGAACCATCGCCGCCGAGACCCCGAGCGAGTGATGAGAAGAGCTGCGAGACCGGACTCGAGATCCTCCGCAAGCGTGCCCCCGATAACGAGAGGCCACGCGAGAAAGAAGAACCCCGTCTGATCGATCTGGGTCAACCAGAGCATCGAGCCAGTGTACTCAATGGACCTGTCGATATCCGGAAGACTGATGAAGCTGCCCCTCGTCACGATCATCGAAGCCACACCAGCGACCAGCATCACCGCCCCGGCCAGCATGAACCGTCGTCGTGTCATGAGCCGCGCAAGCTCATGGCGCAGTGAACCGCCTACCCCCATATCGCCTCCCCCCGGCAGGGGCGGCATACGCCACCCCTGCCCCACAATCCCCTCACCGATGTGCTAGTAGTTCCAGACCCACGTACCGGCACACAGGATCCGCACAGTGTTGAGCCTGGACGAGTCCATACGCACCACGATCTTCCGCGCACTTGCCGAGTCGTTGTACCAAAGATCGGTCAAACCTGCGGACGAACCACCGGGATACACGGTGACGACCGAGCCGATCGGCTGCTTGCTTGTGTTACACGCAACGAACCGGATCGGATAACCGCCTGAGTACTTATGCCTCACTCCGAAGTCCCGCCATGCGGATACGCTCTTCTCTGAGGTGTACGTGTCGGCCCGGAACCGTGGTGCGACGATGCTGTAGTTGGCGTAGCTGGCCGCAAACGCTGATGCCGTACTGCCAAACGCAAGGACAAGTGCCAGCATGACGATGGTGATGGTCTTCTTCATCTCGACTCCTCCATTCGATGACAACCTATGAATGGGAGACCGGGACGCTCGCCACTGTGGTGCCGGCAGGTGTGACCCTCCTCTCGCGCGCTTCGACGATATATCGGCGGTGTCCCCCGGCGGGGCACCAACCATATCGAGAGCATACGAACACGCGCTTAACAGACTCTTAACGCAAACGAGGCCCCCGCCGCATCCGGCAGGGACCTCGTCGTTCACAGACATGCTGGGTGTTACTTCTCGGTCACGATGACCCCGAAGTCGGTACCAGGATCGGCCGAGTCCATCGTCACCGATCCTTCCACATCGCCTTTCTCCACACTGATGATCGCGGTCATACCGTCGCCTGTGTTCATGTTCATGTCGTTGACGATCGACCAGCCCCCGGCCTCGAACTCGGCCTTGAACCAGTCGTAGACGGCCTCCGGCTCATCGCCCGAAGTCAGTGTCAGGTAGAACGTAGTGCCTTCGCCACTCGTGATGCTCGATGTCGAATCAAGATCGGCATCGTCGTACACGGGAAAATCGCCCGGGAACCCATCGGGTATCTCGTTACCACCATCCGAGACCGTGACATCCCCATCCTCACCGCTGATGGTGACGCTGCCATCGTCCACATCGACATCGCCACCGACGATCGCACCGGCGATACCCTCACCAACCTCCTCGCCGATCTTATCCTCCACGGCCGAACATCCCGCGACGGTCAGTGCAAGTGCAGCTATCAGCAGGCCGATCGCCCAGCGCTTCATATTGGCTACTCCCCTTCGTATATTCGTCACAGACGCCTCAGTATAGCGTCCGCTCCATCCCACGCGTACCCTCGTGGTAATCTCGCGTGGGATATATACCCCTCTTGAGTGGAGTGGTTCCGATGATGGTGAGCATCCAGAACAAGAAGCCCGCTCCGACTGCGTTTTTGCCGATGCGAGGCCCCTACGATCAGACCGCAGACGGCTTCGCGCGCCTGGATGCATGGATCGGGGGGCATGGACTGAAGGCCGTCAGCGTCCGCACGGGTATCTACTACAACATCGCCTCGGACCCCTCGTGCTCGGACGCTGTCTGGGAGCTCCAGATCCAACTCAGAGGCACCGTGGCCGAGGCCGAGCCGGACGAGAGCGGCATCGGTGTGAAGCTCACACCTGAGATGAAGGTCGCCTCCGCCATCCACAAGGGTTCGCCCGACACCATCGCCACGACTTACCAGGCACTCTGGGCGTGGATCGACGAGAACGGGTACGAACTCGCCGGCCCGCCGCAGGAACGTTACTTGAACGATCCGGCCGAGGTCGAAGACGACGAATGCCTGACCGAGGTCATCATGCCGATCAGCAGACTATAGGACGCCCCCGGCAGCCCTGCGACCTTTATCCGATACTCGCATGGTAGCTCTGTAGCGACCGCACCTGACCCGCCGACTCGCGATGTGCACGAACCCCTTGCGCCGCTGCAAGCGCGGCCGACGTGGTGGTGATGTACGGCACGCGATGTCTGATCGCCGCCTTACGGATGTAGCTGTCATCGAACTCACTCGACTTACCGGCTGGCGTGTTCACCACGAGTTGGATCTCGCCGTTGGTGATCGCATCCTGGATGTTCGGCCGACCCTCGTGCAGTTTCAGCACGGGCGTCGCCGCGATGCCGTGCTCCGCCAAGAACGCCGCCGTGCCACTCGTCGACATGATACGGAAGCCGAGGTCCACGAACTCACGTGCGGCTATCACGATACGCTCGCGATCGCGCTCGGCCACCGTGATGAGGACCGTGCCCTCGTCGGGCAGACGTGTGCCGGCGGCCTCCTGGGACTTATAGAACGCGAGTCCGTAGCTATCGGCCAGGCCCAGCACCTCACCGGTAGAACGCATCTCCGGGCCGAGCAGCGGGTCCACCTCGGGGAACATGTTGAACGGAAAGACGGACTCCTTCACACCGAAGTGCGGGATCGGCTTACGCTCGAGCTTCAGATCGGCGAGCTTCTCGCCCATCATCACGCGCGTGGCCAGACGAGCCATCTGGATGTCGGTCACCTTGGACACGAGCGGCACTGTGCGCGACGCCCGCGGATTGGCCTCAAGCACGTAGACCACACCATCGGAGATCGCATACTGCATGTTCATAAGTCCTACGACACCGAGCTCGATAGCGATGCGGCGCGTGTAGTCGTCGATGGTGGCAAGGTCGACCTCGGAGATGATGACCGGCGGGATCACGCACGCCGAGTCGCCTGAGTGGACCCCTGCGTACTCGATGTGCTGCATCACTGCGGGCACGAACGCATCTGTACCGTCGGCGATAGCGTCGGCCTCGCACTCGATGGCGTTTTCTAAGAAGCGATCGATCAGCAGCGGACGCTCGGGCGTGACGTCATGCGCCGCCGCCACGTAGCGGCGCAGCATCTCCTCATCGTGCACGACCTCCATGCCGCGTCCGCCGAGCACGTAGCTCGGCCGTACCATCAGCGGATAGCCGATGCTCGCTGCAGCCTCGAGAGCCTCGTCCAACGTCGAGACCATTTCGGACTCGGGCATCGGGATATGGAGCTTCTCCATGATCTCTCGAAAGCGATCGCGGTCCTCGGCGAGGTCGATCGTCTCGGGTGAAGTGCCCACGATCGGCACGCCGGCCTTCTCGAGGGCGCCGGCGATGTTCAGCGGCGTCTGCCCGCCAAACTGGCAGATCACACCGTCGGGGCGCTCCTTCTCGTAGATGCCGAGCACGTCTTCCACGGTAAGCGGCTCGAAGTAGAGCTTGTCCGAGGTGTCGTAATCGGTCGAAACGGTCTCGGGATTGCAGTTCACCATGATCGTCTCATAGTCGAGTTCGCGGAGCGCGAAGGCTGCGTGCACGCAACAGTAGTCGAACTCGATTCCCTGGCCGATGCGGTTGGGGCCGCCGCCGAGGACCATGATCTTCTTGCGGTCACTTACCGACACGGCGTCGGTACCGTTATAGGTGGAGTAGTAGTACGACGCATCCTCAACACCCGAGACCCGCACGGGCTCGTAGGCGTGAACCACGCCGAGCGCGATGCGTCGCTCGCGGATCTTGTGCTCGGCAGTGCCGAGGAGCTTGCTGAGGTACGCGTCGGCGAAGCCGTCACGCTTGGCGCGTATGAGGAGCTTATCCGGGAGCGGTTCGCCCGCTTTCGCGCCCGCGCCAACCACACCCCCCTCATCCGCATACGCGAGGATATCCTCCTCGAGCGCCACCAGCTCGGCCATCTGCTCGATGAACCAGTGCTTGATGTACGTCTTGCGGAAGAGTTCATCGACGCTGGCACCCTTGCGCAGCGCCTCGTACATGATCCACTGCCGCTCACTCGTCGCCTCGGCCAACAGAACCATGAGCTCCTCGAGAGTACGCGCGTTGAAGTCCCTGGCGAAGCCGAGCCCCATGCGCCCGTTCTCGAGCGAGCGAATCGCCTTCTGGAGCGACTCCTTGTAGTTCGCGCCGATAGACATGACCTCGCCCACCGCGCGCATCTGCGTGCCGAGCTTGTCCTCGGCACCCGGGAACTTCTCAAAGGCCCAACGCGCGAACTTCACGACCACGTAGTCGCCACTCGGCGTGTACTTCTCCAGGGTGCCATCGCGCCAGTACGGGATCTCCGACATCGTAAGGCCACTTGCCAGCTGGCTCGAGACGAGCGCGATCGGCAGACCGGTCGCCTTGGATGCGAGTGCACTCGAGCGCGAGGTGCGCGGGTTGATCTCGATCACGACGACACGGCCACTCACCGGATCGTGCGCGAACTGCACGTTGGTCCCACCGATGACCTCGATCGCCTCGACGATGCGGTGCGCCTGCTCCTGCAACCGCACCTGCAGCTCGGTAGAGATCGTGAGCATTGGCGCCGTACAGCAGCTATCGCCGGTATGCACACCGAGCGCGTCGACGTTCTCGATGAAGCAGACGGTGATCATGTTGCCATCGGCATCACGGACGACCTCGAGCTCGAGCTCTTCCCAGCCGAGGATGCACTCCTCGACGAGTACCTGACCCACCATCGAAGCTTGCAGCCCGCGCGCCACGATCACGCGCAGCTCCTCGACGTTATAGACGATGCCGCCGCCGGTGCCACCCATCGTGTATGCGGGGCGGATGACGACGGGATAGCCAAAGTCGGCAGCCACTCGTTCGGCGTCCTCGGAAGTCTCGACCGTCACGCCACGCGCCGTCTCGATACCGAGACGATCCATGGTCTTCATGAACTCGAGGCGATCCTCACCACGCTCGATCGCCTCCGGGCTCACGCCGATGATGCGCACGCCGTACTTCTCTAAGATGCCGAGTCGATTGAGCTCGAGTGAGAGATTGAGAGCAGTCTGCCCGCCGAGGTTCGGCAGCAACGCATCGGGACGCGAGGCTGCGATGATGCGCTCGAGCGTCTCGATGTTGAGCGGCTCGATATACGTCTCATCGGCCATGACCGGATCGGTCATGATCGTAGCCGGGTTGGAGTTCACCAGCACGATCTTATAGCCGAGAGCACGAAGCGCCTTACACGCCTGCGTGCCCGAGTAGTCGAACTCACACGCCTGGCCGATGACGATCGGCCCCGAGCCGATGATCATGATCTTCTCGATATCCGTGCGCTTGGGCATGCAGCGTCCTTCCGTATCAGTGCCTGACCGGGATACCCCGGTCGGCGAGATAGTCCTTGACCTGACCGACCGAGAACGTGCGGAAGTGGAACACCGATGCCGCCAACAGCGCAGCCGCGTGGCCCTGTCTCACACCCTCGTAGAAGTGCTCGAGCGTCCCCGCACCTCCCGATGCGATCACCGGCAGCGACACCAGGTCGGCGATAGCACGGGTGAGTCGGATGTCGTACCCGGACAGCGTGCCGTCGCCGTCCATGCTCGTGGGCAACAGTGTGCCGGCACCGAGTTCCTCGCAGCGCATAGCCCACTCCACACAGTCGATGCCGGTGCCCTTCAGACCACCACTCACCACGACCTCGAAGCCCGAGGGCAGTCTCGTATTGCGACGTCCGTCGATGGCCACCACGATGCGCTCCGAACCCCAGCGCTCGGCGGCCTCGACGATCAGACCAGGACGCACCACCGCCGCACTGTTCATGGAGACCTTCGCGACGCCCGCCTCGAAGAGCGCCTCGATGTCAGCAAGCTTGTTGATGCCGCCGCCGACGGTGAGCGGCACGCCACCGAGCGCATCCGCCACGTCACGCGCCCACTGGATACGCGTCGTGCGCCCTTCGGTGGTAGCTGCGATATCGAGCATCGCGACTTCATCGGCACCGGCCTCGCGATAGAACGCCGCGTTCTCGACCGGGTCGCCCGCGTCGCGCAGGTCAACGAAGTTCACACCTTTGACGACACGGCCGTCCTTCATGTCCAGACACGGGATGATGTGGATCGGCTGCACGTACTACTCCCTTTTAACGTATATACCAGTACGTACTATACTCTAAATCGAATTACTCTGGGCGCTTGTGTCAGATCCGTATTGAATCTTCGACCCCCCTCTTGAGGGAGCCTACATACCCACAGCTTCATACTCACTATCCGTATCCCAGACGTCAGGTGGTGGCTCCGTCTCCATGCGATGGAAGAGGTGTCGGAACCAGAGCACCGCGACCACACCCGCCACTGCGTTGGAAGTGAACGCAGCCCACCAGACACCCCCGAGGCCGAAGAGGGCCGAGCCCACGTATGCGAGCGGCACATAGAGCACGAGCATGCGCAGCACTGACAGCACGAGCGAGCGCATCGCACGATGAAGGGCATTGAAGGCGTTCAGCGTGGTGACGAGCACTCCGAGCAACGCGTAGCTCGGGAAGACGATCGCCATGTAAGACATCACCACACCGACGACGTCAGGGTCTTCGTTGAACACAGCAGCCGCCTGACGCCCGACCACCAGTGACAGAAGCCACACAAAGGCGCCCCAGGATGCCGTCATCACCAGTGCCGTCTTCACTGCACGACTAACGCGAGCCTTCTTACCGGCGCCCCAGTTCTGGCCCACGAACGGAACAAGCGCTGCACCGATAGCGTTGATGACCATCACCGCAAACGACTCCAGTCGCGTCGCCACGCCAAAGCCCGCTACTGCGGCAACACCGTACCCCGCAACGAGCGCCGTGATCGCAGCCGTGGAGACCGGCGCGATCAACTGCGTGACCGCAGCCGGCAGCCCGATCTTCAAGATCCGCTTCCATGCCGACAGGACCTCGGCGACCGTCAGCTTCACGCGCACAAGGATGCCGCGACGATGCAGCACGAGAAGCGTGAGCGTCATCGCACACGCCTGTGAGAACACGGTCGCCATCGCAGCGCCCCGTAGCCCATAGGCCGACACAGGGCCCCACCCGAAGATGAACAGCGGGTCGAGGATCGCATTGATGGTGAGCGCGGTGAGCATGATCTTGGCCGGCGTCTTCGTATCGCCCGCGGCCCGGATGCTGCTGTTGCCGTTCTGCGGGACGACGACGAGTGGCAGACCGAAGAACCACACCGATGTGTACTGGAGAACATGCTCGAGCACTGCGCCCTCGGCACCAAGCATCGTGAACAGCGCACGACCACCAAGGAGTCCGGCGATCGCCATCGTACTCGACACCGTGATACCCAGCAGCAGCGAGCTCAGTGCGAAGCGTTGCACGCCTGCACTGTCTCGTCTCCCGATGGCCTGAGCAACGACTGCCGTGGTGCCCACACCGATACCAAGGCTGATGGAGTTCACAGACAAGACCAGCGGGAGCGTGAAGCCCATCGCCGCAAGAGGTTCGACGCCGAGCCGGCCCACGTAAAACGTATCGACGATGTTGAAGCCCACCATCGCGAACATAGCGATGACCATGGGCGCACTCAGCCGGATAAGCGTGCGAGCGACCGGGCCCTCGATCAGACGTGCCTCTTGCTGCATAGGTGGTGACGCCTTCCAGTCGAACACTCGTACATCACGGCAACACATCCACCGATGCGCGCCGGGGCTTTTCAGGCGATCGGGCGGGCTGGCTGATAGCGCTCGATGAAAGCCCCGCGCCACTGCTTTAGGCGGGTGCCGATATGCTCCACGATCCCCATCCGAGGGTTCATCGGGATCTCAAGCGTCACGTCGTCTCTGCGCGGATGGTTAGGATCGTAAATATACACGAGTGCCCGGTCTTCCATGAAATCCGCTCCATATGCGAGCACTTGATGGTTACGCGCCATCCGGGTAAGACCGATCCCGCTCACGAGACCCAGTGGGACAGGCAACCCTCCGCGCATCATGTCGAAGAGCGGCAGGAGTCCCTGGCGGGTCGCCACACTGATACCGCGCACACTCGTTGAAGGCAGATACGTGAAGCGAGCGAAGCACCAGAGGTTCTTGCCGCGCGCTACCACCACACTATCTATCTGCCGCTTCCAGATGGCACGCGCAAGCGGGCTGGAATGCGGGGGAAGAACGGTCCCGCACCCCTCGGCCGGTAGGTGATGGCCGGCCAGGAAAGAGTCCAATGCGGCAAAGACCATACCGCCGCATCGGCCACGAGACGGGACCACCCCGAAGAGCTGATCCCGCCAACTGTTGGTGAAACCGAACCCGTGTCGCGAAGGACG
The DNA here is from genome assembly GCA_034007245.1 of Coriobacteriia bacterium. Classification (GTDB taxonomy): domain Bacteria; phylum Actinomycetota; class Coriobacteriia; order Anaerosomatales; family Anaerosomataceae; genus Anaerosoma. The sequence continues at coordinate 2,495 of JAVERH010000001.1, read as the reverse complement.
GAAACCAGTGTCGAGATCCATGAGGGATCCTAACGATCGAGCGCGGCAGAACGCGTACGATGATAGCGCGCGATACTGACACAGAGCGCGTGCGACTAGACCAGGAACTCCCCGCGTGCCACGACGCGTGCCGAGCCACCGACCTCTACGCGCGTGATCCCGTCAGCATCCCCCTCGGCACGTGCATAAAGCGTGCTCGGACGGTTCACCTCGGCACCCTGCGCGATCGTGATCTCCTCGCCCCACTCGATGAGCCCGTGTCGCACCAAGTGTACCGCGAGCGGACCGGCGGCCGACCCGGTCGCCGGGTCCTCCGCCACACCGAGCTCGGGACCGAACATCCGCGCCTTCAGGCGAGTGCCCTCGACGGCAAAGCAGCAGACGCCGGTGGGGCCGACAAGCGCACCGATCGCAGCGATATCGGGCGTGAGCGTCGCCACCTCGGCTTCAGTCTCGAGCATCACGTAGAGGTGGGGCGTACCGTTGTCGTAACGTTCCACCGGCAGCAGTGATCCGGAGACGCCGAGTGCGGCGAAGAGCGGTTCCGGGTCCGCATACGGCTCGATGGCGGGAATCGGCTGATCCATCCGGCCAAAGGCGATCCGGGCACCCTCGCGGTCGAGTACCACCGGCACCGTGCCGCGCGCAGTCTCGATCTTCAGGATGACCTTTTGCAGCGGTCCTGCGAGCACGAACGCCGTACCCAGCGTGGGATGACCCGCGAAGGGCAGCTCGCGCACGGGCGTGAAGATACGCATGCGGACATCGCCATCACCTTCGGGAGGCAGCACGAAGGTCGTCTCGGAGAAGTGCAGCTCGCGCGCAAGCATGAGCATCTCGTCGTCGGACAGACCGGCCGCATTGGTGAAGACGCCGAGCTGGTTCCCGGTAAACGGAGTGTCGGTGAAGACATCCACGATCACGAAGCGGTAGGTGCGTGGCACAGCGGCCCCTCCTTAGGGAATATTCGATACATGACGGACATCACGGGCCGACGCCGCCTCTGATGATAGCGAGTCATACAAGAATAGTACGCTGGACTCACGCACGCACTGTCAGAGCAGGGGGGTCCGATGGGTCACGATGGCGACTGCGTCACGGCTGAGCATCACATGTCCCGACCGGTGAGCGTAGCTGTGGACACGTCTTCCGCCGCGTTCGAACGCCGCATAGCCGCCGTACTTCCCGAGGCGCTCTACACCCGGCGGCTCGAGCTCCTGCAGGTGAACCTCGGCCGATACTGCAACTCTGCGTGCACGCACTGCCACCAGTCGTGCTCGCCGTCGTGCACGGAGATGATGGACGAGCCCACTCTGGCTGCCGTGTCCCGTATCGCCCGCGAGATACGGCCCGCACTGGTGGATATCACCGGTGGCTCACCGGAACTCCACCCGGGCCTGCCCACACTCGTATCGAAGCTGCGCTCGGCAGACCTGCACGTCCAGATGCGCACCAACCTGACAGCGCTCCTGGAGCCGGAGGCCGAAGGCGTCATCGACCATCTGGCCCGGACAGGCGTCGACCTGCTCGCCTCGGTACCCACACTCGCCCTCGAGGGGTACGCCAGCCAGCGAGGAGACCATCTACACACAGTACTCGCAGTCCTTCGCCGCCTGAACGAAGCCGGTTGGGGCCACTCCGAACATCCACGCCTCGACCTCTCAGTGGACTCGAGTGGCTACGGTGAGGACTGCCCGGAGAGCGAACTCACCGCCCGGTATCGCGCCGCGCTAACCGACGATCTCGGCATCGACTTCAACAAGCTGGTGCTCATCACCACCATGCCGATCGGCCGCTTCCGCACCACTCTGGAGCGGCGTGGCGAGTATGAGTCGTACCTCTGCGAGCTTGCCGAGCGCTTCAACCCCGAGACCGTGGCGGGGCTTTCGTGTCGGACGGCGATCGAGATCGGCTGGGACGGCACGCTCTCCGACTGCGACTTCAACCTCGCGGCCGGCCTACGCACAGCCGATGGAACGCCTGCGCACGTAGCCGAGTTCGATGCAGCGCGTCTTGCCCGACGACGCCTCCGATTCGCGCCGCACTGCTGGGCGTGCACGGCGGGCACAGGCTCGGGTTGACACGGTAGCCTTCTGTGACCCGGTCGGGACACAGAGTGCGACCCCGGCTGATCGTGTTGACGCGCAGCCCGGTCCTCGGGAGCGTCAAGAGCCGGATAGCCGATGAGCTTGGCGCTGAAGCAGCGCTCGCACTGCATCGTGAGCTCACGGAACACGTGGTCAAGCGTGCCCGCGCCATCGAGCTCTCGGGCGCGGTCGATCTGGAGATCAGGCTCGCCGACGGCTCTGCCGCAGACGGCAGGAGTTGGCTAGGCTCCGGGATCGAAGTGCGCGCGCAGTGCGAAGGTACGTTGGGCGACAGGCTTGCCGAGGCCGTGAGGGTGTCCGTCTCAGAAGGCGCACCGGCGGCGATCGTGATCGGCTCGGACTGCGCGGATGTGGGCGGGGCGATCGTCCGTAACACGATCACAGGAC